>NZ_JBNWBW010000029.1:0-86194 GCF_053522725.1 Agrobacterium sp. 16-172Ci
AACCTCAATGGGGGAAATGACTGTAGCGCATGACATAAGGTATAGACTTAAAGCTAATCAGCAAATCACGGCAGACGGCCTTCGGCGGAGGGTTACTGTTTTGATGCACTTGATCACAGCTCAATGAAAGATTGGGTGAGCACGACCGTCGCGAAATTCAACAAGATCGATGGATTAGTCAACAATGCTGGCTGTGTCGATCATGTTGACCTCGAGAAAGAGATCAATGTCGAGATGCTTCAAAAGCAATGGGATATCAACTGCGTGGCCCCTCTAATCATGACAAAGCTATGCATGCCTTATCTGATTGAATCTGGTTCTGGCCGCATCGTTAATCTCAACTCAATGTCTCGCCAGCGTGGGTTTAATTCCTTTGTTGGCTACAATGTGACCAATCATGCATGTGGGAGCCTAACACAGATTATCAATCATATCGGATTGGACCATCGTGTAGGAGCAATTGATATATGCCTAGCTGTTTCCGCTACCAACATGAGTTCTTTGACTGATACGGTTGGGCCTGAGCATATCGCAAAACTCATCCGCGAAGAAATTGAGCGTCCCAACATTGCATTCAACTGATGAGCTTCTACTATGTTTGTGAAATAATTGCGCATTATGTGATTTGCGTTGGGCTGCAAGCAATATTGTGTGTATTTCTGATTATGTATTCCTGCCTATGTAATTGCGAAGTTTCAATTATTATATGATATTGTCTTGAATTTCAGTATTTTACGAATTCAATAATTTTAATTTCAAAATATCACTGTAGTATTGAAAATTACAAACATAAAAATTTATTTAAAATATAACAATAAATTGCAGTGTTTTATTATTTTGAAAGGTCAAGGTAAATCCTTGTGATATTCTACAAAACGCGCAGGGATAATAAAGGTCTCAGTAGTATTACTGAGCAATATTGGGGCGGTGTCAGTCCCTAGCCAACTGAAATGGTGTGATTATCTTGCATCCTTTATCCACTACGATCCCCGTGTCACCATAGCGTGCTCCGCCAACACCGTATTCATAGACTCCCGGCTCAATAGCAATCATGTCACCTTCCTTAAGTACTGTTGGGTCCCCGGCTTTGATACGAAATCCAACGCCGCCAGAACCAATTGACCGCCCAGTGCCATGCTGCATTCCTTCCTCATAGCCATATCGGACAATAACATCCAATGCGGCGTTGTGCACTTCTCCCGCCGTCACACCCGGACGGACTGATGCCCAAGCCGCCGCCGAGGCCTCACGCGCTGCTTTCAAGATTTTTTTTACAGCTTGCGGCAATTCCAGTGTGCCAACGACTACGGGTCGGTCAAAGCAAATTTCTTGCCCAAGAAATGTCGGCGTGCAGCAACAAATTTGGACTAGGTCGCCTTCCCTCATAATGCGTCCAGCAGCTACAGAATGCGCATGCGCTGAGCGCTCGGGCCCGCTACCCATAACAGTGAAGCTGGAACCGAGGGGTGAGTAGTTCACATCTCCCTTCAAAAACTTGGCCACGCACTCTGTTGCAGCGCAGTAGCCTTGGAGAGCCGCCTGCCACTCAGCGATACCTGGTGTGATCGCATCCAAGATTGCCCGAAATTTATGTACGGCAACTTCGGCAGCTTGCGACAACCGGTTCATGGCCGCTGCATCATTGAAGCGGCGAATATCTCCGACTAAGTCTGAGACATCCGAGATACCTATAGGATGAAATTTTTTAACGAGGAGATCGAGATTTAGGGCAGTGATTGTATCACAGTCGATACCAATTGTTGCTGCTTGTGGCGCCGCTTTTTTGATTCGATCGGCGATAGCATCTTCAAATGACCTGAATAATCCAGGTTCTTCCCAGTCCCCCCATTCTGCAATGACCTTCTCGGTACATTTCTTGCGTATCACAACTGCTTCGATACGAGGCGAGACAAACACTGGCTCTGAATCTGGAAGTACAATAAGGAAGACTGGCCTTACGTCTGGGAGGCCGTCCAATCCTGAAAAAAAACGATGGCTAGCCGAGCCGTGCAACAAAATAATTTCCAGCTTAATCTTTTTCATCTCGGCTTGGAGACTAGCGACGCGGTTGCGGTAGTCCACTCTAGGTGAGGAGAAACTGTTTTCGGTTGCAGTAAAACTCTCTTCGCTTAAACGGTTTGAAGATAGAGCCATGTCTTTGAGGGATATTAACAAATATAAGAGGTATTTGTAAGAAGGCAAGTTTGTTTGCTTGAGTTGGATTTGATTGCATAAATTGGTTAAGGTCTATTTATAGGTGTAGTAAAAGGCTATGGATTGTGGGCCACGTATTCTACCGCCACTCTCTAAAGTCTATGGATCTTTTTTAAACGAGTGCAAAAAATTTTACGAAAGCGGCGTGAAAGCAGCCTATAGTTGAAGTTTGAACGCTTTGCTTTGTCATATTGGTTCTGAACGCAAGCACTGACGTATTACTTTTGGAATGGCATGCTGTAGCCGATTAATTTATTTACGTATCCATTTCACAAGCGCTTGTGTCCTTCCCTGATTGGCGCTGAGTGGCAGGATATATGACGGTGTCGTGTCCGTGCAAATGTTCGTTGATGCGAAAATTTGTCTATGCTCTTCCTGTGGATGGGAAGTTGGAATGTCCGCGGGTTTGCAAAGTAGAAATGTCCGCATGTCACCACACGCAACACCGACCAGCCCCGATCTGAGCGGCTGATCCCGCTTGCAAGATCAGATCGGGGCGGGTGATTGACACACCTCTTCGGCTTTAGCTTTGAGACGCCTCACTCCGCAGCCGGCTGTTGCGACAGTGCTTTCTTTCGCCGCGCAATCACAACCGGATCGGTCGTGAAGTCTTTCCGACGACCAGGTCCACGAGCGCGTTTGATGTATCCATTCTTATCGCTGTTGTTCTTCACGTCAGGCGCCGGGCGCTCGTCCTGACGCTCCTTGATATATGCCAGGACATCACCGAGCCGCCTGTTCTCGGTGATCGCCGCATGCGTTACCCGCTGGTCCTTGTCGAACACCTGATAGGGCAGGGAATGTCCCTTCCATCGCACATCCAGCCGACCGTCCGCATAGGCATAGGTCTCGACATAACGGCCAACCAGGCCACGCGTCACCGCGGTCTCCTCCAGCATGATCCGCTTGCGCTCGAACGAAAACGTCAGCTGCGATCCGACATAGCGCTGCTCGCGCTTGCACAGGATCTCAGTCAACCGATCCGGCGCCAGATTCAGCGGCCGATGCAGATCGTCGGGACGGGCAGGGACGATTGCAAAACGCGCGTTGTAGTCCTCTATGAAGCCCGGCAAGAACGCATTGCCCGCCTGCATGCTGTCGATGCCAGAAAGCCTGAGCTCCTTGACCAGGCGATCCTGCAGCGTCCGGTTCATCCGCTCGACCCGACCCTTGGCCTGGCTCGAATTTGCACAGAGAATCTCGATGTTTAGCTCGCAGAGCGCACGCCCGAACTGGGTCATGCCCTGACCACCCCTGGCATCCTTCTTCGCCACCCGGAACACTGAATGCTTGTCCGAATGGAAGGCAACCGGCGCGCCATGACGCTTGAGATACAGCTCCAATGCCTCGAAATAGCTGAAGGCACTTTTTCGGAGCGCACGAAGCGCAGCTGCATCAACCTGCCGGTCGCATCGTCGACAAATACCAGCAGCGAGCAAGACGGTCCGCGATCCTCGAACCAGCGATGCTCCGAGCCGTCGATCTGCACCAGTTCGCCATAGGCTTCTCGCCGTAACCGCGGCTGATGAAACGTCCGGCGCTGCTTGCGCGACAGCCAGGGGCCGGCATCAGTCATCCAGCTGCGCACCGTCTCGCGCGATACACGCAGTCCATTGCGCTCGGCCAGCTTCTCCGTCGCCAATGTCGGCCCGAAATCCGCATAGCGTTCGCGAACCAGCGTCATTGCATAATCGCGAACCCCGGCGCTGATCCGGTTGTTCGACGGCCGACCGATTGCCTTGTGCCGGATCGAAGCCGCCCCGCCAGTCCGCATGCGCTCCAGCAGCCGGCGCACCTGGCGCTCGCTCAGATCAAGCACATGCGCCGCCGATACCGTGGTCATCCGGCCGGCAACCACCTTCGACAAAATCTCGATCCGTTGCAGATCGCGCTCGCTCATCGCTATCAATCCCATCTGCAATCTCCCAGGCATCGTTAAGGCCCGGGGAGAGTGACATTCCAACTTTGAAGAATCAGGACACTTCAACTTTGCGGCTACACTTCCTGTCGACGTAATATCGATTATGAGATAGCGTTTTCCAGCCGCTTCACGTTCGGTGCAATGTAGTTTCAAATCATACGCGTTAATTTTCACTGATGGGTTGGAGGAGCAACTGGTCGTTGCCAGACCGCGCCGACGGCGTTTCGGATCATACCTGGGGAAAAATAAGTCCGGCACCGAGAACCTAATCAATCGCGATTTCCATGCAAAAGCGCCGAACCTGAAGTGGCTGACAGATATCACCGGGTTCAATATCCCAGCCGGGAACGTCTACCTTGCGCGCATCATCGACTACTTCGACGGAACGGTCATCAGTTGGTCGATTGGATCGCAACCAGACGCGGGGGAATACTATGCTTGATGCAGCCATTGAGACCATGACAGACGGCGAGGAACGACCAATCGTCCATTCCGCTCGCGGAGCTCATTATCGCTGGGTCGGCTGGCTAATGCGGATTAGCGAAGCAAACCTAATTCGCTCAATGCCCCGAAGGACTGCTCACAAGATAACTTTGCTTGTGAGGTCTTCTTCTGCCGGATGAAAACAGAGCTCTTCTATCCCCGAGACTGGAAGGCTATTAGAATCGAACAGTTCGTTGCCGAGATAGACGCTTATATCCGCTGGTACAATGAGAGGCGTATTAAGATATCCCTGGGATCACTCAGCCCGATCGAATATCGAAGAAGTCTTGGCCCTAACTTGTAAAGCTGTCCAACTTTTTATCCACACCCCCTCCGGGTCAGTTCTCAATGGCAATCAACAAACTTGCCGCAAAAGCAACGCAGTCGGCTCGAAGATCGCACGCCTGCTCAACGACAAATGCAACCCACGACAAGAACATCAACTGGCGAGGAAAGAGGTCTACTATGAACCCAGATATTTGTTGAACAGGCAGAACGTCTGACCGTCCCACCAAAGAAGTTTGACCCGATCAGCGCGCTTTTCGCGGAAACCAAAGATCGCGCCGATAGACCATCAATGCCACTCCGCATGTCGGTCACTCCGCAGGCCAGACAGACCCCACATTTCCCGATGGCCCGATCATGCCGCCTCCGCTGCTAGCGGCTACCGCCGGCGAATTCCGACGGCAGCCACATCGGCTTGGGAAGCCTAAGTTTCTTCCGCGGAGGTGTCCAAAACTCCAATCATGGTCGGAGCGCCAGCGACTCTCTTGCGCCACAGCATGACCACGATGCCGACGACGATAAAGGCGCACGTCACGCCTAGGAGAACCGCGGAAACGGCGGCGGATTCTGGACTTGTGTTGAAGCGGATCCCTTCCCACAATTTTCTCGGCAGTGTCTTGACCGAAAGGTCACTAAGAAAGATCGATGCCACCGATTCATCAAATGAAAGGAGAACGGCAATCAGTGCGCCGATTGCAAGACCAGGTAGCAACAATGGGAAGACGATCGTACGAAAAACGCTCCAAGGGTTTGCTCCGAGGCTTGCCGCCGCGAGCGAAAGCCTTGGATCGATCGAGCTATAAGTCGCCGATGCTATAAGATAAACGACGGGGAAGATCAGCACCGTGTGTGCTATGATGATACCTATTTCCGTATCCACAAGCCCAACCCGTGCGAAAGCAAGATATGCGCCAAGCGCGAATACGACGGCCGGGACGCTGAGGGGAGCTTGCACCAAGGCTTCTAACACCCCCTGAAGTATAAACTTCTGCCGACCGAATCCGAGCACGGCGAACGTGGCAAGCACCAGGCTGAGCAAGCAAGTGGCTACACCAATACGTAGGCTCGTAACTGCCGCGCTAGTCCATTCTGAACTGCTGAAGATGGTCTCGAACCAGCGCAACGAATAGCCAGGAGGCGGAAAGATGAGTACGTCGGCCGAGCTGAACGATACCGGAAAGAGAACAACGAGCGGCAGGAGAATGAAGATTGAAATCAATGTAAGATAAACTGGTTCAAACAAGCGTGCGCCGTTCGACAACAGTGTCGAAAACTGAAACCGAGCAGAGGGTAATGCCACAGGACGACGTAGAAGATCCATGTCCGCGTGCCCCGCTGACGGCTGCGATCGGTTCGCAGGCGACGAGCCTGGCCTTTGCCAACGAGAGAAGAAGCTCAAACCCCAGCTCAACAGGGCGACGACGATTGTCGCGATCAACGCGAGTGTGATGCCAAGTGCTGCGGCGAATGGCCAGTCTGCACCAGTCTCGATCTCCGACTGGATTACTTGCGCGAGCATTTGCTGGCGTTGATTGCCAAGGAAGGCCGGCGCAATGAAGCTGGCGATGGTGAAGAGGAAGATGATGATGACGCCTGATTGGATTCCACGTATCGAGAGTGGGATGACGATGCCAAACCAAGCCCGGAGCGGGTTCGCGCCAAGAGTGTTGGCTGCCAGCAGGACGCGGCCGTCGATGCGACGAAGCACTGTTACAAGGGCGAATACCATCATAGGAATTGAAGAGTGAACCAAAGCGAGGATGACCGCAGGTTCGCTGAAGAGGAGCGGCAAGGGTTCCGAAATAAGACCAAGACTAAGCAGCGTCCCGTTGATAAGCCCACGCTGGCCTAGGATTGCCAGCCACGCGAAGGTTCGAACCAGAACGCTGCTCAAAAACGGAACAAGGACCAGCAATCCGAGAAACATCGCCTTAAATCCCGTCGCCCGGCTCAGGAGCCACGCCAGCGGAAAGGAGACAACGAGTGTTATCACAGTCGCTTCAAGGCTGATCCGCACCGTCGTCCAAATGATTTTCAGGTATACCGGACTTTCGAAAATCTTGAGAAAACGCCCGGCGGCATTTCCGCCGAACGCAGAGGGCACGATGTAAAGCAGTGGCAGTGCGAATGCGACGAGGAGGAGGATAAACACCGGAGCAAGTAGGAAGAGTCGCTCCCAGTCTCTTGAAAAATTTCGCGTCATCGTCGTTTGCTCCTGCCTTAAACCGATCAGTTCATTATGTATGTGGACCAGCGAGCCTTCACTGCATCACGATTGTCGTTCCACCACTTTGAATCGAGGATTGCGCCAAGCTTCGCATTCTCCGGGTAGCTTGGGAGGTCTTTTGCGACCGCAGGATCGAGAAGCTTAAGCGCTTCGACATTGGTTGGACCGTAGGGGATGTTTCGTGTCAGCTCCGCCTGGTTCTCGGGCTGAACAGCAAAATTGATGAATTTCATCGCTTCATCCTTGTGCGGAGCACCTTTCACGACGACCCACCATTCCGTATCGGAGACGGACGCGTCCCAACCGTAAGCCCAGTTTGCCCCGGCCTTGATCGCGTTATTCACTCGGCCGTTCGGGATGTAGGCCAGATCGATTTCACCCTGCTGGATCAGCGCCTGGGTGTCAGCGGCACCCTTGTAGGCAACGATCTGCTCTTTGACACGGTCGATCACCTTGAGTGCTCGGTCGACGTCCAACGGGTAGAGATCGGCAGCCTTGACGCCGTCGGCGAGCAGGGCAAATTCAATCGTGTATTCGGGCTCTAGCGGAACAGCACGACGAGCTTTCACCGAGGGATCGAAAAACTGCGCCGGCGTAACGCCATTCGCAAACTTCGCCTTGTCCCAGGAAAGGTTCATGCCGAATGTGATATAGCCGATGCCGTACTTGGTGCGGAGTTCGGCGGGGACACCGTCGGCCTTGATTACGTTGTAGTCGAGCGGTTCGAGAAGGCTGTCCTTGGCCTCGTTCGCATGTGCCGAACTTTCAGCGGACACGACATCCCACGTCACATTACCGCTCTCAACCATAGCCTTGACCTTCGCGTAGGCTGAACCTGTCGTGGCAGTGACCTTTACACCCGATGCTTTGTTGTAAGGCTCGAAAAAAGCCTTTGTCTGAGCATCCTGAAAAGTGCCACCGTATGAAGCAACTACCACTTCGGCAGCGGATGCTGCGCCAGCAAGAAGAAAGACGGCCGCAGCTGCAAGCCAAATCCCAGTTTTTTGTTTGATCGTTCCCACAGTTTCTTCTCCTCTAACATTCCGCTTTAGGGTCATCCTTCAGTCGGAAGAACGGCGACGGACGCTGGAGCCCAGCGCGCGATTACGCTTTTTCCGGGCTCAAGGCTTCCGGCCAAAAGGTCTCCTCGCATGACGTTGGCAAGCAGCGATTGCCCGTCAGAAATTTGCAGTGCTACGCGCCACCCGGATCCGAGATAGGTGATGTCGCGAATTGTTGCTGGAACCGCGAAGCCTTCGTCCGAATTTGCTTCGGCGACTGAGCGGATAGAAACGCTTTCCGGTCGGACCACAATATCGAAAGGCGTCTTAGCCGGGGACGGCAGCAACTGGCGCCCCCCTGCGATCTCGTATCCTCGGCCCTCGTCCAGGTTTGTAACCCGGAGGATCGAGCAATCGCCGATGAACCGTGCAACAAAATGATTGGAAGGCGCTGCGTAAATGGTCTCAGGATCGGCTACCTGAAGTAGTTCACCGCCCGACATGATTCCAATCCGGTCAGCCATCGCCATGGCTTCCGACTGGTCGTGGGTAACATAGATGACGGTGATGCCGAGTTCGTGCTGGATGCGCTTCAGCTCGTGCTGCATCTGGTCACGAAGTCTCCGGTCGAGAGCTCCGAGCGGTTCATCCATGAGCAAAATATCAGGGCCGAAGACCAGTGAGCGAGCAAGTGCCACACGCTGCTGTTGTCCTCCAGACATCTGTATAGGATATGAAGCCCCGCGATCTGTCAGGTTGACGAGACTGAGCGCCGCTTTTACGCGCTCGTCTCGTTCACTTCGTCCGACGCCGCGCATCTTGAGCGGGTAGGCGACATTCTCGGCTGCGGTCATATGCGGGAACAAGGCGTAGTTTTGAAATACGACGCCGATGCTGCGGCGGTGCGGCGGCACCTCCGTCACGGAAGTGCCGGACATCAGCACCTTGCCTTCGCTCGGTTGGTCGAAACCCGCAAGCAACATGAGAAGCGTAGTTTTGCCGGAACCACTTGAGCCGAGCAGTGCGAAGAATTCGCCCTTTGCGATGTCGAGGGTGACGCCGCTCACCGCAGTGACCGGCCCATAGCGCCGGGTGACACGATGGAAGGAAACGGCGGGGAGCGACTGGTCTGTCATTAGATGTCCCTGCCCAATTCAAGAGGCGTGAGCGGCTCGTAGCCCGTCTCCGTTACAAGGATGGTGTCCCCAAAACGGGCGCCGCCAACGCCATCGACGTAAACACCAGGCTCGATGCCCAGCAACATGCCGGCTTCGAGAACCGTCGGATCGTTGGCCTTGATCTCAGGGAATTCGGGATCTGACAGGCCGATACCGCGCCCAGTGCGATGCTGCATAGCGCCGCCGTATCCATGGCCCTCGATAACCGCGACCGCAGCGGCGTGGACCTCGCCAGTCGTAACGCCGGCACGAACTTTCGCCAGCGCGGCTTCTTGCGCTTTGCGTGCGACATCGACAATCTTGCGAAGATCATCCGAGACTTCTTCTGACCCCACCTTCAGCGGTCGATCGAAACATATTCCGTGGCCAAAGAAGGGGCGGCCGCAATAGCAAAGCTGTACGACCTCGCCTTCGCGCATTGGGCGACCCGCAGCAACAGCGTGTGCACGACCGGAACGGATGCTACCGCAGCCCATGACGTGGATGCCCTGCAGAAGCGGCGAATGGTCTTCGTCGCCATTCCACCATTCCGCTGCGCGTTCCATCGCGGCCGTGCGCGATGCGAGCGCAACTTTCCACTCCGGAACGCCAGGCCTTACTGCATCTCGGCTTGCCAGGAACTGGTGTGCTGCGATATCGGCGCTACGGCGAACAACGTCAATCGTTGCCTGATCCTTACGTCGGCGCACCTCGCGGATGATGTCAGTAATATCGACGATTCGATCGCGACCGAGAGCATCGCGAACCAGATCCAGGCTGCGCGCGGAGGTGGCGTCAAAATCTACGCCAATCTTGCGTGCTGTTGGGGCGACCGCCTCGATATGCTTTGCCAGAGCAGCCGAAAAGGACATTGGCGTCTTGGCTGGCTCTTCCCACTCAACCCATTCGACGGCGACCGGAACGGTACACTGCGAGCGAATTTCAGGTGCTTCGATGCGTGGAGAAATGAACGCCGGGTTGCCATCCTGAGGGAAGACGAACCAGATCGGCCTCACGGATGCGATGCCGTCGAGCCCGGTAAAGAAGCGATGGTTGTCGAAGCTCGACAATGCGAGAACGTCAATGCCGTTCTCCTTCATTGCGGTTCTGGCGCGCTCTATGCGCCTGGTGTAGTCGGCTTCGTTCGGAAATGTCAGTTTGGAGTCTGCTGGGTTTTCTGTCATGGCGCTCTCACAAAGGAATATCGCGGGTGATAGGACGGGCGTGACCAAAGGCACCGCGCGTCCCGCAGATTAGCGCAGAGTATTGGGCTGCGTCTTTACCGGCTTCTACGAGTGGAACGCCGTTCAATACGCGGCATGCCAATCTGGCGACAAATGCATCGCCTGCCCCGAGGGTGTCGACGGCATCCACGGGCACTGCGGGTACGAAAAGGGCTTCACCCTTATAGGATACGGTCGCCCCTTTAGCTCCCTGCGTAATTGTTACGAGCTCGACTCCGGCAGAATGGGCGATATCGAGGACCCGGGCGATTTCAGTCTCGCTAGCACCCGAGCGCGAGAAGGCCGCAACCTTCACGTAGGGCAATACGCTCGCCGCATAATCCAGATCACGATCCGAAAAATCGAAGGAGATCGCAACCCTTTCGCGGATTTCGGGAAGCTGGCCGTCTAAGCGACTCGTCTCACCCGTATGAGCCAGATCAAAACCTGCGAGGTACTCAAGTTCAGCACTATCGAGCTGGAGCATCGACACGCCCTTTTCGCAAAGGCCCCATTTCCGATTGTTGCCGTCGTCATCCATGTGAACGGTCGCAAAGGCATTGGGGCCGTCCTTGACACGCAGATGTGTCAGATCTACGCCTTCGGCCTGGAGGCTCGACCGGATCAGATCACCATCCGAGTCCGTCCCGATAACTCCAAGGTAGGCAGCATCCATTCCGCTGCGCGCGGCATGGACGGCGAAATTCACCGCATTGCCACCGGGAAACATCAGCTTTTGATTATAATATCGGTCGACCACATTGTCGCCGACGCCACAAATACGCATGTCGCTGCCTCAGTAGGTTGTTTTGAACATGTAGCGGCGGTCTGTCAGCAGGTGCCCGGTGACAGCTTGATAATGCTCGGCGAGGCGCTTCGAGAGCGTGGACAGAAGCAGTGGAGAAATCTCACCGCGCATTGACGCGGGTACACCCGGCAAGGTGTAGTCTTTAGAGTCGACGACAAGGCAGCGCTTGGTGTTCTTGTTGAGGAACGTTTCAACACGATCGATCACAGCACGGGTGTCGTCTTCGCCCTTGAACAGCAGGACTGGCGTATCAGGCTGAACGACTTCGAAAGCACCGTGGAGAAATTCGTTCGCATTGAACCAGGATGCATGCTTCCACTGCATTTCCATCAGGTAGCACATCGCAAACCCGTAGCCCGCACCTTGATTTGGTCCAGCGGAGAGGACATAGGTGAATGGCTCGGGACCAAAGGTTTTGGCGATTTCATGCAGATGAGCCTCTGCTTCTTGGATTGCCTTCTCGAAAGCGGCCGGCACAGCGGCATAAGCCTGGTCGATTGTCGTGAAATCGAGTTTAGAACCAGCGGCCTTCAACAGCGCCGTGACCATCAGGCCGATCAGAACCTGCTTCGGAGCAAGGATCGTGCGGTCGCTGTTATAGGTGAAGACCTCATCGCATTCAGCAGCAAGGTTGGTGGTCTCGTTCTTTGTGAAGCCAATAACGTGAGCGCCGGCGGCGCGCGCCCAGCGGGCGGCTTCGATCGTCTCTCCAGTCGTGCCGTTATGGGAGGCGACCAGGACAACCGACTTTGGACCGAGCAATGCAGGGCGACGGCGATTAAACTCCTCGCTGTTGAAAATGAACGTCGGGAATTCAGCAGCACGATCTGCAAGGTATGATGCTGCCGAGAAATCGTTGTAGGAGCCACCGCAACCAACAAGGAACAGGTTGCTCATGTTCTTGGCTGCTGTCTGTGCCACGCTAGCGATACGTTCACGCTGCGCGACCGCCGCCTCTGTGATGCGGCGGAAATCGACGTCGGGCGAAACAAGGTTTGGATAGTTTGTCATGATGCTCCTCATATGGCGGCGATGTGTGATACCGCTCTCATGTGATACCGCTCCCATATTTTGCTGGCCGCTGTCAAGAGATTTGTTTAAGGTGTCTTGGTCTGATACGAGACGATCTTCCTGACCTTCGAGGCGACCATGAAATGAAAGAAAATGAACGCGTAGGCAGCCAGCCGACAATCGATGATGTGGCACGGGTTGCAGGTGTCTCTCGAGCCACTGCTGCGCGCGTCCTGGGTAGTTACGGCTATGTTGGAGCCGACACGCGCAAGAAGGTATTCGCCGCAGCGAAGAAACTGGCTTATCAGCCCAATCAACTGGCCCGAAGCATGGCGACAGGGCGTAGCAAGACGATCGGTGTCGTCATTGCCGATATCGAGAATCTCTACTTCGCCCGCGCGATCAGAGCCATTACTGACACCGCCAGTGCCAAGGGTTTCGCTGTCATTCTAGCGACGACTGATGAAGATATCGCGCTTGAACGTGAGGCGGTGCGTGTTTTGCTATCCAAGCGAGTCGATGGTCTTATCGTATCGCCGACGTCCAGCATCGATGTCGATCATCTAAAGCGTGCCAGGGACGGCGGTTGCCCGCTGGTTTTGCTTGATCGCCGCGTGCCTGTCCTCAATGCAGATACGTTTGCAATCGACAACTATGGGGCGGCCCACCAAGCGGTTGCATCGCTAATTGCAAAGGGGCACCAACGCATTGCGCTCGTCTCAAACGCTCCGTCTCACGGAGAGAAAGAATACCTGATTTCGTCCGTTCGTGAGCGCATCGACGGTTATCGTGCCGCTTTGCACGATGCAAACATCGAGATTGACCCCAACCTGGTGGTTCTCGGCGGTTGGGACATTGAGAAGTTGGCTGAGAAGGTCCGTAGGCTCTTTGATACACCGGACCGTCCCAGCGCGGTTCTTGCCACAGATAGTTCTGTGGCGCTTGTTTTGTTGAACGTTTTCAGAAATTTACGATTGGTTATCCCGGATGAAGTCTCGCTCATTTCTTTTGATGATGCTGATTGGACGGCGGCGGTAACACCTCCTCTGACCGTCGTCTCGCAACCGATCAGAGAATTGGCAGCTGCCGCCACCGAGGATCTTATCGCTCGGTTAACTGGAGAGACAACTGAAACAAGTCGGGAGACGCTGCTCCAGGCGACTCTGGTCGTGCGGGACTCTGTGAGCACCGCTTCAGCGCAGCAGCCATCGGGTAAGGTAAAACGACCCCGGAAGGCGAGCAAATAATCAGCCCTGCATTACGCATCTGCGTGTATAGGTTTAATCTTAAGCAACGTTGTCGTTTCGGCCATGATTATGTCGTCGTCTGAATTACAGGCGTGGCCTCCACTGTTTGCGCCTTCCGGTCCCTGTCTCTTCGATATGGGCGGGCAAAATGTCGCTCAAGTCGGGCTCCGAGAGCAGAGATACTCCAGCAAAGCGCGAAATAGACAACGAGAATGGCGCCATAAACGAGATAGGCGGGGCTACCTCCACGTGAGATGGTGGTCTGCTCGATGAGGATCTGGGCCGAGCGAAGCAGTTCGTTCACACCAAGTACTGATCCTAGAGAACTCGCCTGTACCAGACCTGTAACGAGGCTGACATAGGGCGGCAGAATGATGGGCATAGCCTGTGGTAATACGACGAGGAGTAGCCCTTTCCAACTGCGTAAGCCGGAAGACAATGCCGCCTCTCGCTGTCCTATGGGCACGGAGAGCAATCCGGCACGGATGATGTGCGCCCCGTTCGCGCCGCCCCAAACGGAAACACTCAGAGCGCTCGACCAGAACGGGTTCAACGAAAGCCCTGCATGTGGAAGCACGAAGTAGACCATCAGTACGGTAACCATCAGCGGGATGTCTCGAAGGCACTCCACCAGACCGTAAATCGGGCGACTGACCCATCCGGTCTTCACGGAAAGTCCGGTCGCGAAGATGACGGCGAAGAAGGTGCCGCCCAAAATCATGACACCGGAGAGAAGCAGGGTGTTGAGAATACCGTCAAGCAGGAAGGACTTGAATTCGAGAAGCAGCATTTCTTACCACCCGCCAAAGGGTCTGTTGAGGCGGCGTTCGACCATGGAACCGACGCCGGATGCGGTAAAGACGCAAAGCAGGTAGATCACGCAGATCGAGGCAAACATCTCAATCGCCCGGAAATCATAGGCGATCCTGTCGACGGCGACGAAGGTGAGTTCCACGAGGCCGATTGCCTGCAGATAAGCGGAGTTCTTGATCGTAGCGACGATCGTATTCATCGAAGATGGCAGCGCGGCGCGCGCGGCCAGCGGCAGCACGATGAAAACGCCGTAGTGCCATCGTTTAAGGCCAAGCGATGCCGATGCATCCTGCATTCCCCTGTCTACCGCCGCCAAACCTGCGCGGAAATTCTCGATCTGGAATGCACTGGCCCAAGCCGTGAGCGCGATCACGCCGGACCAGAATATGCTGAAACGCAAGCCGAGGCTGGGTAGACCATAGAATACAAAGAAGATTTGAACGAGGAATGGCGTGCCGCGTATGAACTCCACATAGGCGGTGACGGTATATTCCAGTGCCTTCACGCCACTTGTCCTCATGATCGAGCCGATCACGCCGATGATGCAAGACAGCAGGATCGCGATGAAACTGACGAGCAGCGTCATCCTGAGGCCGGACATCAGATCCGGCAAGGCTTCGAGAATATAAGCAAAATCCATAGCCACCATCCGTATTCGCGTTAACGGTGAGCGTCGGCCCCGGCCGCGATGGCTGCCGGGACCTCATCAGGCGTTCACTTCGTGGCGGGCGGATCCGACTCGAAGGACTTGATCATTTCAGCGGCGACGACCGGATCCTTGACGTAGGTCGGAACGGTCTTCGAGTAGAACTTTTCATCCTTCAGCTTCTTCAGCACGCCGTTGACGAATGCCTTCAGCTCATCTTCTCCCTTGCGGATGCCGACGCCGTTGAAGCCGAGGTCAACAGGCTCTTCGAGCGCGCGGAACTGGGGATAGCTGCTGGCAAGCGTCGCGATGGTGATGGCATCCCCGACATAACCGTCGGCGCGTCCCTGCTGAAGGGCCTGAAGATTATCGGCATTGGTGTTGAGTTGAATAAATTCGAGCGTCGGTATGCGCTCCTTGAGCCATTTCAGCTGCGAACCGCCCTTGATGATGAGCATGGATTTGCCATCAAGATCGGCCAGCTTCTGGACCTTGCTTTCCTTCGGGACGATGACGCGGCTGCTGCCCCAATAATAGATGTTGGAATAATCGATGACCTGCTCGCGCGACGGCGTTTTGCCGAGTGTCGCGATGATGAGGTCGATCTTGCCGCCGGTCAGCGACGGGATACGGGCATCCGTCGCGACGCAGCTCAATTCCGCCTTGTTGGCTGAACCGAAAGCGGCAATTCCGATTTGCTTGGCAATATCGATCTCGATGCCGGCCGGCTTGCCATCGGTGCCGGATGCGCCGAACGGCGGCGAGTCGCATTTTACGCCGATGCGGATTATGCCGGCGTCCTTGATGGCCTTGGGCAGAGTTTGGGCGGAGGCAGGTGCTGAGGCAAGCATTAGGGCGGCAATGGTCCCTAGAGCTGTTGCCGTGCGCGAAATCATACTGATTGATTTGGTCATAGCTGCGGTTCCCTTTGTTTCATCGTTGTTGATCGAACGTTTCTCGTTCTTGTATTTTTGCCGCACCTTTCCTCGGATGGGGAAAAACCTGTTGCCGACACGGCTAGTGCAGAATTTGCTTCAAGAAAGCTCTTGTTCGGCTTTCCTTCGGAGCGCTGAAAAATTCTTCCGGGGATGCGACTTCGACGATCCGGCCCGCGTCCATGAAGACGACCCGATCCGCGACCTGGCGCGCAAAGCCCATTTCATGGGTCACGCACACCATGGTCATGCCGTCGTTAGCAAGCTGCGCCATCGTGTCCAGCACCTCGCGAACAAGTTCAGGGTCGAGCGCGGATGTCGGCTCATCGAAAAGCATGATCTTCGGATTCATGCAGAGCGAGCGGGCGATTGCTGCGCGCTGCTGCTGGCCGCCGGAAAGCTGGCTTGGGTAAAAGTCGGCCTTGTCAGGAATGCGCACCCGTTCCAGATAGGAGCGGGCGACGGCCTCCGCATCTTTTCTGGAAACGCCCTTCACCCAGCGTGGCGCCAGCGTGCAGTTTTCGAGCACGGTCAGGTGCGGATAAAGATTGAAGTTCTGAAAAACCATGCCGACATCCTGCCGGACGCGATCGATATTACGCCTGTTTTCCGTCAGCTCAATGCCATTGACGACGATGCGGCCCTTCTGATGCTTTTCCAGATGATTGATGCACCGGATCATGGTCGACTTGCCGGAGCCCGAAGGCCCACAGACCACCACCTTTTCCCTGCGACTGACTGTAAGGTTGATGTCGTACAGAACCTGCAGGATGGAGAACCATTTGTCGACGCCTGAAAGCTCGACAGCAACGTCCGTATCGTTCATGCCTGGAGCACCTCCTTTGCCGCCATCCATTGGTCTAATCCTTTGCCCTCAGGAAGGCAGCGCCCGATCCTGATCCGTGAAACGGGACGGGCGAAATTTTGCCAGTAGCGGACTTGACTGCCCTGTCACGATCTCACGGGCAATCAGCTCACCGGTAATCAGGCCGAGCGTCGCTCCGCTATGGCTGAAGGCGACGAAATAGCCCGGAATGCCCTCCAGAGCGCCGATGACCGCCTCACCGTCTCCCGGCACTGGCTTGGGTCCACAATGGTAGCTTTCAAGCTCCAGCTTCGGATTGCCTTCTAGAACGCGCGAAGCTTCGGACAGGAGACGGTCGATCATGTCCTGTTTTATTTCGTAGCTGCCATTGGAATTGCGGTTGAGCGCAGCTTCCGACCATGCAGAATCGCAAACGATAGAGCCGTCAGGCGTAGGTCGCAGCGCGACATTCGGCGTATTGAGCACGGCACGAACGGCATGACTGAAAGGCTTAGATTTAACGAGAAGCGCGGTCGGCGTGCCATCCGCGATAAAATGCCCGGCGTCCTTCACCATGCTGGGCACCGCCGAGCCAGTCGCAACCAGAATTGCATCTGCTTCGACAAGCAGGCCACTGGCCGTGGATACACCCGTTGCACGGCCGCCCTTCACATCAACACTCGCCTTGCCAGCATCAGTGATCACCTTACCACCGAGCGTCTGAAATTCCTGTAACATCAGTTCGATCAGCGAAGGCAGATCGACCCAGCCCTCCCCCGGATTGAAGATAGCACCCTGACGCGAGATCGCGCCGGCATCGATGCCGGGCGTGACCTTGGCCACATCGGCTGGATCGAGAAGCTGGCAGTCGTAACCGATCGACTGTTCATATGCGAAGGCTTCGGCAATGCGGTTCGACGCATCGTCCGCATCCCACGTCAAACCGCCTTCGAAGCGCAGCCACGGAGCGCCTTCGTTGCGGCTTGCAAGAGTACGGTAACGGTCCATGCCGATGATCCGCAAACGGTGATAGTCCGCGGACCGGAACCGCGCCGAATTGAGCCAAGATAGCGAGCGCCCGGAAGCTTGGCTCGCAAAGCTCGCCTCGGTCACGAGCGTTACTCGAACGCCAAGCCGCGCAAGATGCACTGCTGAAGATACGCCGAAAATGCCACCACCTATTACGGTGACGTGTTGGCTAGAGGACAAGGCTGCCATCCGCATGTTCCTTCAACTGAGTCTTGAGACCGGTTTCATTTGTCAATGCGCGATTCTTGACGCTCATTGGCATTTTGCTTATGTGTGAGAGCATGGCGGGAAAAGTGATTTCGAAACGGCTTGTAACTGTTTCTGACGTGGCGCGGAGCGCGGGCGTCTCCAAAGCGACGGCAGCCCGGGTTCTCGGCAACTACAGCACCGTGAGTACGGAAGTTAAAGACAAGGTTCTCGAAGCTGCGAAGAAGCTCGGTTACCAGCCGAATGAACTTGCGCGCAGTATGACGACGGGTAAATCGAACACGATCGGCGTCATCGTCGGAGACATTGAGAACCCGTATTTCGGTCTGGCCGTGCGCGGCATTAGCGACGCGGCCGCCAGCGCGGGGTTCGATGTGGTCCTTTCCAATTCGGGAGAGGATCTGACGCGGGAAAAGGCTGCGGTGCGTGTGTTGCTCGGCAAGCGGGTAGACGGTCTGATCGTGGCGCCGTCGTCCTTCAAGGATGTTGAACATTTGCATGAAGTACAACAGTCCGGCAGGCCGCTTGTGCTTCTCGACAGGACCGTTCAGGGTCTCAGTGTAGATGCCGTCGTCGCTGACGATCGCCAGGCTGCTTTGACCGCTACTCGTACTCTCATTGATGCAGGGCACCGCAGGATTGCCTATATCTCAGCTACAGTTTCAGACGATCCTGTCTATCGCGGACTGCATCAAATCCATCTCAGCACCGTCATGGAGCGAATTGAGGGCGTCCTCGAGGCAAGCCGTGCGGCGGGCATTGAAAGTCCTGAGCAGTACATTCGCCTGAGTGTGGGCCGCCGTGGGAAGGGCGAAGCTATCATAGCCGACCTCCTCCAAGGTAAACAACGGCCAACCGCTATCATAGCTTCCGACAATCTGGTGGCGTTGCAGGTCTTCAAGACGTTGCATCAGCTTGGGATGAACATTCCTGACGACGTTTCACTCATCGCGTTTCACGATGCCGACTGGACGAGTGTTACCAGTCCGCCAATCACGGTCGTGTCTCAACCGGTCTACGAATTGGGCTTTGAGAGTGCCCAGGTTCTTCTGCAACGAATTACCGACCCGAGCGAGTCACCACGCTGCCGCGTTCTCTCAACCCATCTGATAATCCGGAAGTCCGTTGCAGCACCGCCATATGTCTGATTGGGACGATCGATGCTTGCGCGATTTGCAATAATCGACAAAATGATGGAGTGACCGCGCTCCAAGGACAGGGGGGCGGTCGCTCCATTTGGCATCAATTTTATTCGACTTCGACGTTCTCGACGGTGAACCCTGATTGGAATGTCAGGAAGCCAGGAATGTTGGTGAAGCCCTTAACCTTCTTGTTGAGACCAAAACTCTGGTCACGCCACATCAGGTAAACGAACGGCGACTGTTCGAGCGCACGATCGACGAACTGGCTGTAGATTTTCTCACGCTCGACGGGGTCAAGTGTAACGCGGCCTTTATCGAGCAGATTGTTGATAACCTCGTCGTCGAAATAGGCCGAATTATTGAGCCGCACAAGTTGTTGGCCACCGTAGAAGAAGTTACTTAGCCAATCTGGATCGGCGATATCGCCTGCAGTGCCGGCGACAAGGAAATCGTAGTCCCCCGCGTTGTTCTTGGCGATGCGGCCGGACCAGTCCGGCAGGTCAAGCTTGGTCTTGATCCCGATCTTTGCGAGTTCGGCCTGAACCGCAATCGCCGTGTTGTTGTGGAAGCCGTACTGCGATGTGGAAAGCAGCCTAGCTTCGAAACCGTTCGGATAGCCCGCCTTTGCCAACATCTCTTTCGCCTTGGCGGGGTCGTATTTGAAGAAGTTTGCCTTATCCTTGGAATAGCCCATGTAGCCTTCCGGAATTGCGATGCCATAGAGTGGTGTGCCGCGACCGTTGAAGGCGGTGTTGATCACCGTGGCACGGTCGATTGCATAGGAAATTGCTTGGCGCACTTCCGGCTTGGAGAACGGCTCGAACTTGGTATTGAACTGAAGCATCATAAACGGGCCGGTGGTGCTCGCCAGCTTCAAGTCGGAGCTTCCCTCGATCGATGCGGCATCCTTCCACGGAACATAGTCGATGATGTCGACGTCGCCGGATTTCAGCGCGTTCACACGTGTATTCTCGTCACCGTAGAAGACGTAGTGGACGTCATCGAGATGCGGCTTGCCCTTCTTGTAATAACTGTCGAACTTCTCAACGGTCAGTTCACGACCGCGTTCCCAGTTGACGAACTTGAAAGGACCGGCGCCAATTGGCGCGGCATTCGGATCGCTGCCATGCGCCTTGATCCAGGCGGCCGGAATAATCGCAGATTCCGGAAGAGCCAGGTAATGGACCAGCGGCACAAAGGGCTTCGAGAGCACAAGCTTAACTGTCTTGGGATCCGGCGTCTCAATCGACTGGATGACGCCGAGCTCATTTCTATAGGTCGCCTTGCTGTCCTTGGCAGTCACGCGCTCGATGGACGCCTTGACATCCGCTGACGTGACCGGAGAACCGTCGTGAAACTTTGCGTCTCGGAGCTTGAACGTATAGGTCAGCGCATCCGGGGAGACGTCATAGCTTTCCGCCAGTTCGGACGAGAGCTTTCCATCCGGACCATAGTTGAAGAGGCCGCGATGGATTGCTAGCCTTATCGTGCGCGCCGGCGCGCCGGCATTGATCGTGCTTTCAAGCGTCGACGGTTCGCCGGATAGGCCGAAATACAGCGAACCGCCATCTGCGGCAAACGCCTGTTGAGCGAAGACGCCCGATGCAAGGGCCAAAGCGACCCCGAATATCTTCCCTTTCATGCTGTACCCCTTTTTTACTTGTCTTGGTTGATGCGAGATTTCCATGTCCGTTACTCCTCCCTGAGTCGTGGATCGAGAATGTCGCGCAGCCGGTCGCCGACCACATTGATGGCGAGAACCGTCATTGCGAGAAGAAGGGAAGGCCAGATGACGTACATCGGGTTCTGGCTAAGGTAACCGCGCGCCGTCCCAATCATCTGGCCCCAGGAGGGCTCAGGAGGCACGATGCCAAGGCCGAGGAAGCTTAGGCCGGATTCCAACAGGATGGCGGCTGCTACGGTCAAAGTTGCCTGCACGACCAACGGAGACAGGATGTTTGGCAAGATCGCGGTCAAGACTACCCGCCGGGTGGAGGCGCCCATCGCGTGCTCCGCCTCCATGAACGCCATCCGTGAGACCTGGAGGGTTGCGGCATGTGCAACGCGGGCGAAATGTGGAATGTAGAGGACACCGATCACCACGGCGAGGCTCAGGACGCCGCTTTTCCAGAAACCGACCGCAAGCAGCGCGAGCAGGATCGGCGGAAAGCTCAGCATGATATCGACGCCGCGCATGATCAGAAAGGCGGTCAGGGGCCGGCCATAAGCGCCAGCGATGCCGATGAAGGTCCCAAAAAATCCGGCGATCAACGTAGCGCCAAGCGCGACCATCAGCGTCGGTTGGACACCGATGAGAAGGCGGCTCAAGAGATCGCGGCCAAATTCGTCGGTGCCCAACCAATGAGCCACCGAACTGCCTTGATTGACGCTCTCTGGATTGAGAAGGAACGGGTCTTGCGGCGCAAGCCAGTTGCCGAAGATGCCAATGAACATGACAACAACGAGAAGCAGAATACTGGCAAGGAAGGCCGGCTCGCTGCGGGTGGCGCGGAGAATTACCTCGGGGATCAAGAGCTTTTCCTCCGTATGCGGGGATCGAGCAAACTGTAGAGCAGTTCCACGATCAGGTTGATCAGTATGAAGGCAGCGGCGATGGCGAGCATCGAACCCTGAACAAGCGGATAGTTGCGGGCCGACACCGCTCCAACAAGAAGCGTGCTCAGCCCCGGCCAATTGAACATGGCCTCGACAAGAACCGTTCCGCCCATCAGGTTGCCGAGCTGCAGGCCGATGATCGTGACGATCGGAATCGCTGCATTTCGCAAAACGTGCTGCCAGATGATCCGCCGCTCCGGCATGCCCTTGGCGCGCAACGCTCGCACGAAGTCGCGGCCGAGAATTTCCAGCACCGAAGAACGCGTCATACGGGCAATCGACGCGGCGAGGCCAAAGCCCAGGGCGAAGGCCGGCAAGGCCAACTTACGAAAATGTTCAAGTACGTTTCGCGAGATATCCGTGTAACCGCTAGCCGGAAGCCAGCCGAGCTTGACGCTGAAGAACAACACCAGAAGCGTGCCAACGATGTAAACGGGCACCGAAATGCCGATCGTTGCGATCGAAGTCAGCACCGTGTCGCGCGTGCTTCCGCGCTTCAGGGCTGCTGCAATGCCAATTGGAACGCCGATTAGCGCTGCAATGATGATCGCCGCGAAGGCGAGTTCCAGCGTGCGCGGCAGATTCTGCATCACATAGTTGGCGACCGGATATCCATTTGTCAGCGATTTGCCGAAATCGAGATGCAGCGCATTCCGCAGCCAAACGAAATACTGCGATATGACCGGCTGGTCGAGGCCAAGCTGAGCTCGCATCGAGGCGATCGCCTCTGGCGACGGGTTGCTATCAGCGCCGAGCAGCAGGAGCACAGGGTCGCCGGGCATGATGTACATGACGGAGAAAATGAGGGTGGCGACGACAAGAAGCTGAATGAAAGCCGTCAGCAACTTTCGTGCGACCAGGAGCAGAGCTCCGACCGAGGCACTCATGCGCCCTCCTTTCCACCGAGTGTCGAACCGACAGTTGGTACGGCCTCGAGCAACATGCGGGTGTAGGCATCCTGGGGATCACTGAAGACTGCGGACGTCTCGCCGGATTCGACGATCCTGCCTTTCCGCATCACCGCGACTGTATCGCTGACATATTTCACGACAGAAAGATCGTGGGAGATGAAGAGATAGGTCAGGTCGAATTCTGCCTGCAGATCTTTGAGGAGATTGAGCACCTGGGCCTGGACGGATACGTCGAGCGCGGAGACAGCTTCGTCGCAGATTACGAGCGATGGGTTGAGAGCAAGCGCACGCGCGATGGCAATTCTCTGCCGCTGGCCGCCAGAGAATTCATGGGGGTACTTTTGAGCAGCGGTTGCAGGCAAGCCAACGGCTTCGAGCAACGTCCGAACTCGCGCTTGACGCTCCGACGCATCACCGTTGGCGAATATCACCATTGGCGCCTCCACCAATTGGGCGACCGTCTGGCGCGGGTTAAGCGAACCGTACGGGTTCTGGAATACCATGGCGATCTCGCGCCGGAACGGCAGCATGTCCCTGTCAGAAAGCCCTGCTATGTCTTTTCCCTTGAACAGGATCTTCCCGGAATCAGGCTTAAAGAGCCGGATAACGGCGCGGGAGAGTGTGCTCTTTCCGCAGCCGGATTCCCCGACGAGGCCAAGCGTCGTTCGCGGCGCGACCGATAGGCTCACTCGATCGACGGCACGCATCTCGACGGGCATGGCAAGAGGCGAAGGTTTCAGCCAATAGGACTTGCAGAGATCACGGATTTCAAGAAGGGGGCGGTCAGCCTCGATCGGGATTGGTCCAGAAGATGCAGGACGGCGACGCGGTTCCGGCCGGACACTGCGCGCCTTGCCCGTTGAGTCGCGCTCGATCACTGGCAGCCGTTCGGCATCGCCACCAAGCGACGGCATAGAATCGATCAGCGCCCGGGAATAGTCGCTTTGAGGCCTGGAGAAGAGATCGGCGGTCGTCGCCTCCTCCATCTTGTCGCCTGCATACATGACGACGACACGGTCAGCCACTTCGTAGATGACACCGAGATCATGCGTGATCAACAGGATGGCAGCGCCTACATCTGCATTCAATTCGCGAAGTAGTTCGAGCACCTGCTTTTGGACCGTTACGTCGAGCGCTGTTGTCGGCTCGTCGGCGATAATGATGTGTGGCCGGCAAGCGACAGCCATCGCGATCATGATGCGCTGGCACTGACCGCCGGACAGCTCGTGAGGATAGGAGCGCATGGCGCGATCGGGATCGGGGATCAGCACTTTTTCCAGAAGTTCGCGGGCCTTGCGGCGCGCATTCCCGCGACCGATCGGCTCATGCAAAAGAATCGCCTCAACGATTTGGTCGCCGCAGGTGAAGATCGGATCGAGCGACGCTATTGGATCCTGGAAGATCATAGCAATATGGCTGCCACGCAGCCTGCGCAGCTCTGCCGACGACAGTTTCAGGATATCGACGCCGTCGACCAGAACCTCGCCACCGGTGACCGCCGCGTTCGGTGGCAGAAGGCCCATGACTGCGAGCGATGTGATGGTCTTTCCGCTGCCGCTCTCGCCCACCAGGCCGAGGATTTCGCCCGGTCGGATGGTGAAATCCATATTGCGTACGGCCGACCTCAGCCCCGTACCGGTCTTGAAAGCGATTGAGAGGTTCTTGACTTCGAGCATCCGACCTCCTCTCACACGTGTTCGTTGGTTGCGATGGGAGCGGCATGACCGAATGCTCCCTCGATCCCGCAGATCTCGGCTGCAAACTGGCTGCCTTTGTTCATCGCAATCGAGATGGCATCCGCAGAAGGTCGGACGCCTCGCGTCCAGCCGGACGCGAGTAAAGAAAGAAGTGTTGCCGTGATGAAGGCGTCGCCAGCGCCAAGTGTATCAACGATAGCGGCAGGCTTTGGCAGAACCGAAACGAATGCCTCGCCATTGTAGGCCGTGGCGCCGTCCGGCCCGAAGGTAGCCAAGGCTAGGCTGCATCCGTTGGAAACGGCTTCGCGAAGAGCTGCAATTCCGCGTTCGCGGCCTACATCGCCGGCAGAGATTGCTGCAAAATCGAGATGCGGCGTCAAGGTGCCGATCAGCTCATCCACCTGCCAGCGATAGGAAAAGTCATACGAGAGCAGAGCGCTGGCGCCATTCAATGCTCCGAGATGTGCATTCAGGTAGCTGTAACAGCTCGTATGCACGAGGTCGAAATGGGACACATAGTTGAGGTCAGTATCACACGGCGTGAAAGGGTTTTCACGCGCGACACCGCCCTTGTTTGAGAAAATGAATTCACGATTTCCGTCAACGACGTGGACGTCCGCATGCCCGTTCTCACGTTCGACAATCCGGCAGAATGACGTCTGTATCGCAAGGCCTTGAAGTGTGGCGCGAACATGCCTTCCGGCGGCGTCCGTGCCGAACGTTCCAAGAAAAGCCGCTTCGGCGCCGAGCCCGAGGACCTTGAGGCTTGAATATTTTTTCTCTTCTTTCATCTTTCCCCGACCGCCTTTTCTGTCATGCGGTTTGATTTGGATGAGACGTCCGCCGATGCATTGCTTTACTGATGCGGATTCTCGCATCGGGATCGAGCACGACATGGACGGACATCTTCGTCATCAGTAATCGACTTTCCACATGTAGCGACGAACGCTGAGCGGATGCTCGCGCAGCACCGAAAGCGTGTGGGCAAACCAGTACCAGGTGACGCCGATCACGAAAGGCGAGAGGAGCGGCGAAACGTCTTCGTAGCGGCCGGCATCGAACGTGATGATCTTGTCGGTCACGCGGCGAGTGAATTTCAACGCTCGCTGGTCGATCTTGCGGTTCTCGCCATTGTCCATCAGGAAGACGTAGGCCATGTCGGCATCCGCCACCTCGTAGGGGCCATGACGGAATTCGCCCGAATGGATGTCGGAAGCATCGAGCCACAGCATCTCGTTAAAGATACAGATCGAATACTGGTAATTGAGCGCCGAAAGAATGCCGCTGGATAGCACGTAGTAGATGTTCTCGTCCTTGTAACGGCGGGCGAGTTCCATGCCGCGCTCGCGCTCGGCATCCTTGATTTCGTGCAGCCTGGCAGGCATCGCTTCGAGATCGCGGACGAGCTGCGCGCCGACCGGATTGCCGAGATGCTGAAGTAGATGCGCGGCGAAGAGATATGCCACCAGCGTCTTCGGCATGCCCGGCAGTTCCTTGCTGTAGGGCAGCAGATAATCGCAAATCTTGGCCAATCCGCTTTCGGTTCCCGAAGTCAGCGCGACCGTGACTGCGCCTGTCGTCTTCGCCCAGCGTGCGGCAACCAGCGCGTCTTCGGTTTCGCCGTTATGCGAGGTGATCAGCACCACCGCCGTCTCATTGACAGGCTTGGGACGGCGCGTTTCGAGCTCGGTGGAGTTGATGCGCTCGATGCGCAGGTCGCAATACTTGTCGAGGATGTATTTGACCGGTTCGATGTAGGAGTTCGAACCGCCTGAGCCTACAAGATAAACGGATTCGATCTGGCGCGCGGAAAAAACGTCCTTCACCAGCTTTTCCGCGACCGGATTGCCATCCCGGAACGCCATTTCAAGGACGCCCTTCAGATAGTCCCCTTCCAAGTAATTCGGGTTGGGAGCGGACTTGATCTGTTCGTCGCTCGGCGTCAGGTTTTCGAGAGCCATAATGTTCATTCTCCGTGTGAATTCAGGACGCGCTGCCGAAGCCGCCGCCGCCCGGTGTCTGCAGGAACAGGCTGTCCCCGCGGTTCATGAGGATGTTGGTGATCGAGATGTCGTATTCCTTGACGGCGCCATCGGCCGTCGCGAACTTCAGCCGAGCGACCTCTCCCTGGCCGCCGCCGAACACGCCGTCCGCGGGGGTGCGAAGACCTTCGCAGGACGCGTTTGCCCGCACGCCGTCGGTCATGGCGACCACTTCCCGGACGATGCCCATGCCGCCGGTTTGCTGACCTTCGCCGCCGGAGCCGGTGGCAAGCGCGTAGCGACGGACCATCAGTGGATATTCGATTTCGAGCGCTTCGGCAGGCAGGTTGGAAGTGTTTGTAATGTGGACCTGAATGCCGTTCATGCCGTCGTGCTCGAGGCTGGCACCGGCACCACCGCCGACAGTTTCGAGATATACGAAGTTGCCTTCGCGTGTCTTGTGCGGACCAAAAAAGATCATCGTCGCGTTCATGTCGGCGGAAGAGGCAAAGACCTTTTCCTTCGGCAGGACATCGGCGAATGCCTGGAAGATGGCGCGCACGACACGCTGGCAGCTCGTCGAGCGGATGCCGACCGCGGCCGGGAATTTCGGGCGAACCAGAGTGCCCTCTTCCGCGATGATCGAGACCGGAAGGGCCATGCCTTCGTTCGGCGGCAGAGACGGATCGAGCAACGCCTTGATCGTGTAGTAGCAGGTGGCGTCGAGGGCGGTCTTCGGGATGTTGACCGCGCCCCGCGCCTGAACGTCCGTGTCGGTGAAATCGAAGGTGATGCCGTCGCCTTCCACCTTGATGGCAACCTGGATGCGGCAGGGATCGAAACCGACCCCGTCGCCGTCGATGAACGCCTCACCGGTATAGATCCCATCCGGCATTTCCTGGATTCGCTTGCGCAGGCGGCTTTCCGAATAAGCGATCAGATCGTCGATCGCTTTCTCGATCGTGGCAATGCCGAACTGATCGGCGAGCGCTACTAACTTGCGCTCGCCGATCTCGTTGGTGGCGATCTGTACCTTCAGGTCCAGAATGCGCTCCAGCGGGTCGCGGCTGTTGGTGCTGATCAACCTGACGATCTGCTCGTCCAACACGCCCTCACGAGCGATTTTCAGCACCGGAATACGGATGCCCTCAGCGAAGATGCTCGTCTGGCTCGGATCGCAGGAGCCCGGAACACCGCCGCCGACATCCGAATGGTGGCCGAGATTGGCGGCGAAGAAGCAGAGCCGGCCTTGGTAGAAGACGGGTGTCAGGATCGAGATATCCGGCGTGTGCGAACCACCGGCAAGATAGGGGTCGTTGCAGATGAATGCGTCACCCGGCTTGATATCCTCGAGCCTGTAGTTTTCGAGAACCGCCGCGACGCCTCCCTGCAGGGAGCCCAGATGCACCGGGATATGCGAGGCCTGGACGATGAGGCGGCCACGGCCGTCGAAGAGGCCGACGGAGCAGTCCTTGCGCTCCTTGATATTGGTCGAGAAGGATGAGCGCACGAGGCTCAAGCCCATTTCATCCGTAATCGACATGAACCGATTGGAGTAGACCTCCATTTCGATGGTGTCGAATTCGCGCGGTGGTTTGACGTGCTGCTGCATCACGCACGGTCCTTCACAAAGCTAAGAATGATGTTGCCATAGGCATCGACGACGCCGGACTGGCCTGGGAGGATGTAGGTCGTGGAGGTGAGTTCCTCGACGATCGCCGGACCTGTGAAAGTCTCGCCCTGCGGCATGGCCGGACGTTTATAGACCGGCACAGTCTGCCATCCCGCCTGCGGATCGATATAGACCTCGCGCTCACCGACGATGGCGTCCTTCATGGAGCCTGCGGCGCCGTCGACTGTCTGGAGCGGCCGGCCGGCATGGCCAATCGCCTGGACGCGCAGGTTGACGATCTCTACCGGATGGTTTTCCAGCGCGTACCCATAAACGACACGATGGGCTTCGGCGAAACGAGTGGTGAAATCTTCCGCAGTGGACAGAATGCCCTCGACGCGGATTTCGTGGTTCTGTCCAGCATAACGGGCTTCGGCAATATGCTGGAGCGCACGCTTCTCGTCAGGGATGGTTTCTGCTTCCAGCCATTCTTTCGCCTGCAGCTCCAGGCCCTGGAGAGCCGATGCGATATCGAGCCAAGCCTCGCCCTGTGCCCACTTGATCTGCGTCGAGACGAAGTCGCGCGTTACATCCGACAGAAGCACGCCGCGGGCGCACATCGTGCCGGGAGATTCCGGGATGATGACGGTTTTCAGGCCAGTTTCCGCGGCCACGAGTGAGGAATGGAGCGGGCCAGCACCGCCGAATGCCATCAGCGCGAAGGATTTGAGGTCATGCCCCTTATCCATCGAAACCGCGCGGATCGCGCGGGCCATATTGGCGACCGCGATGCGGATGATGCCCCAGGCCGTGTCCTCGACCGACCGCCCGATCTGCGTTGCGACTGCACCGATGGCCCTGAGAGCCGCCTCGCGATCGACCGGCATGGCACCGTCGAGAAGTGCGACTGGGTTGAGCCGCTGCAGGACGATATTGGCATCCGAGATCGTCGCGTCCGTGCCCCCCTTACCATATGCGGCAGGTCCCGGCACGGCAGCCGCGCTCTGCGGGCCGACTTTCAGGCCGCCGGCATCATCGAGCCAGGCGATCGAGCCGCCGCCAGCGCCGATCACATGCACGTCGACCATCGGGCAGCGGATAGAGTAACCAGCAACATCGCGGTCGGTGGAATAGGCCGGCTTGCCATTGGCGATCAGCGCGACGTCGGTCGAGGTGCCGCCGACGTCATAGGTGATGATGTTGGGGAATGAGGCTGCCTTGCCCACCAGCGATGCACCGACGACGCCCGCGGCCGGACCGGAAAGGCAGGTACGGACCGGATAATTGCGGGCAGTCTCGGTGGACATCAGGCCACCGTTGGAATGGATGGTATAAGGCTTGGCTTTCACGCCCGCCTTGCGCGACCGGGCCATGAACCGTTCGAGATAGCCGTCCATGCGCGGCATGAGATAAGCGTTCATGACCGTGGTGGAGATGCGCTCATACTCCCGGAACTCCGGCAGAACATCGCTTGAAAGAGAGATGAAGACATCCGGAAGGTGCTGGCGAATGATCTCGGCGGCGCGTTGTTCGTGAGCTGGGTTGCGGTAAGAGTGGAGGAAGCCGATCGCGACCGCCTCTACGCCCTCTTCCTTGAACCGTTTGGCGGCCGCTTCAACACCGGCATCGTCAAGGGGCACGATGACCTCGCCGGCAGGACCGAGACGTTCGGCGACTTCAAGACGCAGCGGGCGCACGACCAGCGGATCGGGCTTGCGAACGCTCATGTCGAAAAGGTCCGGGCGGGTCTGGCGGCCGATCTCAAGCACGTCGCGAAAACCTTCGGTTGTCAACAGGCCGGTTTTGCCGCCGCGACGCTCGATAACCATGTTTGTCGCGACCGTGGTGCCATGACCGAAATGCACCACGTCGGACGATTGAAGCCCACGTTTGCCGAAACCGGTAATGCCGATCTCGATCGCTTCCGACGGATCATGCGGTGTCGAGGACACTTTGAAGTGACGCATGCCGCCCGTTTCGTCGTCGAGGACCGTAAAGTCTGTGAAGGTTCCGCCGACATCAATGCCGACCCTGATATTGCCCATGATGCTCTGGTCTTTGCGCTGTGGCCTTGGCTTCATGCCGCTGCCTTGCCTCTCATGACCACGATCTAAAAACACCTATCGCATCTAGTAAAATTCAATTATTCAAGCTTTCCATTCCAAAATGGAATATGCGAGGAGAGCGATATGAGACGGATCAAACTCAGACATCTCGACACTCTTGCCGCCTTCATGAAAACCGGCTCGGTGACGGAGGCGGCGCTCGTACTTCACACCACCCAGCCCAACGCCAGCAAGTCGCTGAAACAGCTTGAGGATTTCGCGGGTGTACGACTTTTCGAGCGGAGCGCTGGACGGCTTCGACCCACTCCCGAGGCGGAACTGCTTTTTTCACACGCAGCACGTCTCATGGACGAGCTGACCGTGTTCGAAAACCTGTCGCTTGATCTGACGGCGATGACGCAGGGCTATGTCAACATAGGTATTTTGTCGGCTTTCAGCACCGCCCTCATCCCCATGGCGATCGAGCGTTTCAACGATCTCTATCCTGGAATTCAGGTACAGGTGGACCTGCTCGATTCCGACAAGATCCACACCTATGTCAGTCGCGGGAATTACGATTTCGGTCTGGTACACCATCCCGAGCACGAATCCGACTTGATGACTCAGACGCTTAAAACCTCATCCATGGTCTGCATCATGCCGCCGGACCATCCGCTTGCGAAACACCGGATCGTTCTGTCGAGCGACATTGCCGACCAGCCATTTGTGACGTACCCACGGTCGGTACCGTTCGGCGCAGCGATCTTCCGCTCTCTGTCCGACGAGGGCGTCAAGCCATCAAATACCCTGATCTCGAACCAGAGCCAGCTCATTCGCCGCCTTGTGGAGCGTGGCCGGGGCGTGGCCCTCGTTGATCATTTCTCTGTGTGGGATGCCAACGAGCTGGACCATATCGTGGTGCGTCAGTTCGAGCCGCGCATTCCAGTCTCAGTCGGCATGATTATCCCCAAGCGCCGGCCTCTCTCGCTGGCAGCGCAAACCTTCGTTGGAATGTTAAAGGAAGTGCTGGAACAGGATCCCGGCTGAACCAGGCAGCTCTATTCTCAAACAGAATAGCCCCGCCGCCTCATGCAGCATTCATGAGCCCCACTGGCGTAGTCGGCAGAGAAACCTGTTACTGCCTGCCCATCATTTTTGCCGCCCAGTCTAAATCTCCTGCGCGAGCCAACGAACCATGTTGACCATCAGCGCGTCGTAACCGTCCCAACGCATGAATTCATCGGAAAGCCAATGCGGTGCAATGTCGGTCGTCCAAGCCAGTGTTCTTCCTGATTCATATTGGCGGACCGACAGCAGCGGAAGTTTCTGCCCACGGCTTTCGCAATGGACCAAATTTATCGAGCCATCATCCGACCGAAGCTGAACGCGGTTGAGCCCGAGAACATAGGGAATGCTTGCTGGTACCCCGGAAAGAATCGGGTGTTCGCCTTTCTCAATAATCGGGTCGAGACCTTCTGGCGCCTCCAGTCCGTCAGGGCCGGCGTGGAGCGTAACGGGAAGAGCCTCTTCAATCGGGGTACCGTGAAACATAGCCGAGCCGTCGATGCCTTGATAGGAGGTGTATCCTCCAGCCATCATTAGGCCGCCACCACGCGCAGCCCACTCGCGGAGCAGTTCCAGGCGATTGACCGATCTTTTGCCGATGCGTGTTTCGGGAGTGTATAGCAGCGAAAGCGCCCCAACATCGGAAATTATAACGGCGGCATATTTTTCGAGCTCAGAGAAAGTTTTCGGGAACTCCGCTTCGCAGCGTTCTCCTCCGATTTGAACAACCGTTATTCCGTTGTTCGTGAGGGCTTCGACAAACCTCACCGCGCCGTTCGAATAGCGGGCGGAGGCTCGCACTTCCAGCCCTTTCGATGAAAGAAAGGTTGTGTGGAATGATTCGCCGGCAAGCAACACTGGCTTCATGAGGAGGTTATCCTTAACTGGAAAGGGCGCGGGATGCTGCCCAAGTGAAGATTTGAATTGTTCTGAGAGCGGTCTCAGATTCGGGTGAAGGTGTCAAGAATCTTTGTTGACTGCAACATGATCGCACGCGGGATCACCGTCTGGTTGTCAGGCGAGGCTTGACGGCGATCTAGACCCCGAAGACGATGCCCGCACCAACTACCGATATGCTCCTGGAAACACGATATCCTGATCGACAAGGACATTGAATTTGTAGCCAGGCCGGATTTCCAGTGTCGGCTGCACATCCATGTTTTTCTGTATGGTCCGATCAGCAACCCGCCCGAAGGTCTCCGCGAAATTCCGCCTCGCTGCATCTGACGCCGTGTCTTGCGTTGCGAGCGTCGAACTCTGTGGCACGGACATGTCGATCCCGGTCCCGATCAGCGCAATCATCACCGCCGAGCCGAAGGTTTTCAGATAGTGATTGTTCACCTTGTCCTTGAAGCCGCCATAGCCTTCAGCATCGGTCCCTGCCATGCCGCCGATCTGCAGTGTCGATCCATCAGGGAAGATAATATCGGACCAAACGACGAGAATGCGGCTCTGGCCAAACGAGACCTTGCTGTCGTAGCGGCCGAATAGCTTCGTGCCCTGCGGGATCAGCAGGCGATGTCCGGTCGCGCTGTCATAGACGTTCTGGCTGACCTGAGCAGTGATGCGGCCGGGCAGGTCGGAATTAATACCAGTAATCAAGGTCGCCGGGATAACCGAGCCCCGTTTGAGCTCATAGAGTGACTGCTGCGGGACAACACGGTTCGGCAGATAGCCGAGGTCCTTGAGGTCCGTGTTGAAGAAATCCTCCTTGCTCTTCTGCCCATTGGGATCAATGTTCTGGCCGCCGAGGCCGGCACGCAAGGCGGCGGCATAGAGATCGGAAGCGCCTGCCGTCGTCGAGATCGCAGTCGATGTATTGGCGGCCGAAGTATCGTCTGTTGCCGTACGTGCCTCCAGCTTGCCGCGATCGATGGTGAGCGGCGCGTCATAGGCAGCATCGTTCGCCTGGAGCCTTGCCATGCGCTGGCGCTGTCTCTCCCTGAGATATTGCTCCTGTTGCTCGCGCTCGAGACGCGCCCGCCAAACCGCCTCCGGCTCCAGTTCCTGTCCGCGACGCTGTTCCTGCCGCTGCTCCGGCGTCGGGGTGAGCGGATTGCTGACGTTTTCGTCCACCTGCTTCGTCTCGACAGGTGTCGGCTGAAACGTCGTCTGCTGCTGCGGTTCGCCGATAATACCGTCGGTGACGCCGCGCTTGATCTGATCGGCAAAGGTCGAGGCGGGATCGCCGGAACTGGTGTCCGGGCCGGCATCCTTCCCAAAATAAAGCCCGCGCGACGCGAGCCCATAAAAGATGATGCCGAGGAAGGCGAGTGCCAGCACGATGACGACGACGATCGGCAGGCGATTGATCCGGCGGATGCCCGATGCCGCCTGACTGTTCTGCGCGCCGCCGAGTTTGAGGGATTGCACCATGATCTTCTCCCTCACCCGCGCCGCAGCAGCGAAAGCGCGCTCATCGGCGTCGCTCCGGTCGACGTCACCGTGTAAGCGCGGCCGAGTTCGACGCTGTTGGTCGAAAGGCGCGCCAGCACTTGGCCCTCGAATGGCATGATCACATAGGCAAGTGGGACGACGGTCGTTCCGCTATCCGTCTTCTGGTCGGTGACGACGGCATAGCCCCATCCCTTCAGGGCCGCCTCCAGTGCCTGCCCGAAGGGTGAGGTATCCGCCTTCAGGGCAACGGTTGCCTTGCCCGGCCCGATCTGTTCGGCAAGGCGGCTGACCATGTCGCCTGCAATGGCGCTCGCCGCCGGGCTCAAGATTTCGGGCGGCGCGTTGCTGGTGACAAGACCTTCTGTGTCGATCGATTGGCACCCGGAAAGGAGGATGGCGAGGATGCAGGCGGCAGCAAGGCCGGGTATACGGTTCAGGGGGCGTCGAATGAAGGCAAGAATCTTCATCACCGCCCTCCCCTGCTGATCGTCACCTTTTGTTGTTTCCAGCCGACGCCCGAGACGAGCACGGCGCGGTCGATATTGTAATCCACCACCATCACATTGTTTTTCATGCGGTAGTTGACGATACGGTTCTGGCCGCCGGAAACGACAAAGAGAACCGGCGCGTCCTGACCCGAGATCGACCGCGGGAACTGGATGTAGGTTTTCAATCCGTCCGAATAGACCCGTGTCGGCCGCCAGCCGACACTGCCCGATATGGAATAGGAAAAGCTTAAGTGCTCCGCTGGTACCCCGGCGCCGGGGATCGTACTTGCTTCAAGCCGCGCGTTGACGTCGGCAAGTTTCGAGGAAACATCCTCGGGATATTCGAAGCCGACGCGGGCCATATATTGCGTTGGATGCGACTTGAGCTGGATATGATATGTCCGCCGGGATGTGGTCACCACCATTGAGGTGACAAGACCGGGCTCTGAGGGTTTGACGATCAGATGGATCGCCTGACCACCGGCAGCACCCGAGGTCGCCGTCTCGACCTTCCAGCGCACCGTATCGCCGACCAGCACATCGCGCACCACCTCGCCGCCCTGAAGTTCGATATCGCAGACCTGCAACGGTGAGCAGACGACCGATGGCTGGATCTCGCCGTAAAGAAAGATCACCTTGCCATCGGCGCCTTTGGTGACCAGGCCTTTCGACCCGCGCCATTGGGTCGACAGCCCAATGCCTTTCGCCTCGTTGGCGGTGACACCATCTGCGGCAAGCGCAGTCAGCGGGCCGAGGACGGTAAAGGGGGCGATCGCCAAAACCAGGAGGCCGATGGCCAGGGCAGCCCGTTGTCTTCTGTGTCTGATATTCATGCTCGGGCCATGCCTTTCAAAGCTGTGCTGTCCAGTCGAAGTCGCGGAGATAGAGACCGATTGGATTGAGACGGATGACGCCCTCATCCTGGGGCGGCGTCAGCGTCACAGTGGCGATGCCGCGGAAGCGGCGTGTCGCCGTTTCCTTGCCTCGCCGATCGCGCTCGAATTCGGTCCAGTCAACCTGATAACTCTGGTTCGATAGCGCGACGATATTGTTGACCTCGATGGCCACGGTCGCGGTCTTCGCCTTTTCGAACGGCGAGTTCGAGCGGAACCAGGCATTGACTTTTTCGGTAGCCGGATCGGATGTCCGCAGCAGCCCGTAGGTCCGGTCGATATATTGTTTCTGGACGACGGCGTCGGGCGTGACGGAGCGGAAGTTCGAGACGAAACTGCCGAGCGTGGCGCGCACCACGCGCGGATCAGCATATTCGATCTGTTGCGGAAAGCCGGCATTGACGGCTGTCCCGAGCTTGTCGACCTCGACGATATAGGGGATCAGCTTCACCTGCGTGCTCTGATAGAGGGCATAGCCGAAACCGATGACGGCCACGGTCATGCCGGTGATGCCGACGATGCGCCAGGCGGCGGCCGCTTTTACGTATGAGCCGTAGCGTTCGTTCCATTCGTTGCGCGCAGCGATATAGGGGTTGTCTGGTGGAGTGGTTCCAGCCATGCGCTGTCAGCCTCTTATTTCTTGTCATTGATCGGCGGTGGTGGCGGCGGTGTACCGGGCCGGCCGGATTGCTGGTCGAGCTTGGCGTTGGCGAGGCCGAGCATCGAACCGGCATAGGCGCCGGGCGAGCCGATGGCCTTGTCCTTAGCAGCCGAGCCAACTGCGCCGGCCGCTCCCCCAATGCCGGCTTCCAACCCGCGCATGGCGGCACCTGCCAGTGACGCTCCCCCTGCCCTAGCCGCACTTGCTGCCTCAAAGCCCCGGTTGGCCGCGCCGATCGTGAGGAACCCGGCGCCGAGTGCGGCAGAGGCAGCTTGCCCACCGTGACGAATGGCTTCCATGCCGCCGCCCACCGATGCGCCCTGGACTGCGCCTTGCAGGATGGGCGGCACATACATGGCGATGACGAACACCACGACGGAGATACCCGCAATGGCAAGCGTCGTGATGAACTGTTCGGAGGTCGCCGTCGGCGCTTCGGCAAGACCGAGCAAAATATCGGAGCCGATCTTGGCGATCATCACCAGCGCCATCAGTTTCATGCCGACCGAGAAGGCATAGACCAGATATTTGACGGCAAAATCCTTGGTGTAGGATGAGCCGCCAAGCCCGAGCATGATCATGCCGGCAAGCAGACCGACATACATCTCCACCATGACGGCGACGAAGATTGCCGCAACGAGCGAGAAGGACACGACGACGACGACCATGGCGAAGACGGCGGCGATCGCCAGTGCATTGTCCTCGAAGATGCCGAACTTCGCCAGCTCCGACATTTTCGTCGCAACGCGGATTCCGGCATCAAAGATATTGGCCGGTGAGGCTGAACCGCCGCCGGCGCCGATCTGATAGAGGCTGTCGACCACGGCCTTGGCGAACGCTGGCCCTTCGTTGAGGACAAAGGCGAAGAGACCGATGAACATGATGCGCTTGACGAGTTCCGCGAACCAGCTGTCGAGCGAGGCTGCATTGATCGCCAGCCACACAGCGGCAATCCCGACCTCAATCCCGGCGAGGATCCAGAACAGCGACCGCGCCGCGTTCATCACGGTCGTTTCCCAGCCCTTGGCAGCGGTGACGACGGAGTTTTCTAGGGTGGTCAGTACCTGACCCTGTTGCGCGAGGGCGGGGGTGGTTGCGATCAGCGCAACGCCGATCACTATCAAAGCAAGTTCAAACTTGCGGGAAGGAGGCGCCGCTACCATCGTGGCTTCATCTCCTGGCCGCCGCGAATATCGCGGGTGGTATCACCGCCAAAGAACTGTTCGCGATGTTGGCGCTTTTGTGCATTGGAAGAGGGACCGGTTGCGCCTGCACCTGAACCGGATACCGAGGTGGGCTGGGGCTGGATCAGCGTCCAGCTCACGGTGCCACCAGCAGCCAGGATTACTGCCACCACGAGGATTATGATCAGACGCGGGCTCACCACCGAGGCTCCATCGTTTGTCCACCGCGGATATCCCGCTCGCTACCACCGAAGAACTGTTCACGTCGGGCCTGCGCCAGGTCTTGTCTCGCCTGTTCCGACTGGAACCAGGTGCCCATCATGGTCATCTGCTGGGAAACGAGACCGCGAAGCTTTTGCATCTGCGCTACCTGCTGGGCGGCAATCTGGTGGCCGACCTGCAGCGCCTTCATCTGGCCGTCCGATGATTTCGACATGGAGCGCAGAGACGACATCGTGCTTTCCTCGCTGGAGAACTGCTCTGCCGTCAGGTTCGCGGCCTTCAGCGTCCCGGCGATCGTGTCGCGATTGGTGTCGGACCAGGTCTGGTAGGTCGAGGAAAAGCTCGCGCCATCCGGCAGGTTACCCTTCATCTCGGAAAAACTCTGGAAGCGCTGCTTCAGCACATCATCGATGTTGCCCATCGAGAAGGCGACGCCCTGCCCCTGGGTAACGACGTTTTGCAGGTTCTGCAGGTCGCTTTCGACCTGGCCCCAGATATGGTTGGGCAGCTGCGCCGTGTTCTGCAACATGTTCTGGTAGATCTTGAGTTGGTTCTGGATCTGCTCGGCCAGCTGTGAGATCTGCGTGATTTGGTTGTTGACTTGGTCCGCCGATTTGCCGACCAACGAGATGAGTTCGGCGTTGTTGGCGAGCTGCGTCCATTCGGTCGCCTGACCGGTCACGCCACCGGCATGGACGGGAACAGGGAGAGTCCAGGAGAACGTAGCGACCGCACTGAGTGCGACGCGCAATATCCTATTCAACCGGGAAGAGCTTATCGGCATGGGCGATCCCCCTTTGCTGGAGCCAATGAAGAGGCCAATTTGCCCCGTGTTCGGAATGCAGGGAGCGGATCCGTTTCAGGTCTTCCTTCCCGGATGCTCCGACGAAGGAGAGCGCTACCGGTCCGAGCGCCATGTCGAACAGGCGGCGGCCTTCGGGCGAGACGACATAATAGTCCCGCTTCGGAATGGCGGTTGCGACGATCTCGATCTGCCGCTCGTTGAAGCCGATGCGCTCGTAGAATTCTCGCGTGCCGGGCTCGCGGGCCGCCCCGTTCGGCAGGCAGATTTTCGTTGGGCACGACTCTTTCAGGACATCGATGATGCCGGAGCGCTCGGCATCCGAGATCGACTGTGTGGCGAGCACCACGGCGCAGTTGGCCTTGCGCAGCACTTTCAGCCATTCCCGGATCTTGTCGCGAAACACCGGATGGCCCAGCATCAGCCAGGCCTCATCGAGGATGATCAGGCTGGGCGCACCGGTCAGGCGTTTTTCGATACGGCGGAACAGATAGGTGAGAACGGGAACGAGATTGCGCTCGCCCATGTTCATCAATTCCTCGATCTCGAAGCACTGGAAGGTGCCCAGCGCCAGACCGTCCTCCTCGCCGTCGAGAAGCTGGCCCATTGGGCCATCGACGGTGTAGTGATGCAGAGCATCCTTAATCTCGCGCATCTGCACGCCCGACACGAAGTCCGATAGCGACCGCCCGCGTGATTCCGCCATCAACCCGACCTGTCGAGAGATGGCGTTGCGATAATCCGGTGTGATCGTCACACCCTGCAGCGCCACAAGCATCTCGATCCATTCGGATGCAAAGGCGCGGTCGCCGTCGGTAGACAGTTCGGACAGCGGGCAGAAGGAAAGTACCCTCCCCTCCCCGTCTCCGGAGGCATCGCCGCCGATCTGGTAATGATCGCCATCGATCCCGAGCGTCAGCGGCAGCATCGAGCCGCCCTTGTCGAAGGCGAAGATTTGCGCACCGGCATAACGCCGGAACTGCGCGGCGATTAGCGATAACAAGGTGGATTTGCCGGATCCGGTCGGACCGAAGATCAGCGTGTGACCGACATCGTCGACATGCAGGTTGAGGCGGAACGGGGTCGAACCCGACGCCACCTGCATCAGTGGCGGTGAGGCTGGCGGATAAAAGGGGCACGGTGCGACCGCGCTTCCGGACCAGACCGAATTGAGCGGGATGAGGTCGGCGAGATTGCGCGTATTGATCAGCGGCTCGCGGATATTCGCGTAGGAGACGCCGGGCAGGCTGCCGAGAAAGGCGTCGGTCGCATTCAATGTCTCGATCCGGGCACCAAACCCTTCGGCCTGAATTAAGCGACGGATCGCTTCGCACTTTTCCTGAAGCCGGGCCTGGTCCTCTTCGAACAGGACGATGACCGGCGTGTAATAGCCATAGGCCACGAGCTGCGACGATGCTTCGGCAATCGCGTCCTCGGTTTCCGCCACCATCAGCATTGCGTCCTGGTCAAGCGAGCGGGACTGGGTTTGAAACAACTGGTCGAAGAAGGGCCTCACCTTCTGCTGCCACTTCTTGCGCGTACGCTCGAGCTTCGCCCGCGCTTGCTCCGCATCGAGGAAGACGAAACGCGACGACCATCGATAGGTCAGCGGCATCAGATCGAGCGCGTTGAGAATGCCGGGCCAGCTTTCCGCAGGCAGGCCGTCGATCGCGACGACGCCAAGAAAGCGATTCTCGATGAGCGGCGTCAGCCCGTGCTGGAGTTCCGCCGTCACCAGCCAGTCGAGATACATGGGGATTTCCGGCAGGCGAACCGGATGGTTCTCACCGGTGACGCAAAAGCGGATGAACTGGAAGAGCTCGTCATATCGGGCAACACGAAAGCCACCGCGCTCCGACGTCTCGCGTGTCATCATCCGGCGGATGGATACGACATTGGCGAGATACTGCTCAACCTCCCGGATTGAGGAGAGAAAGCTGTCCAGCGCCTTGTCGGCGTGAGTTGCGGACCGGCTGGCGGTGTCCGAATAGATATAGCGGGTCAGGCCAGAGCGGCGTGGCTCCGGCGGCCGCCAGGTCAGGATCAAGGCATGCCGGCTCTCGAAATGCCCTCTTTCCTTCTGGAAATGTGCCCGTCGTTCCGCATCGATAGCGCGGGTGACGAGATCAGGAAAATGGCAGTCGGGCCGTTGCGGGTAATCCGCGGTCGGCACCCGGACGGCCTCGACCTGAATCATCCAGCCGGAGCCAAGCCGCGACAGGATCGCATTGATCTGGCGAGAGACATCGTTGCGCTCAGCGTCCGTCGAGCTTTCGCTGTCAGGGCCGGCAAAGTACCAGCCGGCCATCAGCGAGCCGTCCTTCAGCAGGATGACGCCGTTATCGACCAGACCAGCATAGGGCACGAGATCGGCGAAGGATGGCCCGGAATGACGGAAGGATTTGAGGACGACCATCTCGACCCCTTCAGAATTTGCGCCACGGCGACGATGTCGCGCGGTAGAATGTCTTGTAGGAGATGTGGCGGACATAGACGCGCCGCATCAGCGGATCGGCCTTGGCCATCATGCGAAGCGCTGCAACCGCGACCAGCCAGATCGCGATCCCGAACAGTGCTGCATACCAGGTCAGCACCACGAAGATCAGGATGATGGCGGCCAGCGCCGTCAGCAACACCAACTCACGATCGGCGCCCATCAGCAGGTTCGGACGTGATAGCGCCCGATGAACCCGCGACCGCACGAGAGCCGAGCCAGATTCAGCCACGATCCCCCTCCCCTCTTTCAATGAGCGTGGCGGAGGGTGAATAATCGAACCGGTTAGCCTGCGAATGAAGCTCGCCGATCGACGCCCCTGTCGCGCCGAACAGGGCGACGATCTGCGTGGCGCCGAGCAACACGCCACCGACCAGCGCGACGTAGCAAAGCCGTCGGGCAAAGTCGTTCAGTTCGCCGCCGAAGATCAGCATCGCACCAGCGATGGCGACGGCCGCAAGCGCGATGAAGCCGGCGACGGGACCGGTAATCGACTGCTGGATCTGCTGGAGTGGGGATTCCCATGGCAGACTGCCGCCACCGGAAGATGCCAGTGCCGCATCCATTGAGCCGAACGAAACGAGGGCCAATGCTGTGACTGTGAGAATGAGATGGGTCTTACGCGACATGGCTGTCCTCGTCGATCTGGGCGTAATGTTCGGTCTGGTAGTGGCTGTTGCGGTATCCTTCGATATGGATGACCTCGCGGACCCGCCTCCCCTTCCCCGTGCGTTCGATGGAGACGACAAGATCGACGGCCTCGCCGATCACTTCCTGCATTGGCTGCTGGCTGGCTTCCGCCGTCAGTTGCTCCAGTCGCCGTAGGGCCGACATCGCCGTGTTGGAATGGATCGTTGTGACTCCGCCGGGATGGCCGGTGTTCCAGGCCTTCAGCAGTGTGAGTGCCGCGCCATCCCGGACCTCCCCGACAATGATGCGGTCGGGACGCAGTCGCATCGTGCTTTTGAGGAGCCGCGCCATGTCGACCGTATCGCTGGTATGCAGTGAGACAGCGTTCTCGGCGGCGCACTGGATTTCGGTGGTGTCTTCGAGAATGACCATGCGATCGTTCGGAGCGGACGCGACGATCTCGCCAATGATCGCATTGGCGAGCGTCGTCTTGCCGGAGCCCGTCCCGCCTGAGATGACAATGTTCATGCGGGAATCGATCGCGCTGCGGATGGCGGAAGCCTGGCGCTCGGTCATCACTTTCGACGTCACATAATCGTCGAGCGGTATGAGGCGCGACGCCCTCCGCCGGATCGTGAATGCCGGCCCGGATACGATCGGTGGCAACAGGCCCTCGAAACGGTGTCCGCCGATCGGCAGTTCGCCAGAGATAATCGGTCGCTCGCCGTCTGCCTCCGACTGCAGGGCATGAGCGACACTGCCGATCACGACTTCGGCGGCGGCAGGCGTCATTGCGCCGGCTGATTCGACCCCATGACCGAGCCGCTCGATAAACAGTCGACCATCGGGATTGAGCATGATCTCGACGACCGTCGCGTCATCAAGGGCGACGCAAAGCTGGTCGCCGAGCGCGTCCTGGAGTTTGCGGACAAGGCGCGGATGGGAGCGAAGCTGGGTCACGCTGCGCTCCTGAACGGTCGGCCGTCGTCGTCTGCGATGATTGAACGGTATCCCGGCGGGCAGACCCGTTCGAAGCTCATTCGGTCGGCAGGCAAACGTCCGGCGATGGCGACGGTGTTGCCGATCGCGACGGGTTCGCCAAGTCGCGTCATCGGCCAACCGGCGCGCTTCAGGATGCGCTCGAAGCGGAGATCGGTGGCCGTGACGATTTCACTGTAGCCGCTCGCGATCGACCATTCGATGATACCGGCGAACAAGGTGAGCGTCGCAAGATTCAGTGTGCTCCCCTCCCTCTGTAAGACAAGTGAGGTATCGACGCAGAAGCGCGAACTCTCGATCATGCCTGAATGCCCCCCAAGCGAACCCGTATCGAGAAGCTGGGGAAAGGTTTGCTCCAGCATGGTCGGGCCAGAAGCTGGAAGAAGACGAACGCAACCTGCGACCTTTCCACCGTCGGCAATTGCCAGAAGATAAGTCGGGCTGCAATCATCGTACTGGTCACGCTCCTCTCCCACGGTGATGGAGACGTCCCAGGCGAGACGTCCGCCAAATACCGTCGCGCGAAGACGGTGCATCTGTCTCAGGAAGTCGCGATGGCGGTCGTATTTCTCGGGCGCGACGGTCAATATCCGCATGATGATCTCCGCATGAACAGGTCGTGCGAAAGGAAATCACGCCGCGACGCGTGTGCCTATGTGCAGATCTGCACCTAAGGTGATTCTAGCGAGTCGCTGGTCCGGCTCTTAGAGTGTGAGCGTGTGGTGAGCTAGGCGGAGGAGATTCATGTGCAAATCTGCATGTCGTCCCAACGAGATCGACTTGCGCAAACAGGTGTAAGTGACAGATTCAAATCAAAGAATCGGGATAGGTCTCTGACACAACGAAAACGCGTTAACTATTGATTAACTTTAAATATCTTGCAAACCGTGCTGGAATCGGTTGTGCTATCCACGATAAATAGGTGTGTTTACGAAAATTACCGTGTGTACGAGAGGAAGTCGTGGAAAATCCGGCTCAGCTTCAAAAGGCTATTCATAAACTGATCGCGGCCCACGCGCGAGACCTCTCCGGTGCGCTGCACGAACATCGTGTAAAGTTGTATCCGCCAGAGGCGCGGAAAACCTTGCGTTCCTTCTCCTCGACGGAGGCTGCGAAGCTTATCGGTGTCAATGACGGATACCTTCGTCACCTCTCGATCGAAGGGAAAGGCCCTCAGCCCGAAATTGGAAACAACAATCGTCGCTCCTATAGCGTCGAAACGATTCAGGCCCTTCGAGAATATCTTGATCTAACCGGAAAAAACGATCGGCGTTATTCCCCCAAACGTTCAGGTAAAGAGCATCTGCAGGTCATCACCGTTGTCAATTTCAAAGGTGGCAGTGGCAAGACCACGACAGCTGCGCACTTGGCGCAATATCTCGCCCTGAACGGCTATCGTGTTCTTGCCATCGATCTTGATCCACAGGCCAGTATGTCGGCACTACACGGGTTCCAGCCGGAGTTCGACGTCAAGGACAATGAGACGCTATACGGTGCGATGCGCTATGACGCTGAGCGTCGCCCGTTGAAAGACGTGATCAAGAAGACCTACTTCGCCAACCTCGACCTGGTGCCAGGAAACCTTGAGCTGATGGAGTTCGAACACGATACAGCAAAGGTCTTGGGCTCGAACGATCGGAAGAACATCTTTTTCACGCGCATGGACGATGCGATTGCTTCAGTCGCGGACGACTACGATGTCGTCGTCGTGGATTGCCCTCCACAGCTTGGCTTTCTCACCATTTCCGCTCTCTGTGCAGCGACCGCCGTTCTCGTCACGGTTCATCCGCAAATGCTGGACGTCATGTCGATGTGCCAGTTTCTTTTGATGACGTCGGAATTGCTAAGCGTCGTCGCCGATGCAGGCGGAAGCATGAATTACGACTGGATGCGGTACCTTGTCACTCGCTACGAGCCAGGTGATGGTCCTCAGAACCAGATGGTGTCGTTTATGAGGACAATGTTCGGCGACCATGTCCTAAATCATCCAATGTTGAAAAGCACAGCTATCTCCGACGCGGGGATTACAAAGCAGACCCTCTATGAAGTCAGCCGTGACCAGTTTACGCGCGCGACCTACGACAGAGCGATGGAGTCGCTGGACAATGTAAACACTGAAATCGCACAGCTCATTCAAAGCGCATGGGGGCGCAAATGAGGACGCTCGCATCTCGCGTAGAAGCGCAGAAGTTGTCAGCCGGAAACTTTCGGGAAACCGCTTATTGTGGGGCGGCAATCTCGACGCCCGAGGGGGCTACTAATGGCTAGAAAACACCTGTTATCAGATCTCGCTGGACCAAAGTTGCCAGCCGGAAACTCTGAGGATATTGCCACCCAGGACGCCGCCACTCCGCAGTATTCTCCGCGTGGTGCGATCGGTGCTGTTTCGCGTTCCATCGAGCTTTTAAAGTCTCAGTCCCTTATGGAACTCGATCCGGATCTCATTGACGCGCCGCTTGTGGCCGACCGGTTGGAAGAATCTCCCGAGCAGTTCGAAGAGTTCGCTCGAAATATAAGGGAGCACGGTCAACAGGTCCCTATTCTCGTGCGCCCTCACCCGTCTGTTGAAGGTCGTTACCAGATTGCCTACGGACGCCGCCGACTGAGAGCAGTGAAGGCTGCCGGTATCCAAGTTAAGGCCGCCGTTCGCACCCTGTCGGATGACGAGTTGGTTCTGGCCCAAGGTCAAGAAAACAGTGCCCGGCAAGATCTTTCGTTTATCGAGCGCGCCCTATACGCCGCAGAGCTTGAAGCTGGTGGATTTCAGCGGCCAGTCATCATGGCGGCCCTCGCCGTTGATAAAAGCAATCTTTCCCGCTTGATCCAAGCTGCGAAGCAACTTCCAGCAGATATTATTCGCTTGATTGGAGCTGCCCCTAAAACAGGTCGGGACCGTTGGTACGAATTGTCAGCCTGTCTGGGACAAGCTGGCGCATCGGAAACTGCCCGTACATTGCTCAATGACGATGAGGTGAGAAGATTGAATTCTGACGAGCGTTTCGCTCGGGTATTCGAAGCTGTCACCCCTAAGAAGCCAAAGGCAGTGAAGACTGAGGTAGAAGTTTGGAAAGCTGAGGACGGCACGAAGGCCGCTCGTTACAAGCAAGACAAGCGTACCCTGACGTTAATGATCGACAAAAAGGCCGCTCCGGAATTTGCGGACTACCTGATGTCGGCGCTCCCAGAAATCTACGCTTCGTTCAAAAGGTCGAAGCAGTAAGGCGAAACGGAACCAGGAAAGGAACGATAGCGCAAAGAAAAAGCCCTCCGAAACGGTGTTCCAGAAGGCCTCTCTCAGTTTGGTCGCTTAGAGAATCGCATTTTCCGGAATCCCAGTCAAGAGTCAACGCCGTCCCGGCGTAGCCTTTTCTTTGCCTTTTGAAAGGTGAGAGAGATGGAGACTAGACATGTAACGACGCCCTTCGGGCGGCGGCCGATGACGCTTGCCTTGGTTAAACGGCAAGTGGCCACAAACGAGATCAAGGCTGGCAAAACCGTTGAGAAATGGAAAGTCTTCCGTGATGCCTCGGAAGCGAGAGAAGAGCTCGGCCTGCAGTCGAACAGCCTCGCTGTGCTCGACGCTCTTCTGAGCTTCTATCCGGAAAACGAATTGCGCCAAGACGCGCAGCTCGTCGTGTTTCCGTCAAACGCTCAATTGATCCTTCGGGCTCACGGCATGGCGGGCGCTACGCTGCGTCGTCATCTAGCGCTTCTGGTCGATGCAGGCCTGATTGTCCGCAAGGATAGTGCCAACGGAAAGCGCTATGCGAGAAAGAATGGCGCCGGCGAGATTGAGAGTGCGTTTGGTTTCGACCTCTCGCCAATCCTTGCCCGGTCTGAAGAGCTTGCTGTCATCGCGCAGAAAGTCGTCGCAGCGCGCTCAGCGTTCCGCAAGGCGAAAGAGAACCTGACAATCTGCCGCCGGGATGTCCGTAAGCTCATCACTGCAGCGATAGAGGAGGGGGCTGACGGCGACTGGTTCGCCATCGAGGCTATGTACATCGACCTCGTTTCCCGCATTCCACGCCACCCGACCACCGCTGACATCGCCAATATCCTTGATGAACTCGAACTCCTGCGCGAGGAGATCGTTAATCTGTTGGATTTGCAGTCGAATTCAAAATTTAATAGCACCAATGATGCTCAAATTGAGCAGCACTTACAGAATTCAAAATCCGAATCCTTCCATGAACTTGAACCTAGCTCTGAAAAAGAGCAGGGAGAAAAGCCGAACAAGAGACGCGGATCTCAAACTGAGACGTTGAAGGCCTTCCCTCTGGGTGTTGTGTTGAAGGCATGCCCGCAGATCATCGATTATGGTCCGGCCGGCACTGTGGGTGGCTGGCGGGATCTCATGTCGGCCGCGGTTGTGGTGAGATCGATGCTGGGCGTCAGCCCGTCGGCTTATCAGGAGGCCTGCGAAACAATGGGACCTGAAAATACAGCGGTGGCAGTCGCCTGTATCCTGGAGAGGGCGGGGCATATCAAATCCGCCGGTGGCTATCTGCGTGATCTCACCAACCGGGCAGCGCGAGGGCAGTTTTCCCTGGGGCCGATGGTGATGGCACTGCTCCGGTTAAGCGGGGAAGCTGGAAAGCAGTCTGCGTGAATGACCATTGACAGAAGGTGGCTCGAAAATGGCTGAACTCGAAACGGCAAAGACGAGTGTTGTCGAATTCACGGCTCCCCCGTTCCATTCAAAGCTTTGGCGAGGTGTCTGGTTTTCAACGATGAGAGCGTGAAGCGACTGATATTACTATAATATCCCCTCTCCCGTTAAAAGTTTCCGGCTGGCAACTTTCTGGGAGAAGAGGAGCAGAAGCCATGGAACAGTCTTCGTCGAGGAAGAGAATCTAATAGAGCTGTCTCGTAAACATTGCCATTTGGGCAACATCAGAGCGCGCCAGCGAATCGAGCAGTATACCTTGAAGGGGTTAACTAGAGGATTGGTGAAGGGACTGTTCGGGCGCAGAAGCCCTAGTGGGGTTCTGCAAACAAACATCGACGATGGCGCCGCTGACTTATTGCCACTTGTCGGCCTGACCAAGCGAAGGGTGAGGGTCACCGCCGAGTAGAGGGCAGCTCCGCCAGAAGCTAATCTAAAGCCTGGGGCTGCCTAGTAGTTCGCTGTGTAGCGCTATCGTAGTAGCTGGAGGCCTGCTGCACCGATCTGCGCTGACACTGCTCCATGGCTTCGGGGTGCGGGCGAAGGCGGTCATCTGTTTGAGGAAGATCCGACGAGCTTGATACTGTTCGGTGAGACTGTCAGTATCCCCATCATGATCTCCGCATGAACAGGTCATGCGAATAGAAATCATGACACGACGCGTGTCCCTGCTTGCAAATCTGCACTTCGCGCCGCGTAGCACCGACAAAGGGGATCGGTCTAATTAACAGATAGGCTTTAAAGGATCGGCTTTTAATGTGATTTCTATTGAAATGCGTTTAACCTAGGAGTAACCAAAAGCGCCTTGCAACCTCACCCGCACTGGGTAATCGTCACGGATAAACGGCAATACGTGCCTCCTAACCGTGACAAGAGATTACACCGTGAGCAAAGCCGCTGCCATACTCCGAAATGATCGCCCGTCGGCAGAGGTTACCATTGGTGGGCATGCTGAGCAGCTCAGCTCTCAGCTTCACGCGATGAGCGAGGCTCTTTTTCCGCCGGCCTCGCACAAGAGCTTGCGTAAGTTCACGTCGGGTGAAGCCGCACGCTTAATGAAAATATCTGACTCAACCCTTCGGAAGATGACACTGGCAGGCGAAGGGCCGCAACCTGAGCTCGCCAGTAACGGGCGGCGCTTTTACACCCTCAGTCAGATAAACGAAATCAGGGGAATGCTTGCCGGATCGACGCGAGGTCGTGAAAGCATTGATTTTGTGCCTCATCGCCGCGGTTCTGAGCATTTGCAAGTTATTGCTGTAACCAACTTCAAAGGTGGTTCTGGGAAGACGACGACGTCCGCTCATCTTTCACAGTATCTGGCGTTGCAAGGATATAGGGTTCTCACCGTTGATCTCGATCCGCAGGCTAGTCTTTCAGCACTCCTCGGCGTTCTACCAGAATCTGATATCCGTGCGAACGAAACGCTCTATGCTGCTATTCGGTATGACGAGACACGCCGTCCGTTGCGAGATGTTATCCGACCGACGTATTTTGACGGTCTTCATCTGGTTCCTGGGAATCTCGAGCTCATGGAGTTTGAGCATGCAACGCCGAAAGCCTTGTCTGATAGAGGTACGCGGGACGGATTGTTCTTCACTCGTGTTGCCCAAGCCTTTGACGACGTCGCCGACGATTACGATGTGGTCGTTATTGACTGCCCCCCTCAGCTTGGTTTTCTGACGCTCAGCGGGTTGTGTGCTGCGACATCAATGGTAATCACCGTACATCCTCAGATGCTGGACATCGCGTCTATGAGCCAGTTTCTCCTTATGACACGCGACCTTCTGGGCGTGGTGAAAGAGGCGGGCGGAAACCTCCAGTACGATTTCATACGCTACCTCTTGACGCGCTATGAGCCTCAGAACGCGCCGCAGACGAAAGTGACGGCACTGCTCCGCAACATGTTCGAAGATCACGTCCTTACAAATCCCATGGTCAAGTCGGCAGCGGTGTCTGATGCCGGTTTGACCAAGCAGACACTCTACGAGATAGGGCGAAAAAATCTTACTCGATCAACCTACGACCGGGCGATGGAATCTTTAGATGCGGTGAACTCGGAGATTGAGGCTTTGATCAAGATGGCGTGGGGGCGGGTCTGATGGTAGCATTCGCGTTCCTCACAGATCTGTTGGGAGCTCCCAACCAAGAGCTTTTGCAATCAAAAATGCGACGGCACGACGGCAAGCCCAAGAGGATGATGTCATGAGTCGCAAAGACGCAATCGATACGTTGTTCCTAAAGAAGCAGCCTGCGACCGATAGAACATCAGTCGACAAGTCAGCCGTTCGTGTCCGTACCGGAGCGATTTCGGCCATGGGTTCGTCTTTGCAAGAAATGTCCGAGGCAGTAAAAGCTGCAGCTCGGCTGCAGGAGCAACTGGCTGCGGGCGAAGCGGTCGTGTCCCTGGATCCATCCATGATCGACGGCTCGCCGATCGCGGATCGGCTGCCCGCGGACGTGGATCCGAAGTTCGAGCTGCTTGAGGCGAGCATTTCGCAAGATGGACAGCAGGTGCCGATTCTCGTCAGGCCGCATCCTGAGGCTGCCGGTCGATATCAAATCGTATATGGAAGGCGTCGGCTGCGCGCAGCGGTAAATCTGCGGAGAGAGGTTTCTGCAATTGTCCGAAATCTCACGGACCGTGAACTGGTCGTGGCTCAAGGCCGCGAAAATCTTGACCGTGCTGACCTATCATTCATTGAGAAGGCTCTCTTCGCCCTGCGCCTTGAAGATGCAGGATTTGATCGGGCCACCATCATCGCCGCGCTTTCCACTGACAAAGCCGACCTCAGCCGCTACATAACTGTAGCGAGGGGAATACCGCTGAACCTCGCTACACAAATTGGTCCAGCGTCGAAAGCTGGTCGATCGCGTTGGGTCGCACTCGCCGAGGAGCTTGGGAAGCCCAAGGCAAGGGAAGCAATCGAAGCGGTGCTTAGTTTAGAGCACTTTAAGCACTCCGATAGCGACGCCCGCTTTACCCTCATTTTCAACGCTGTTTCAAAGCCGCCCGCTACCGCTAAGGTTCTAAAAAAAGTAAGGGCCTGGAGCACGCCAAAGGGGAAAAAGGCCGCGACGATTCGGCAAGAAGTCGGACGAACGGCGCTGATTTTCGACGAGAAATTGGTGCCAACCTTTGGCGAATATGTCGCTGACAAGTTGGATAGCCTGTATGCCCAATTCCTTGAAACAACCGGAGGAGGAAAGCTCGACCAATAGCCAAGGTTTCATCCAATTCAAAGCTTTGCTTGATTAAGATGGATTGGCTCTCACAGCAAAAGAAAAAGGCCCCCGAAACAGCGTTTCAGTAGACCTCCTCTGTAGTCTAGCAGCTAAGAGAATCGCATTTCCAGGAATCGTAGTCAAGGGACCCGTAAGGGAAAGCGTCATTTCGACGGGCGGATTTCTATTGCCTAGCAAAAGGTAAGAGGAAATGCAGACGCATATCTCAACGACGCCCTTTGGGCGGCGGCCGATGACGCTCGGCCATCTTGCAAGTCAGATGGCAGCAAGAGCGGTCGCATCAGACGTTATTGCCAACAAATGGCAGGTTTTCCAGCACATCCGTGAATCGCGGGAACTGATCGGAGCCACCGACCGCTCACTCTCGATCCTTAACGCGCTGTTGACATTTCACCCAGAGATCACCTTGACTGGTGGCGCCGAACTGGTCGTATGGCCTTCTAACGAGCAACTGATGGCTCGCGCCAACGGCATGCCCGCCACGACACTGCGCCGGCATCTTGCCGTACTGGTCGACTGCGGGCTCATCATTCGTCGCGACAGCCCCAACGGCAAACGGTTCGCTCGCAAAGGAAGGGGAGGAGAGATCAAGCAGGCCTATGGCTTCGATCTGTCGCCGATCGTGGCGCGGTCCGAAGAATTCCGAGATATGGCTCAGGAGGTACAAGTTGAAAAGACGGCCTTCCGAGTGGCGAAGGAGCGTTTGACCCTTCTTCGCCGAGACATCGTGAAAATGATCGACGCGGGCATCGACGAGAGCGTACCGGGAAATTGGGGAAGATTTTCACAGACCTATCAGGGGATCATCGGCCGGCTGCCACGTTCCGCGTCTCGCCAGATTACCGAGAGTATTGCCTTGGAGCTCGAGGAACTCTGCACTGAGATCCGTGACGTATTGGAATTGTTTACGAAATCAGTGATTCTGAACGCCAATGAGTCCCATTTCGGTCGTCACATACAGAATTCAAAGCCAGACTCTAAATTTGAATCTGAATACGGTACTAGAAAGGAAAAAGAAGCGGGCGGCAGCGTTGCGGAAACCAAAAACGGGCGGAGTTCGCCGCAACGCGAGCTGCCATTGGGAATCGTGCTGGATGCCTGCCCCGAGATGCAGGAACTGGCTCAGGGAGGGACAATCCGACATTGGCGCGATTTGCTGGCGACGGCTGAGCTTGCCCGGCCGATGCTGGGGATTAGTCCGAGCGCCTGGCAGGAGGCCCGCGAAACCATGGGCGAGCAACACGCGGCGATCACGCTGGCTTCGATCTATCAGCGGGCCGGTCAGATCAATAACGCCGGGGGCTATCTGCGCAGCCTGACGGAACGGGCCAAGGATGGGAAGTTTTCGACCTGGCCGATGGTCATGGCGTTGCGCCGGGCGAAGCTGGACGATCAGAAGAATGCAACCGGCGTTGGGAAGCCGCGAACTGTTGAGGAGGTCGAGGATGACAGCCGCCTCCACGTTTCGGAATCGCTGCACAAAAACCTGAGAAAGCCGAGATCATGGTAATCCCCTCGCTAATCAGCCGCCGAGATGTCGACGTCAGTGATCAACCCGGAACGTCGGGCGCGATCGATCAGGTTCTTGACGGATGTGGCTTTTAGCTCCCGACTTCATTTGAAGCGCTAAGCTAAAACTCCCATACCAAAAATTTCCGCTTACGACCTCATGCGGGGGAGGGAGGGGGCCGGCTAAAGCCCTGATGCCTTGGTCAAATTCACGCGGAAGCGATCACGTCGTCTCTGATATCGGCGGGTCATCTCTGCGGACGCGTGCCCCAGTTGCTTCTGGACGTACCGCTCATCGACTTCGGCAGAAGAAGCGAGGCCAGCACGAAGGGAGTGACCGGAGAACTTAAACGCACGCTCGATCTCGCTGAGATCACCGCGAACGCCGGCCGCCATCGCGGCCCGCTTCACTAGCCGAGCTACTTCCTTGTCATTCAGCCGTTCTGGCCCAACTGCTTTGCCTTGTCCCGTCACGCGACGGAAGAGGGGACCGTGCGCAAGCTTGGCGAACTTGATCCACATCTCGATCGCGGCGACCGGGCAGGTCGTATCAGACGAGCCGCGACCCACCTCAACCTCTCGCCATCCGGCTTTGCCGCGCAAGGTGACGAGCATTCCCTTGTCGAGGATTTCGATCCAGCCGCGCCCATCTTCGGTCTGGTCTGCCTTCAGATCAAGGCCAACGAGCTCGGAGCGACGAAGACCACCGGCAAAGCCGACCAGCAACATTGCGCGGTCGCGCAGGCCGCGCAGCGAACCGCGATCGAGCGTCTCGACCATAGCGATGATATCTTCAGCCATGACCGCTTCCTTCTGGACCGGTGGCTTGGCGTGGCTATTGCGAATGCCGGCCATCACGGTGGCGATATGCCGGTCTTTGCGATCGAGCGAGAGGCCACGCTGGGCATAGTTCCAAGAGAGCGAGGAGAGGCGGCGTTCGATGGTCGAGACTGAGTTCGCTTTTGCACCCCGTTCAGCCGTACCGGAGGCGCAGGCGGTAATATAGAGCCCAACGGTTTGCGGGTGTGGCGGGAGCGGAGCCAGATTGGACCGCCGACACCAGGCCGCAAAATGCTTCCAGTCCGATGCATAAGCCTTGCGGGTATTGGCGGAACTGGCGGCTTCGACATAACCCCGGGCGCGATCAGCAAGACCTGCGAGATGAGCTGGCGTCTGATCCTCGCCGACGAGAGAGGGGAGGGGGCTATCGCCAGACACCTCCGGCGCGGAAACATCAAACCCGGGCGCCATGCTGAGAGATGGCGCTGAGGTCTCCTCGACGTGAATTTCGTTGTTTTGCTCGATGATTTGGGCCATTTCTCTATAATGAGCATTATGTCCGATAATGCAAGATTATCGGACATAATAATACGCCGACATGCTGTGCGGTTTTATCCGATATGGCTGGATTAAACCGCTCTCTTGGTTTACTCTCCTCGGCATGGACTCGTTACCTATCATCACAGAACCCGCCTCAACATGGTCGCCCCGCCTGCCGCGTTGGGTCGTGGCACGCGGACAGGATCTGACCGACTCAGATGTAGCCTTCTCTGCCGGTATCGCTCTGAAATCACTCGATGATCTCATCCGCTTATCCCCGCCATGGCTCGACTGCTGGCGCGATCGCCATGCACTCAAGTCCGCCGCTGTCGCTGCCAAAATGCTCGGCCGAAGCGAAGAGGAAGACGCGCTTCGCGACGCCGTCTTGTTGACCTCTGCGGGAGACGATCCAGGCCCCGCTGGAAGGCTGTTTCTCGCCACACGAAAGCTGGCGCGCCGGTCCGGGGCCATCAACACCTCTTTCGTCAAGCAAATCGCTGACCTGTTAGCACTTCGGTGGGACGATGGCCTTGCGGCGATCCCGGATTTGACCGATACCGCCATCCAGTCCGGGCGAGCGGCACCCTTTGCTGTGGCGGACCTTATATCGGCGATCTCTGCTGTTCGCCCGGATGCAGAGGTGCTGGGGCTAGTGCTGGGTGAGGCTGTGCTCGCGCATAAGCTGAGTTGGCTGAAACCCGTACCTTTGCTGTTGCCGGAACGCTACGGTCCAGCATTCCGCTCGATTGGTGGCAGAGGCCGCGTCCATCCCGGCGAGCCGGCGTACCAGAAGGCAATTTGCCTGGCGCTGGTGAGTGGCGCTGACACAGCCCTGCGATCTGCCGCCGAGGTCGACCGACGAGCCGCACGGTTGCTCACTGTCGCGCCGAAATTGCGTACGAAGGGGGCCGAGCCCGTCATTCGTAGATTGCTGACGGAAGATTCCGTGTCGATCTCGGCACTCGGAGGCAATCTGTCGCGATGGGCGGCAACCCGACTGTTCGAGCGCCTCGAGAGTTTTGAGGCGGTGCGTGAGCTGTCGGGCCGATCATCGTTTCGGATTTATGGCCTGTGACCATGGAAGCGAGCTCACCGAAATCAGGCCGTCGTCCAGCGCAAGATCGACAGGATATTCTGTACGATCGCGAGCTGGAAGATCTACCGCCAGAACTGCGCTGGCGGGAATGGATGATGCGGGTCGAGGCGGTGATCTTTGCCTCGGCCGAGCCGGTTTCCCGCGAGACGCTGGCGCGGGTAGTCGGTAGGGACTGCAGCATTGATCTGCTGATCGACGATCTCGTCGAGGAATTGTTAGATCGTCCCTATGAATTGGTGTCGGTCGCTGGAGGATGGCAGCATCGCACGCGGCCACGCTTTGCCGAAACGATCCGGGCGTCTTATGCACCGACGCGGGGAGGAGCGGCGGTGCTGTCAGAGTTCGATGCGATGGTGTTGATGGCTGTGGGATACTTCCAGCCAATCACCCGTGGAGAGCTCAGTAAGATTTTTGGCAAGGAAGTAAGCCGCGATACCATCGGCAGTCTTCGGGGCGCGGGCCTCATAGGTTCCGGACCACGCAGTCCGACGCCCGGTGCGCCCTACACCTACGTGACGACGAAGTACTTCCTGTCAGCCTTCGATATGGAGACGTTGCGTGATCTCCCAAACATCGAAGCGCTGGAGGACGCGGGATTGCTCAGCAGATACGCCATACAAAGCGAAAGTGCGGCATCTCAAATCGCGGAAGCAGATGAGAGCCTTATGGAGTGATGCCAACGGCGTTTAACAGCTTGGTTCGGTGGCGCGACCGTGCCTCATTCCAGATTGAGCGATTGCTTGATTTCATCGATACGCTTTGATGCTTCCGCCTTTGTCAGGTCCTCGGCGTAGGTGTCAGGCTTGGGTGCCTGTTCCGACAGGGTCTTGAGATAGGACCCCTGCGCGCCGGTCACTGGCTCATCGCCGCTTACCCAGTCGTCCGGATCCTTTTGGGTGTTGGACGTGGTGTCGGTTTTAGGATTATCAGTCATAACGTTCTCCTGAATTTGTTCTCTAAACGTTCCTTCCGCGTCTTGGTTCGGTGTGCTTTTGAAGCCGAGTGCGGAACTCAGTTGCCGCTTTTTGATCCTCCAATGCCGACAAAGTGCGACCGCGGGATGGAGAGATCGAATATGCCAGTCATAGCAACTGCAGCCTGGTCTATCCCGAAAATGGTGGGCGCTCGCTTTGCCGCAGAGGGAAGTGGGTTGGCCAGATATGCGTCCGTGTTCAGTGGCGTAGAAATTAATTCGAAATTCTACCGATGGCAAATCCTCCACCTTTGCGCTGTGGGCTGAGGCCGTGCCCGACAATTTTAAGTTCTCGGTCAAGATCCCCAAGGACATCACGCATACCCGAGCAACGAAGGATATTGAGGAACCGCTCGCCACCTTCCTTGAAGACATCGCTCCTCTTGGTCACAAAGGCGGCCCGATGCTTTGTCAGTTGCTACCGTCGTTAGCGTTCGACCCAGAGCAACTGGATCGAACATTGCAGGTGATGCGGGAGGCCGATCCGGGGCAGATCGTTATAGAGGTGCGGCATAAAAGCTGGGCATCGGTCGAAGCAAAAGATCTGCTAAAGACATACGCAATCGACAGGGTTCTTGCAGACCCCGCCACGGTTTGGCCGGCGGACGATTTCGCCGAGCCTCCGCGTTATGTCCGTCTACACGGTAAGCCAAAGATCTATTATTCAAGTTACACGGAAGACGAGATAGAAGCGTTTTCGAACTTGCTCGCCCCAAACAGTTGGTGCATTTTCGACAATACGGCCTCCGGGGCTGCGATCGAGAGCGCGCTGATCATGCTTGAGAAGCAATGAACCTATTAGGGACCGACAGCTCAGCGGATGGCGCCGCAGCATTCGGGAGGCGCAAAACAACGCATGAGTGAAGAGCCATGAACCCCGTTATCGCTCCAGCCGTACAAGAGGCGTTGCTAAACAATATGCTTCATCGACTTATGCTAGCTACTTTGTCATCTTCGTGCTACATAAAGCAATGTATTGCCGTACGAAGGTGACAAATGCCCACTCCTCATCAGCCGTCTGCAGCCGTACGGCGTTCTTTGCGAAAGCTCGGCGCGGACATTCACGACGCGCGCCGACGCCGTAAGTTGCCGATGGCTGTTGTGGCAGAGCGAGCCTTTACCTCTCGCTCGACGTTACAAAAGATCGAGGCGGGCGATTCGAATGTCAGCATCGGTATCTATGCCGGGGTCCTTCAGGCTTTGGGACTGCTCGAGGGGCTGAGCAAGGTTGCTGATATTGGTAACGACAGTGTCGGGCAAGCGCTTGCCAGTGCTGATCTGCCAAAGCGTGTCCGTTTAAAGCGCGTATCAGGATCTTCTTCCGATGGCTGATTTTGAAGTTCTTATCGATCTCGCCGCATGTACGCGGCGCGTTGGGCTGGCAAGAAGCAATCGCATTCGAGGCTCAGAAACAATCATGTTCGAGTATGATGACGCTTGGCTGAAAGACGCTGATCGTTTTTCGCTCGAACCTGCGCTTTCGCTGACCCGTGGTGCCTTCGCGCCACCGGCAGGGTTTGCGACCTTCGGGTCCATCGGCGACTCGGCTCCGGATACGTGGGGTCGGCGGTTGATGCAACGTGCCGAACGTCGTAGCGCAGAGCGTGAGGGGCGGGCCGTCCGCACCCTTTCCGAGAGCGACTACCTGCTAGGTGTCGCAGACGAGACCCGGCTTGGCGCACTCCGGTTCCGCTGGGTCGGAGATGAGGTGTTTCAGGCGCCCATCCAGACCGGGGTCCCGGCCATAATCGAACTCGGCCGGCTTGTGCAGATCACCGAACGCATCCTGCGCGATGAGGAGACCGACGAAGACCTTCAGCTCATTTTTGCACCCGGATCCTCGCTCGGTGGTGCCCGACCGAAAGCCTCTGTCGTCGATCAACATGGCCATCTGTCCATAGCCAAGTTCCCGAAGGAAACCGACGAATACAGCATCGAGACCTGGGAGGAGGTCGCACTCAGGCTGGCTGAGAAAGCCGGTATTGCAACGCCGCAACATCAGCTCGTCGAGGTCGCGGGCAAAGCCGTCATGTTGTCTCGACGCTTCGACCGCAACGGTGCCATCCGCATTCCGTTTCTATCAGCGATGGCGATGATGGGTGCCAGGGACGGGGAGCGCGGCAGCTATCCGGAAATTGTAGATGCTATTGCTGAGCACGGCGCGCGGGGCAAGGAAGACGCGCACGCTCTCTATCGGCGCGTGGTCTTCAATGTGCTAATCTCCAATGTCGATGATCACCTGCGTAATCACGGTTTTTTATGGTCGGGCAAGGCGGGGTGGTCGTTGTCACCGGCCTACGATCTCAATCCCGTTCCGACCGACGTCAAGGCGCGGGTATTGAGCACCAATATAGATCTTGATGAGAGTACCTGCTCACTCGATCTTCTGGAGGCTGCATCGGAGTATTTCGCACTCACCCTAGCTCAGGCCCGCGGCATCATCAGAGACGTAGCGACCGTCACCGCGACCTGGCGCGATACAGCCAAGGCCGTCGGTGCGCGCGGCAGCGAAATCACCCGAATGGCCAGCGCCTTCGAGCATAGCGACCTTAACCGAGCGCTCACTGTTTGATATAGTATTTATGGTGATGGATATCCATTAGAACTTAATATATTCAAGAGCTATATAATTATATATTAAATTTCCTGTAGGTTTTATATATAGTATCTACCATCGATAAGGAGTAATTAACGATGGTTATACCAACAACCCACAACCATACCATGTGATGAACTGCGATATTCCTATAGAGTTCCTATAGAAAATCATTTACCATGATTTCAATGGCTTGCGATCTTGCAAAAATTAGCATGTCAGCCCTGATGCGGCCGGCTTTCGACGCGGGAACTGCTCTGACGCGTTTGGACGAGCGGATCGCCCGTTCACCGGTCGGCGCCGGCTGGATCGAACGCCAAAACTTCGCCGACGCCTGTGCTTCCCTCTGGATTGACGGCGAACTCGTCCATCTCGAAGACCTCGTCCTTCACGATGCGACCCGCGATATCCGCACACCCACCCATGAGCTGACAATCGCCCGCGACGTGCTGCGCACCCGTCGACGGATTTCCGGACAGTCGCCCGACTGGGCACTATCGCCGGAAGGCATTCGCACGCTCCGGCAGACATCGGAGAACGCCTCAACCGGCGATGAGGCGGCAAGAACCGCCAGCGTCATGCGGCCCGCGGTCCCGATCGATGAGGAAGGGGAGGGGGATGATGGTGATCAGGCGGAGAATCTCCCCGGCGTCGACTATGCCGCTATCGATGCGCTGCTGGCCCGATCGAAGGCGGCGATAGAGCACGCGAGGCGTCCCAGGCGTGCCGGCGATAACCGTGCTGCCGAAAAAGATGCGTTGGTTTACGATCTCGATTGGGACGAGGATGCCCGGCTCGACGAATGGCGCGGCGTGTTGCGCCAGGCCGAAACCCTGCCGGCGATACTGCAGGCCATCGTCGCCCTCGATGCCTGGAACGAACTGTCCGTGCTGCAGCACGCGTCCTGGCTCGGCCGCCTGTTGTCTGCGTCGATCCTTCGGGAAGCCGGCATCACCAGCGGCTCCCATCTCGCCGCCATCAATCTTGGCCTGAAAACCATTCCCGTGGATCGGCGTCGGCATCGCGACCGGGAAACGCGACTGCTGTCCATTGCTCATGGTTTGCTGGCGGCCGCAGCGCTTGGGCTGAAGGAGCACGACCGGTTTGGCGAAAATCATGATGGAGCGCAAACTGGCGGGAAAACGGACGTCGTCAAAACTACCAGAGCTGATCAAACTGGTGATGGCAAAACCATTGGTGTCGGCCGGGATGATTGCCAAGGACCTTGGCGTCACGCCGCGGGCGGCGCTGCGGATCGTCGAGGAGTCGGGCTTGCGTGAGATGACGGGGGGGGAGGTTTCGGGCATGGGGAGTGATCTAGTGGGCCAGCCCGTTTTGTACGTCCGAATCCCATCAAATGTGGGACCTCGGGCGTTGCAAACGCAATTGCGCTCGGGTAGTCCAAAAACGTTAGAGTTATGTTCAACTTTTGTTTGCAAAACTGGTCCTATGCTGCCTCGCGATTACAGACTGCACGAGCTAAATGAGGACGAGTTCGAAAGACTCGTCGTCCGCATTTGCGTGCGTTGGCTCGGCGAGGGTATAACACCCTTTGCCCGGGGACGGGACGGCGGCCGTGACGGAAAGTTCCACGGGACCGCCAACAGCTTTCCAAGCACTGCTTCACCGCTGTCTGGGCATTTCGTCTTGCAGGCCAAGCATGTTGCTGCGCCAAACAAATCCTGCTCCGATCTCGATTTCGCAGGGCTGCTTGCGAAGGAACACGAGAAGGTCAAGCGCCTCAATGGCGAGGGCATCTGCGATCACTACCTCGTTTTCGCCAACCGAAAATATACGGGCGGCGCGGATGAGAAATATATGAAAGATCTCAAGGCGCTTGGTGTAACTTCCGCCCACATCATTGGGGTCGAGCGCCTTCATCTAGCACTCGACGATTATCCTGATATTCGCGAAACACTGCCGAATCTGCTCGATCCTTCGCCCTTTCGCTTCAATCCAGACGATCTGGCTGAGGTAATCGGCGCACTCCATTCCTACACCACGGATGACGGGCAAAGCGCCTTTGAGAGTGCATTCGACTTTGAGAAGTTGAAAATGCCGTTTAAAAACAAGCTCAACGGGGTTTCGGACGAGTATTATAGCCAAGTCATCGTCGCACAATCCATGCCGCATTTCGAGCGAGTGGCCCAATTCCTCCAAAATCCGAGGAATGACGAGTTCGCAGCGCTGTATCACGACGCCGCCGACGAGTTGAAGCAGAAGATCATCGCAAAGCGCGCCCAGTTCGGAGCGTTCGATGACATCTTCCTGTTCATGTATGAGCAAATTCAGCAGAAACGGGACGTTTTGAAGGGCAAGCGACGCCTGATTTCGATCCTGCTGCACTATATGTATTTCAATTGCGATATCGGGATCAAGCAGCTGGAGGAAAACGAAGATGTCGTCCATGCTGACGCCTAAGAAGCACCTGAACCTTGATACTTCGCTGCTACGCGTGTTCTCGCTTGTCCTAAAGGAGCTGCAAAAGCGTGGCGTTTGCGAGTTCGAGAAGCTGCGCGGTGTTGTCATCCGGCGGGTTGGCCCGGACGGCGAACTTTCCTTCCTCCCCGCTCTCGACCTGCTGTTTTTGCTGGGCAAGGCAGAGTACCACATCAAGAACGACACTCTCGAATACAAGGCTGACTGACAATGCAAATCAGTCGCCTTTACTCGAACCTTCCTGATATTCTTTCACCGATCGGGTTCAATCATGGAGCCAATGCCGATCGGCTCAATATCGTGCTCGGCGAGGTCAAGCATCCTAAGGATCGAAAGAAAGATTCGCATAATCTCGGTAAGACGACGCTCCTGCAGCTGATTGATTTCCTTATGTTGAAGGGATGGTCGCAGGACAGCTTTCTCTACAAACATCGGGACCGTTTCGCCGATTTTGTCTTTTATCTCGAGATTGCCTTGAATGGTGGTGGGTATGCCACGATTAAACGTAGCGTTGCTGCACCCACACGCGTCGCCCTTTCCCTTCATGAAGATCCCGATCAAAATTTTGATGGTGCTGCCGACGATGTCTGGGATCATCCAGATTTGCCGATCGATGAAGCGATCAAGCTTCTCGACGCATGGCTCGATCTGCGTGCGCTTCAACCTTACGACTACAGAAAGGCAATCACCTACTTCCTGCGCTCTCAGGGCGACTGGAGTGATGAACTGCAGCTGCAGAAGTTCCAAGCCGGGCGTGATCTTCATTGGAAACCGTTTGTCGCTCATCTTTTTGGCTTCAATCAGAATCCGATCACCCGAAAATACGAGCTGGACGAACGCATTGCAAAACTCCAGGAAAAGCAGTCTGAACAGCAGTCTGAGGTCCAGTTCAAAGAAGAGGACCTTCCCAAACTGACGGCGGAACTCGGCATCCTCCATCAGCATGTTGAGGATTTGGAGGGGCAGCTCGACGCGTTCCGCTTCGACGATGAAGAACGTCGGATCATGCGCGAGCTCGTCGACACCATTGAGGAAGAGATCGCCTCGCTCAATCAGCAGATCTACGATGCACGATACGATATTGGCCAGATCGACACCTCTCTCAGCCATAAGGACAAGTTCGACCTGGGCGAAGTTCAATCGATCTTCGATGAAGCAAAACTTCATTTTCCGACGCAGCTCAAAAAGCAGTATGGCGAGCTCGTGGAATTTAAGAAGAAGGTCACCCAAGAGCGAAATGCCGCTTTGCGTAAGCGCCGCAAGGAGCTTGAGGTCGCGTTATCGGCGGCCGAAGGTCAAAAGACGTTGCTTGATGCTCGGCGAGTTGAGCGTCTGAAGGTTCTTCGCTCGACGGACACCTTCGAAAAGTTCAAGGCTTTGCAGAAGGACGTCACGCACCAGAAGGCGCAGCTTGTATATCTTGGCGAGCAACGCAAAAAGCTTGAGGCTGTGGCGGAAACCGCAAGGCAGGTCCGCGAGGCAGAGCGTGACCGTGGCCGGGTCGTAGACGAGATCAAGGCTATGCTTGAAAAGCCGACGGTGATCTATGAACGCTTCGCCAGGATTTTCAACGAATACTGTCAAAAAGTGCTTAACCACGAAGGCATTTTCTTCTTTCACATCAATTCTAACAACAATCTTGACTACAAGATCAGCCTGGGTCTTGCCGGGCAAAAAGGCGTTGCCTCCAGCCAAGGTGAGGGTACCAGCTATAAGAAGTTGATCTGCGCCCTGTTCGACCTAGCGCTCCTGCGCGTTTACGAGGACATTCCGTTCTTTCATTTCGTGTATCACGATGGAATGTTTGAAGCTCTCGACGATCGAAAGAAGCTTGCCTTCCTCGAGCTTGTCCGTGAGCAGGTCAGCCACCGAAAGCTTCAGTATATCATGACAGTCATCGCGTCTGATCTACCGCGCGATTCCAAGGATAAGCTCGTTGCCTTCGCAGATGACGAGATAGTCCTCCGACTGGACGATAGCGGGCAAGCTGGCCGGCTGTTCAAGATGGCCGAATTCTGACTTCGATCTTACGGACGATTGTAATGGAGCCGAGAGGTACAGAAGCCTTAGCTTGGCCGAATTGTGCCGCTGCTGGAAGACTTCGTCTTACTCTTCGTTCCCGTCAATCACCATATAGGTTGTCAATGGCTGCCTCCACCGTCGTCTGACTCTTTGAACGTGCTCTGTTTGTATGATCTGAGTTCGCAGAGGCTCATTCAGATTTGCTATTCTCAAAGCTTTTAGAGTTAGCCAAAGATTCTTGTTCTGGGACCAGCCCTTCCCATGCGTCATGTACCCACCGACTAACGCTTGTGACTTTCCTGGCGAGTAACTGGTCTGCATCAGCGCAATCGGCAAACTCGCCATCGCGAAAATCGAAATTGGCTTTGTGCTCCTCGAGTTCGCGTTGAGCTCGGCGATAAATCATCCAAAGACGCTGTGGCTTTCGAAGTTGGAGCCAGCTGGTCAGTCCACCCGCCAAAACTGATAATGCTGACGGAACGCCTTTCGCCCAAAGGTCTCCTGTCCCAAGCGTAACGAAAAGTGGTGCAGTCAACGTAGAGGCGATGATAACGGAGAAGCAAAGTTGAGACTCCAGCTTGTTGTGATCTGCTTTCTCTCGATAGCCTTGGCGAACAGTAGAATAATAAGCGCTTGCGGTGGTAAACACGTCGGCTTGGATCGTTTTATCCTTGCGATACATAGTCAGAACATTCCCAATGTGTTGGTGTTGTTTCAACAAAGTATGAAACAGGCGAAGAGGATTCTCCAATCTCGTCACTCGCGTGCTGGCGCATTGCACGCTTGATGACACCCATTTCTTTGAAACTCAGTGCGCTGTATGGACTCTGCACGCGATTCGAAAGGGAAAATTATCCAGCTACGCAGTATTGAAACAAGTACACTCAAATCAAACGATTTCCGTAACGCTCTAACAACAGACGGAGAACTTGTGCACTTGAGTAAGCTGCATACCGTTGATAACCATCAGCCTTATCTGGATCAGCGAAATCACAGACGCCTTTGACTGCAAGAAAGGTTGGTTGTGGTGAGGAAGCGGCGTGGGCGGCCGCATAGATTCCATAAATTTCCATCTCAACTCCAATTAATTCTTGATGCTGTCCTTTGACGCCTTGAATAATTCTTCCATCGGATAGCACTGCGGACCCAGAAGCAAGCGGACCGAGCACTATCCGGCTCGTGTCCGGTTTCGTACCTTCAAACTCGAGCCTGATTGCCTCAAGTGCAGAACTGTCTCCCCGAAGCTGCAGAATATGGTTCCGAACTTTCGCCGGAGCTGGAATATGGTGAGGTCGAAACAAAAAGCGCCCTGTCTCGCCGTCCCACTTACCGCTTTGGAAATCCCATGCAGGATCTGCAAAAAGAACGTCTCCCAACTTCACTTTTCCGCGCACCCCAGCGCAGATGCCTGTCATAGCGATAAGTTTTGGTCTTAGAGTACTAATTAGTGTGTTTGCCGCTATAGCGCTCGCCACCATGCCCATACGGGGAAGACATACGGCACATACATTGTAGCTCTTGTCGTCAACCACGAATTTTCCATCGTGAATGAATATGGTGTCGTCTAGCGGACGAGATGTCTGCCAATTCCACGGAAGTTTCAGTACTTCCGAGAGTTCAGGGTCTTCCAAAGCACATATAATGACGACCTCCGTTCCGAGGTTAGAATTCTCTGGCTTTTTGCCTCGTCCACGAATGAATGTCACGCAGTTGAGGGCGCGATGCATCCATTCGTCGGTGGAGCGAGAGTAATTTAAGACTGTCCAACACCAGTCTTCAAATTGTGCAAGAGCTGATCCCGCAGCGGCTCTATCCGCTGTAATACCAAGAATATATGGGGCTTTAGACGTTAAGTCGTTTTGTCGAATCTCAAAAAGAAGATCAATGGCGTTTTGAGGATTTTCCGAATCTTCCGGATGAAGGGGAACCAGGATATCTAACAGTAGTAAGTCATATTCTTGACCCATCAATCGAGCTCTTGCGTCATTGCACGAAGTTACAATATCCACTGAGCCACGATCTATACCCATTGCTTTAAGTTCCGCGATAAAAATATCGTAGCGCTTAGGCTGGTCATCGACGATTAGGATCTGCATATCTAGTCCTCTCTCAGGCCGAGTTTCTGAAGTGTGCTAGAAAGCGTTGTCTTCCATTCATCGTAGGTTGAGTTGTAATGCAACACAGAGCTGACAATCCCTTCGAACTCGGCTATCCACTCACGCCGTAGTTGGTCGAGATCAACTGTCAGGCCTCCGTCTTTTGCAAAACCCTCATAACCCGTAATGATAACTACAGGACACGATAGCTCCGCCATCTGCATCATTCTCAAAATCTCGGCGCCTCCAAAGCCTTGCGGCCTTCCACCGCTTTCACGGTCACCAGCATCGAAGGTTGGAAGGGACATATCGAGAAGCATTAAGTCGACTTCAGTTGTTTCCACCACATCTAGAGCCGAGTTAACTGATCGTGCGGTTACGATAGCGAGTTGAGGATTAAGTTCATGGAGAAGTCTCACAATGTGATCACGTTTTGGAGCCTCATCCTCAACAAGCAAAATTGTTGGTTTCTTAACCATTCGCGCTATCTTTTGTTTGTAACACCACGGCGTAAGTTACCTCTAGGCGGAAGCGTCCATCATTCCCAAAACCAAATTCGATCCTGCCCCGGTCTGACTGAGTTACAATTGCCGCGAGTTTCGCAAATCCACTTCCATCGTCCTTTCGAGTTTGACGTGAGTAAGTTCCGCCGGAGACCATCTGTCGGACCTCCGCGGCTCGCTTCGCTTTCTCTGGCCGCACGCTCGCTTTACAATCACTAATAATCTCAATCGACAGCGTGTGAGCCTCATCGCTCCACTTTGCTGCTATATCTATTTTAGGTGAGGGCAAGCCAGAGTGCTTCTTGGTATTACCTAGTCCGACGAACAGGACGTCATGGACAAAAACTAAGTTTGCGGCGTCCAGGGACAGACTTCCGGTTGTTGACTTGTTAATACGCGGCGAGTATCCCCTTTGAGTAGTAAGGGTCGCCTCGAGACCAACTTCCAGTATTTGCTCGAGTGTAAAAAGGTGCTGACTAGCCAAGGCTCCAGTGTGCACAAACCACTGCGAGGCCTCATCAAGCTTTCCTTGAACTTCGGCAGATCTTTTTCCAGCTTCTGCGTCAAATTCGAGAAATCCAGGGTCAAACTCTGCTATTTCTTTAACAGAAGAGCGCAATTTATCGAACTCTGCAACGAGAGCGCCTTTCAGAACAACAGAGATTAGCTGTCTGACAGCTTGAAGTGATTGCTCCAGCGATATCCAAAAAACAGTAATTAGGAAACGGAAAAACGTGGTGATGTCGAGGTCAAGGGTGAGCCAAACCCTTACAACGGAATAAAGTGCATCACTGTAAGGAATGGCGAGCATTCCTGAAGGATACTCCGCTGTCCTCACATGGAAAAATCTATCTTTCGCGTCGAGCAAAATGTCATCGAAGTGAGCGGAAAAATTTCGAAAAGCCAGCTCCATCCGTGTGCGGTCTGCAGTCTCTAACGTTTTAAATGACTCTAACCAATACCTGTTAGGATGATACTCGCTGGTTTCAGTCTCTCGAGTAGTTATCAGCCCACTGACTTCGAGTGGTCCCCTTATCAATCCGATAAATGAATGATGTCTAACATTTTTTGCTAGGTAGAAATCGAGCCCAAAAGTTGCATTTGTCAGGAATTCATCCCCTGCGCGGCGGATGACGCTCATCAAAACTGCGTCTGCTTCGTTGTCCGGCGAGAATGAATGTCGGCTCAACGCGGCCCCGTCCAACTCCCGCAGGACGTCATCGAACGTTTGCGGGGCGTCAACACTAACCGGCTCGAGGTCGCGATATCGCTCGTAATCTTCTTGTAGTTCTCGTGACGCCCACCGAACGAATGCTTCATCCTCAACATGTATTCTGGTTCGATCAACTATCCAACGACCTTCATCAACCATCAGATTATGCGAGATCAACATCGCTTCAGCTGTGTAGTCGTCAGCGCTTTCGGGCCGTAGATCACTAAGCGCTAAGAAGATGTTGCGTCGTTCCTCTAAAACTTCCTTCGAGCTTGAAAACAACCTGGTGACATCAAGTATTTCTGGAACACATACATGTTTTAAAAAGTACACAAGCTCTCGATCATCAAGTAGATCGGCGCGATCTAGGAGCGCACTGGGTCTGTTCACTCCGAGCTTACGAAGTGCCAGACCCGTGGCGAACCGCAATTGCGATGCCGTTTGGCTCTCCTCAGTTCGAGACCAAAGCAAGTGAAGCGCGATCGGAGCGGCTAATGGAGATTCAACGGATTTGAAATCCTCCCAAGCGCAGTCACGAAGGCTTTCGGCAACTGGGAATAAGTTGAAGCAAGATAAATTTTTAACACTTTCAGACGCGATAAGCTCGATCTTCTTATGTCGAAAACCAAATGCATGCAGCGCGTGGAGGCGGGCAAGTTGACATAGCGCGCGAATAGCAAGTGGCGGATCTTCTACGCCAGCCAATATTTCACAGGCGCTTTCAGGATTGGCATGCGCCAGCTGATAGAGTGATCGGCCAAGGACTAAACTCGGGCTGTCGAGTTCAATAGCACTCTGACCAGTTAGGCAAATGGACCAGAATTTTTTAGTAGGAGTTTCGGGAAACGCAGCCAATCCGGTAATCTTTGGATTTACAAGATCCTCAATACCATGAGTTGGGCTATTCAAACCTATCACCCAATGTTTCCAGGCACTGTCAGGCTTGTCGCGGCGGAGTTGTGCTAAGTACTCGCCGACGCCAACCATGAAAGAGAGCCCTCGAAAATTAATGCATAGCTTTGCTGCTTGTGCGGCATAATCATTTGATTGCTCTGATGCAGCTAAGGCAGCAGCAAGCCACCTGTGCAAGGTCTTTGGGTTCAGTGAACTACGGGGAGGGCGTTGTGAACTGGCATGCGCGAAACCTGCATATATTACCTGCCAAGGATCGCTTGGTAAGCTCTTCCGGGCTGCCCTAAAGGCTTGCACACCTGATCCCGAAAAAAGAAAATCAGAAATTTTTTGGCTGCGAGGTAGAAGGGTGTTGATGTCCTGGGGAACAAAAATTGACTGAATTTTTTGTAGCCGATAATCTGAAACACCTAGATTACTTACGCACTCAATCAGAATCTGATGAAGCTCGTCGCGTCCTTCCCACTTTACGAGTTCTTGTAGCACCGCGATGAATGTTTCGTAAATGTCAATAATGCCATGACTCTGCTCAGTTCGTAAAACGTCAGCGATACCGGCATCAGTAGCAGGAAGTTCGTTTTTTAGCCGATAACGCATATAGGTCTGAGTAGCGTCATCGTAGTATGCGTGGTTTGAGATCCGCCGCTCAATCTCATCAAAGTATTTTGAGATTGTCGTCCTTTCCTCATTTCGAACGCTCGTGTGATAGGTTACATATGCAAGTAATCCCTGCTTATAGATCGATCGCACTTGCGCAGCATACTTTTTCTGTTGTTCCAAGCCACCTACAACTTGCTCAAGTGCAATTCGCAATTGCACGGACCACATGGTCGCACCGTAAGTATCAAAAATAATTTCAAGTAGATTAAGCGCTGTTGTGTAGTCTCCTCCGATCGCTGCACCTTCTACGGCCTCTTTGAGAAACAGGAACCTTGAAATCTTCTCTTTTTCTCCGTGCAACCGCGCAGTAATCCACCGCAGCTCTGTACTTAGGTCGACCGCTTCTTTCGGAATGACCCCGCTTAAATTGTCATAGCGGATAGGAATTCTATCTAATTCAGAGAGTTGGCTAGCTAACATCTCGTTAGCCCAAGCGATAAAGCCTGCGTACTGGCTGTGAGTCAATTTTATCTTCGAGCTTATATAAAGTTCGTTGAGCGCTTGCCTGAAACGTAAACTTGGCGAAAAGCGCCTCTGTTCAACGAATTCTTTTGACTTAAATTGTGAGATTATCCCTCGTAATTTATGTTGTTGCTGCAGATAGGATTGCATTAAACCATTGTTGTTTGTTTCAGCCATCTTCGCCAGCAATTCCACATCCTACAAGTATTGTTGCGCTATAAAATCACCGGTGATAGGTAGGCGCAAGCAGTGATTGTAACCATCCACCAATTCTTCGCTACTAGGGGCTATACGATCTGTGCAGTCGTTTGCCATAGGTGTTGGTCTCCGTGCGGAATTGAGCCTTATCTACCTTACCGGCTCAGTTCCGCGTGGAAGATGCAGCGGAAAGCCAGAAGCGTGTGTTTTGGCTGACCGCCGTGGCCGAGAAGGCCACAGATCGCGCTAGCGGTACGTTGTTCTACCACTCCTCTTTCACGAACTCTTCGTACGCCTTCACAATCTCCTGAAGTCGACCGCGGCGTTCTGCACGGAGGAGAAGGTCTCTTATCTTCGCCGTTTTATTCGAACCTGTGAGATCATCGGTATCCACCTGTAGTACGAAGCAAAAATTGCAGAGCTCTTCCATATTCATGGTTTTGCACATCTTTGGAAAGAACACTTCGCGCACCCATTTAGGATCGATTCCGTCGTCCTTGAGTGTGCTTGGTGCCCATGGACCCTCGGTCGGTGCGACAGGCCGTGTCGAGAGAAAATCGCTGAGGAAGCTCGCAGCCGCATGAGCCGCATATTTTTGCCAGTTATCGTTTTTGCTGTCGTCTGCAAAATCGCAAATCGAGCGCACCATAAAGAAGCCGATTCGGCGAGCGGCTGCCATAGCGCTGGCTGCGACACCTCCACCCTCCATTTCAACGGCGGCAAGCTTGGGATGAAGCAAAATGAGGCTTTTTACGTCGGCCTCTGATGCTATGACTTTATCACCCGATGCGACTGGCGCAAAGTGGACTGCAGGCACCGTCGCACTCGAGGCACAGTTGTCAGGTCTCTGCGGCAGTCGGGCTCGCCAAGCGCTTCCCAAGTGCATGTGCATAGCCCTGTCGATTAGCAGGGGGTCAGACATGTAGGAGACCGGTCTACGCTCGAGTCCGTTTTCTCGGACCTTCCCAAGTTCGTAATATACAACGTCTGTGCTGATGACGACATCGCCGAGGCGCTGTTTACCGGGGTGCAAACCGCCTGCGATTCCGCACATAACGACATATCTTGGCATCCAATGCCGAATTAGCTCTGCAGTCTCCGCGGCGGCTTGGACATTGCCCATTCTCTGAAGAAGGGCCACAACAACGCGATATTTCGTCGTTCCGTCATGAGCGACAACAATGCCTTGATAGTAAGTCCGCGACTCGCCGATAATCACTTTCTGAAGAGTGGGAAAGTACTCAAGTACGGCTGCAAGTTCCTGAGGTAGGGCGGTCACGATTGCAAAGTCTGCAGCCGATGCATCGACTTGCCTCGCGAGTTGGGTCGCCGCTATGGGTTCGAGGTGGTTTAGCGGAAATGAACCGGCGATGCGCTGGTGAATGTAAGCCTCGTGCTGAATCTTCATACCTTTGAGAACGGCCGCGGTGTACGTCGACGTGTCGCGGTCAATTAGTGCATGATGGCTGGGGCAAAGGAGAAGGAGATTGTCGAGACTTTGCCGATCTTCGGACTCTTGAGCGGGATTGAAACGCGGCCCGCCAGGGGAGTGGGCTTCGATATGCGCAACTTCAGCAATCGTGCCACCCGAATCCGGCATCAGGTCGGTGTGACAACCTGGGAACGCGCACCTACCGCCACTTAGGGCGAAAAGTCGCTTGATGGCTGAAGATGAAGTTCGTCTTTCACTCATGCGCTATTTCTCGACCCTAAAATCTGTTGCTAAGATTTGAATGACGTGCCACGCCCCCGGATATGCACGATCATGCATGGTTGTGACGCGAAGTCTCATAGTATCAAAACATTACCAACCTCTTCGTCGAGTTCACCACGTTGGCGAACCTGGATGCAACCGATATCAAATTCTATTGGAGGGTGGAGTGCACCCACCCGGCCCTTTGGGTGACCTTGGACACGCCAACTTGCCGCGGTAGCGGCCTTCGCTGCCATTGGTGAAACAGCGTTCATGAGGGTTCATGCCGGCTATGCGCTCAACATCGGCGTGTCAGAGGACGAACTTAAGGAAATCATTTAAGTCGTGACCGTGCCGGCGGGATTCCCAAAAGCGATCGCTGCCTCCCAAGCGCTCCAACAGCTTTTCGAGGAGCGAAGCCATGCAAACTGCCCCGAAGTAAGTCCTGCGACGGCGATAGGCAGGGAGGGGAGCCCATGAGCAATATCTTGCTGATCACTGCCGCCATCATCATCCCCACCGCCACATGCCTGAATGCGGTGCCCCCTATCATTAAGGCAGAGGACACGATGCCCTTTCAATCTCACACCCCGACCCAGCCGCAGAAGCATTCGTATATCGGCATGTGGGTTAGACCCCAAGTCAGCTCCCCTAGCTCCGGGTGATCGATGACGGCCTCATAGTGGATTTCCGATCCCATCTGTCGCTCATCGCCCCCAACGGCGTCCCAATCAAGCTCGTCGCTTTCGATCTCGTGGATTTCGCCAGTCGCGCTATGTCTGATCCGAGCCGTCCCGCGGCAGTAGATTTCCATGCTTCCTCAATCCCCAGCAATGCTGTCGTCAGTTCCTCCAGACAGGCAACGTCCGCTCAATGGACTTTATGGGACAGCGTTAGTAACACCGCAATGGCCAAGGAGCCGAGAATAGCTGCCGTCGCGCACGTAACCCACCATCCAACGGCGAGGAAAGGATTGTTTGGTAACTGGTCCGCCCATTGCGTGAACCCCCAGGCGCCCACGATTGCCATCGCGTTCAAGCCGCAAGAAGAACCAGCCACTTAGGCAAACTTTGTGCGCTATGTCGACGACGGGAGGATCTGCATGTCGAACGAGGTCACGGAAAGAGCGCTACGAGGGGCAGCTTGGGAAAGAAAAGTCTAGCTCTTCGCCGGTTCCGACCACGGCGCAGATCGCGCTGCGATCATGCTCACCCTGATCATGCCCCCCGGCTGAACGACGTAGAAGCGAAGGCATGGCTCGCCTAATAACTGTGATGGCGACCTCGGGTGCTTTACCGGCGGCATTAAGATGGTCTTATTTGGACTTGAGGACGGCGTTCAGGCGGCATGCGGCGAGGGGTGGCTTTTTGAGCACCTGCCGGACGACGGCCCTTCGTCCGGCAATGGATGCCCGTCCGCTCCATCGTCCGGATTGACGGCTCATCGGGCGCCAGACCGGACAAAGCGGCTGCGGCCTTCTCATCCAACTACTCGTCGCTCGACGCTTTGCGATTCCGGCCGCACGCCGGACGAGGCGGTCAGCGGCGACCCCAGCGTTGACTAGCTGATCGACTGAGAGGTTCTTTGTTTTTCCGCTTCGCACCGGTAAATACCACCATGATCAGTCCTCAGATGGCACCAGAGGAAGCTCCTAAACCGCGACAACGAAGACGTCATCAAAGGCTGCGAAACCGCAGACATATTCACTAGCGATAGTATTTAGGACAGTCCTCGCGAGGATTGCGTTGAGCAATGTTGCGTCGTCTCCAACATCGGCTTCAACAATGAATGCGCTACAAGCTGATCGATAATATTTCCTGACATCGCCAAGCGTCATTTTTTCACGCGACTTTTTATAAAAAAGTTTTAGAAGACACTCAAGATTGAATAAAATTTCGTCACCTGGAGGGGGCGGAAGTGATTTCTCCATCAGCGCTCCAATTGAGCGATTGATCCCGCTCTCCGCGTAGAGGACATTTACCCAAGCCTGTGGCCAATACTTCCGAAGGTGTTTGCTGGACACAGCGTGGTCGACATCGTGCTTCGACAAGTTCACTCCTGTGCCGTAAGTCATTTCGACATAGCGCTGACACGCCGCACGATAGCTGTGAAAGTCAATGTGAGCCCAAATTTGAGAATAGCTCAAATAACCAGCTGGTGTTTGAACCTGTCCTCGTAAAACCAGAACCCGCTCCCTCTCAAAATCCTTCGCTCTTTTGAAGCGCGTTGAGAGCTCCGTGAGCTGGTGGTCTTTTGCCCAGTTGCGAAGGTGATCTTTCGTGCGAAAAGCAATTGGGGCTCGGTAGCCGTGTTCAACCAAGGTCTGAAAATCGAGCCCTGTACTGACAACGACGAAAGGATGTGAGCTAAAGGAGGGTGCTGGTATCATGACTTCCCGACTTGAACGACTTCGCGAAACCACAGTTAGCCCGAAGTGGTTAATCAGGGCCCAATATGCGTTTGAACAATTGCACACATCGAAGGCGCAACCGCGACTGTGACCGGAATATCCGAGGGTAGGCTGGATCGTCCACGACGCGTCATCGGCTACGCAGTTAAAGTCACCCATTCCCATTCTCTGGGGGAGTTCTCCGCTACCGACGGGCTCAACCCCATCCAGAACCTTCTTCAGGTTTTCGTCGAGAAGTCCCAGCAAGTAGGTCGCGATGCCGGGTGCCTCCAGGTACAGCCCCACCTCATCCAGCGGATCGTCTTCAGACCCGGATTGGGACCCCCAATTCATCGTACTGACGACCACGTCGTTGGAGTCCCATATGAGAAACCTTAGCATGAACCTGTGGTTCGCGCGCAGATATGACCTCTACGGTTCCCTCCAGCCTTTTACGGTGAGCGGCCATGTGCTTGCGCTTCGTTGGACCGGATTGTCGTGAATAATAAATCCGGACGTCCTTCAGTCGACCTCCTGCGACCTCGGCCGGGTTCAATAATCCAGGGACGACGTTGGCGCCCATTCTGTTCGTGATGCAGACAAAGCTTTCATTTGCGCTGTGGGCTGCCTTTCGCAGAAGTGCTCCATGGTCTTGCGCGTGGAGCACAGTCAACCGTGCCTTGGTTGTTGGTGCCTGATCAGACCCGGTGGTCAGCGGGGTCTTACCCGTCTGGCTTCAGATGCAAGGAATTGAAGAATTTCCACCGATCGGCTCGCGCTGGCGAGGGAAACCGCTATCCCTTTGAGGATGTCTAGGCCAGCCGCGACGGCCATCGGTCGCGGAGTTCGATTGAAACCTCCACGGCGGAGAAGGGTGAGGACAAACAGTTGCATGATCCGATCACAACGACTGTTCCACCCTATACGTCGTCGGCAGCAAGGGATTTTGCATGACTTCCAACGCTGTCGCGATGGACCAGGAGGAAGCCGCGGCTAAGTCTTACTGCCCAAAGTCTCTCATGAAGTTCCTCCAGCGCCAATGCGTGCCTCGCTTTATCCAGGGAAGTGCCAAAAAATAAATGGCACCGCACGCCACCCCGATATGCGTCTTCCAGCGCCGTGTATATGCGCGCCCGGTGCACTCTTCCTCTTTCATCTGACTGGCTGACGATGAACGTCGACAGTACGAAGATGTCCAAAACCGCAGCCCGCACGATGCGTTCGAAGCGCTCGATGTGCTCGGGCGATCCAACAACCAGCTGATCGAGAGCGAAGGTCGTCTCAATCGAAGCAGGGGCGGATGGCTCGCCCTTCGATGCTCGAGGGAGAACCGCCGTCTTAGGGTTTCGTCCACCGCCGCGACCAGGTTGGCGCTAGCCCCCTCGGGATTTCGCCCCTCTTGAAAGCAGCGAGGTCGATCTCAAGGAATTTCTTCTCCATACCCGAGCCTGTGGTCCGAACTCCACGAAGCCATTCACCGGGGCGTAGAGATTGGGATACGAACTGACTGACCCGGTGAAGCCAAAGTGCTTGATCGAAATATTACGGTTTCGGGCTCCCATCAAGACTTGTACTGACCATACCGCTTCGGTGGTTGACGCGGACAAGCATTCCTTTATCGACGCGTATAAGAATAAGAAACGTAAAATTCTTCCTTGCAACCGAGAGTTATTTGATTAACACTTCATTATGGTGCCAGGGGGAAATAAAAAATGCGAATACTACTTGTTACGCTGACGTCAATTTGCGCTGGTTGCGCTGTTCTACCAAGCAAAAGCGACCTGGATGGTTTTGCCGCCGCCACATCGAGCAGTGCGAAAACGGTTGCTGCCGCCGTCTCAGCAAGCAATCAGGTGGCCACAGACCAGGACGAGCAACTGCAGGCGATACAATATATTCGCGGCGGCAGATATGCTCTTGTAGAGTTGCCACAGTCAAAGCTGACTAACAGACTGGATGCGGATCAGCTTCAAATACGCCTTGCGGCGATTAGCGATCTGCAAAACTATGCCAACGCGGTCGGCAAAGCCGCCGATCAGGGAACTGTCGATCAACTTGAGGCGTCGGCTGAAAAGCTGACGAATTCGGTGGCGGCTTTGGCCACCGCGATGGGCGGCTCGCCGATGGTCGCGCCAGCGATCAAAGTTGTGGGCCGCGCGGCCGCGTCTGCGGTCTCAGACACTTACGTTAGGCAGGTGCTGGATGTCGTTCGTAAGACGGATCCTGTGGTAAAAAACCTAGTCGATCTTCTCAAAAATGACCTTGGCCCCCTTCAAACGGATCTGTGGGTTCAAGCTACAGCCTATGCCGGGCTTCGCGACCAGCAACTTGCGGTCCTGCGACGGGATCCGCGTGTCAACAGAGCAGCCCTCTACGAAGCCTACATGAATGCACGCTCAGATGTTAAGGCGCGATACGCTTTAGGCGATGCCGCCACTCCGATTTCTGATCTCCTTCAGTCAATCCACGACACGCACCACGCGCTAACGACCGGTTCGGGCGATATCGGACTGACGATAAAGCGCCTCAGCGCATTGGCAAAGGACAGTGCGGCACTTATCGAAGTCACGAAAAAGGATGCTGTAGAATGACGCCCAGTGAAGAGTTTGACGCCGCAGCGCAAGAGGCACAGGAGATGTTCTCGAAGTTTCCGCTCGACGATATTAAACAGCCAAGTGCGATTCAGGAGTGGTTCGATAAACTAAAACCGTCGCTCTGGAAGGCTGATGCCGGCGTCAACGCCGCGAGGCTTGCGATCCTTATTGCCGACTCAATCAAAGTTCTGATTGCGACTAAGTCATTGTCCAATGACAGCGAGAAAGCAGAGTTTGCCAATTCAATCCGCGTCTTGCAGTCTCACTACTTCCTGGCGAGGAAAAAAGCGATGGAGGAGGCGGCTTCACGCTACACAATTACCGCACAACTTCGCGCCCAGGCGGGGACGCTGAATAAGGCGTATAAAAAGGTTATCGCAAGTACGGCAATCCTCAATCAGCTCGGCGATGCGATTGATGGCCTCACATCGCTCGTTGGCGCGCTCAGATGACTTGAGGTGTTTGTACGTTTGGACGAGCATCACGCGATCTTAGCTCCTCGACCGAAAACTCTGACAGATGCAGAGCTGCATGTTCTCGTGGCGATTGCGTATGCCGACCAAGAGGGGCTTGGTGATAAATTCCTCGATATTGAAGACCCTGCAGAATACATACCTGTTATGTCTGTTGAGGAAATGGATGCCACCACTTCCGATCTAGTGATCAACGGCTTCATAAATGAGCGTGATATTATTGGATCAAGAAATATTCGAGCGACGCAGCTTCTCTTTGAGACATTCGATGCTCAGGTGATGGGGTGGAGTACGGATGCAGATGCCGTCAAGCTTGCAAAGCTGATGTTATAAAATCCGGAGCATGATTCACCCAGTTTGGCCGAGAAAACAGAATGGCCGCTTCGACGGATCAATCCCACCATCCGCAATTTGATGAACGCACATCCTGAATGGCTATGGCGCGATGATTTCGGACAGCCCTATCCATCACACGGTCTGGTTATCGGCCGGCGGGAAAAATCCGGTCTCCAGCGCTTTATCGCTGACCATGGAAAAGCAGTCACGGCATAGGATAGTGAACAACCTCGCCATCAAATCCGCTGGACTGCGGATTCCGGCGTGAAACCGGCCCTCAATCCGACCGAAGACCGGCCACCATTCCGATTTGAAGCCGACCAATTTCCGGCACCGATGATACCCCTTGGTCAGCAACTTGGCATCAATTACCTCCGGACGAATGAGGACATTTTGATGCGTGCAATGAGAAGGCTGACCATGAGACAATTAAGACAAATGCTTCGGTTTGCCGGAAACGGGGCGAGCACCCGCGAGATCGCCGTCGTACTGGGAATAGCCTGCAGTATGGTGCAGAATATAGCCGCGTATACTGCAAATGTAACGTAAAAATCTTGGTCGCAATCAAAGGTTCTCATTGCGGCCGTATCTTTCGCCGATCGACTTTTAACGAGGAAGAAATCATGTTTCCGGATCTTGACTGCCGACTAGGCGTAGAACTGGGGCTTCCAAAACACTACCGGGATAAGCCAGCGTTTGAGATCATAAACGACGCTCATGATCTCGTGGGGGCACTCACTTCACGGCTGATCACCTTCAGATATAGCGGCTATGAGCATTTTGAGGAGCTCGGGGCACAATACACCTTAGCGGATACTAAACGCATCGAATTTTCACAGCGATTGGAACGACTTGATGGTAACGCAATAAAGGCAGTGAACCTGATCGATGAGCTAAATCACTTCGTAAGAATGTTCGTTGATCCGTGGCTCGTCAAATTTGAGGATTTACGCGTCAATGAGAGATGATCCAGGAGTTGCTCGAGCGCTTTCCCTCTCGTTACAAGATAAGCACGACATTTTCGAGACCCAGATCATTCCGGCAATCGGTGCGCGGGGGCCGTCTGTTGCAAAGCCAACTTTCACCGTTGTATGCGGCCAGCAGGGTGCCGGAAAGAGCACCTTAGTTCGCCAAATCAAGAGTAGAACGGGCGGTGAAAGCACCCAGCGAATAATAGCTGATGATCTTAATGCATACATTCCTGGTAACAATGCAGCCCTTCTGCAGGGCTCGCATGCGTTAGAGCGAGCGAATTCGACGGCAGTGACAGAATGGTATCATCAATTATTTGATCGCAGTATCACTAATAGATATAATATTATACTGGAGTCTTGCTATCCGCCAAATCATTACGCGTCGCTCTTAGATAAGGCGCGCTCCAATGGATACAGAACAGAACTAAATATTATCGCGACGGACAGGATAACGAGCTTTACAGCTATTCACGATCGCTTTGAAAGGGCACTGGCGAACTCGTTTATTGCCTCAACCGTATTGCCAGATGTCGAAACTCACGATCATTATTATTCAATTTGGCCACGTGTAGCGCTCGAGGTCGAAAATTACAAAACATTTGATAGAATTGCAATTGTACGCAGGGACGGTGAAACGTGTTACGACAATGAACAAGCTCTAGCAAATAACGGAGAATCGATTTGGGGCCGGGAGCCAGGCGCGTTAAGGGCATTGATGGATCATCGAAATCGCCCGCTGGACGAGAGACAGCAGCACTGGGTTAACAGCGTTTGGGAGAGGCTCTGTCGAAGCGTCGCATTCGCCCAACATCCAGATTCCGCCCGCCTGCCAATCGCTTCATATCAAAGTGACATCGCAACAAGGCTGAGAGAACACAGTGATCTCAGTTCGTTCGAAACACGTCCCGAATATATGCGAGAGTTTTCGAACAAGTTTTCATGGAATTTAAAGCGCGACATTTCTTTTGTGGTTAATCGCAAGAGTAAGAACGGTGAATTCCGAGAAGATGCGTTTGAAGAGCTGTTTTGCGAAAGGATAACGTCTGTCCATCATTCTCTTCAGGAGGCGATCACGGCACGGTTTGAATCCGCCGTCGGAAAATCGAATGACGAAGGCGATGTACGTTCTCGCGATGTTTCGACATTTTACGCTCGCACTGCTGGGGAGAGTTCTACAACCAAGCGATTGAACATCAGCACAAACCCACGAGGCGTGGTGCCGAGTGCTGACGTCGTCAATATCTCTGAACAGCAGGCACAGTCTGTCAAGTATCGGCGTCCTAAGTTTCTCGTTGAGGTCTCAAAGCACGTCTATAGACCAATCGAACAGTATAATCGGATGGTCTTCGATCGAGTCAGATTTCCAAACATCACTCGTGACCGGCGTAAGTTGAATGTATTGATCCGCACGGAAGACGGCACTGGCTACGAAACACCTAGCTCGTTAAAAACGCGCCTGGGATCGGAGCAGCATAATCTCTTCACCAAGACAATGAACGAGGGTCAGCTACCCCATAGTCTCGCGTCCCCGAAGACTGGTAAACTGCCTATAGTTTTGGTTGACGCGGGAAATGGTGCAACCTTTATCGCCGGCGAGAAATTCCCTTTGTTGGACAACGGACGCCGGATACCAACGACTATTTCTGCCGATAGAATTTTAGTCAGAAATGAAAATGGGACTTTCAGCGAGCTTTGTCAGCGTTTGGCTGGAAACACCGAACTATTGCTTCCACCAGAAGCGATAGTTCAACTGGGACTGCAGCGTCAACAAGCTGTCAATCGAGCTCGTGCCAGAGAAGCATCGGAGTTGGAGCAACGAACTCGCGAACATTCCTCTGGAAGAGTTTGATCAAAAGTGCACCGGCCGGTTTTGTCGGATGAAACTCCGGATTCGGGACGCCGATCATGAAAGCTATCAGTGTTCAGTGCGATACGTCCGACAAGTCGACATCGTGCTTCCGCCGATCTATGCCCGTCGCAGAAAATTTTTGATCGCCATAGTAAATACCGCCAATGAGGTGCGCGATGGTGACGCGTCACCGATAGCTCGGCAATGACGATTTGATTCGTTCGTTACAGATGAAACCCGATTCTAATGTGTAAGACTATTTTTTGTTGCTACCGTGGGGCGAGAGCAGTCGCATAGGCTAAGCCTTTAAGTCTTATTGCCATTTACGTCGTCTCTCGCGTCGTCTTTGGTGAAGGTATATTGCAATGATTGCGAACAGCTCTTCCGATGTCTCTATGGCCGACCAGAAGTTTCTAAATGTCGCGAAGTCAAATGAAATCGATCCCGACGCCGTTCCTATAAGCAGACTTGATTCTGAAGGTCACAGTATTTTTGCAGAATGGCGACCGAAGCGCCCGTTTCTTCGGAGAGAAGATGGCGTCTTTCTCGTTCTCCGCGCAGACCATATCTTTCTGCTGGGCACCGATCCACGCACCCGGCAAATAGAAACTGAGCTCATGCTGAATCGAGGCGTCAAAGCTGGTGCCGTTTTTGACTTTATAGGTCACAGCATGTTGTTTTCGAACGGTGAAACGCATGGGAAGCGGCGCTCAGGCCTTTCAAAGGCGTTCTCATTCCGCATGGTTGAAGCGTTACGCCCGGAGATTGCGAAGATAACGGAGCGTTTGTGGGACGAACTACAAAAAGTTGACGATTTCAATTTTACTGAAATGTACGCGTCGCAATTGCCTGCGCTGACGATCGCAAGTGTCCTTGGCTTGCCGTCTGAGGACACGCCGTTTTTCACACGACTTGTTTATAAGGTTTCCCGCTGCTTGAGCCCGTCGTGGCGAGATGAGGAATTCGAGGAGATTGAAGCTTCCGCTATCGAGCTTCAGGATTACGTTCGGGGCGTGATCGCGGATAGTGGCCGTCGGATGAGGGATGATTTTCTCTCGCGCTACTTGAAGGCGGTACGGGAAGCCGGAACGCTTTCGCCCATTGAGGAGATCATGCAACTCATGCTTATCATACTCGCTGGGAGCGATACAACGCGCACTGCAATGGTTATGGTGACGGCTCTTGTGCTCCAAAATCCCGCGCTCTGGTCTTCTTTAACTGGCAATCAATCCTATGTCGCAGCCGCCGTGGAGGAAGGGCTCCGATTCGAGCCGCCAGTTGGCTCTTTTCCGCGGTTGGCCCTCGAGGATATCGATCTGGATGGATACGTGTTGCCAAAGGGAAGCCTCCTCGCGCTCAGTGTCATGTCTGGCCTGCGAGACGAAAAACACTACGAGAACCCTCATCTTTTTGATGTTGGGCGTCAACAAATGCGTTGGCACCTCGGGTTTGGCGCGGGAGTTCATCGTTGCCTCGGCGAGACGTTGGCTCGGATTGAATTGCAAGAAGGACTTGGAACACTTTTGCGCCGCGCGCCGAATCTTACGGTGGTAGGTGACTGGCCACGGATGATGGGTCACGGAGGCATCCGGCGCGCCACCGGCATGACGGTCAAATTGAGCGTCGACCGGTGAAGTCAATCCGCGCCGCTCGGGTGGAAGAGAGGCGCGTATCAATATCAAGCATCACTTGGAGATTTCCAATGCCATGTGCGCCAGTGGACGACGTGACGACCATCGATGACCTAACACTCGATCCCTATCCGATTTATCGCAGAATGCGCGTGCAAAACCCGGTGGTACACGTCGCCTCGGTCAGACGGACGTTTCTAACGAAGGCCTGCGATACTAAGATGGTGAAGGATGATCCTTCACGCTTTAGTTCTGATGATCCCAACACGCCGATGAAGCCGGCGCTTCAGGCTCATACTTTGATGCGTAAGGATGGAGTTGAACACGCTCGGGAACGAATGGCCATGACTAGAGCATTCGCACCCAAAGCGATCGCGGAGCATTGGGTGCCGATCTATCGTGACATCGTGAACGAGTATCTAGATCGCCTTCCGCGCGGAGACACCGTGGATCTTTTTGCAGAGATCTGTGGTCCGGTTGCTGCTCGCATACTGGCACATATTCTAGGAATTTGTGAGGCATCAGATGTCGAGATGATCCGCTGGTCGCAACGGCTTATTGACGGAGCCGGCAACTTCGGATGGCGACCCGAGCTCTTTGAGCGATCGGACGAGGCCAATACGGAGATGAACTGCCTCTTCAATGACTTGGTCGAAAAACACCGATCCGCGCCGAACCCCTCGGCTTTTGCGATCATGTTGAATGCACCTGATCCTATACCCCTAAGCCAGATCTATGCCAACATCAAGATCGCCATCGGCGGAGGGGTCAACGAGCCTCGTGACGCTCTCGGCACGATCCTCTATGGATTGCTGACCAATCCGGAGCAACTCGAGGAGGTCAAGAGACAGCAATGCTGGGGGCAGGCCTTCGAGGAAGGGCTGCGCTGGGTTGCTCCGATTCAAGCGAGTTCGCGTCTCGTGCGGGAGGACACGGAAATTCGTGGCTTTATCGTTCCGAAGGGCGACATTGTGATGACTATTCAGGCCTCCGCCAATCGTGATGAAGATGTCTTTGAGGATGGAGAAAGCTTCAATGTCTTTCGCCCGAAGAATGCGCATCAGTCCTTTGGCTCCGGCCCGCATCACTGCCCAGGCGCGCAAATCTCGCGGCAAACCGTCGGCGCGATCATGCTGCCCATACTGTTCGATCGATTTCCGGATATGATATTGCCCCACCCTGAATTAGTGCAGTGGCGCGGCTTCGGCTTCCGCGGGCCCATTAATCTACCTGTGACACTAAGATGATCGAAGCCACTTTCGCTCAGGAGTTATCACGTTAAGGCGCAACTCATAAAAATGCGTCACCGATTACTTGATGCGCACGCTTACTATATCTCAAATCAATTGTCGAACCTCGGTTGAAGCCCATTGTCTACGTCGCGTATATCTCCCGTATTTTGCTTTTGCTGCCGACCGATACCGCTGCGGTTCAATAGTTGCGGAATGTGGTGCTTTCGGATTCACTCAAAAAGGAGTCGCTTATGAAACGTATCAGTACAATCCTTGTCGGCGTATTTTTGGCTGCGCCGGTTTATGCAGCCGACAATATTCATACATTAGGGACGTTGTCTGAAATTGAACTAGCGCTCACTGCCGGAAAGCCGGTGAACGTCACGGTTGATTTAAGTTTGTGTGCTCCCGGGGTGGCCGATACTCCGGCGACGAAAACGCAAGGAGGCATGCGCATAGATGCGTATCGAATAACAACTGACGGCACCCTTGCGTTTGCAGATCAGCACTTCACCATTGACCGTGACGGTAAACCCATAACTCAATTTATTCGTTATCAGATTCGGTCAAACGGTGACGCCGATTTCACGATGGTTACATTCAATATGCCAACATATGAGCGAAAAGGTACCAGCTTGGCCTACAAGTGCGCGATCGACCACGGGTTGAGTTTTCGTACTCCACAGTGATTTTTGCGTCCAATCTGATCCGATGCAAGCCCAAGGTGACGCTTGCAATTACCCACATTTGAGCGTCGCTGCCATTTCGGTTCTGAGGCGAATATCTGTCAGCCGGCTGAGTCCACGCCAGACGACCGTATTTCCCGGAGGAGGATCTGAAGTTCTAGCAAGGTTGCCACCCAAACGAGCGAGTTTGGTGAGATAGAAGTTTAGCGATTCGCAACGAAGCACGACCGCAGAACCACTTACTTCGAAGGCTTCGTATATATCGTTCCTGCAGTGATCTGGCTGCGATGAATGTCGATTCGTCCTGGTGGTAGCATCAGGGATAGTCCTACGACGAAGCATAGGATTTAAGTCATCACGTCTGTTAAATGCCGCCGGCGCTGGCCACGCGAAGACAAAGAGCGCCTCGTCGCTGCCTGCTTTGAGCCGGGCGCAGTTATCTCTGAGATTGCCTGCGCGGACGGTATCAATGTCAGTCAGTCGGAAGCATAGCGATGTAATAATCAAGTTGGGTCGGGACCGACGTGTCCGCGTGGATAGCAACATCGACACGGAAGCACTTGGCCGTATTCTCGATTGCGTGCTGGGGCTGCGATGATCATGGTCCCTGCTGGTGTGAAGGTCTGGCAGGCAACGGGCTCCACCGACATGCGCAAAGGCTTCCCCGGTCTGTCGTTGATCTTGCAGAAAGCACTGATGCCTGACCCGAGGTGTGGGCACTGTTCGTATTATACGGTCGTGGCGGCCAACGACCGACATACTGCATACGGATATCGTTTCGCGACGATCTCCTACAGCCGTCAAAGCTTTCGAGCGCAAGCGCCCATCACGCAAACTCTTCCCGGTTCATCTGTCGCGTGAGCGTGTCGTTATCGCCACCCCTACGAACTGTGCCTGCTGCGAATCCGCCAAACTGTCATAGCTTGGCGAGGATGTTACCGAGACCCTTGGAAGTCATCCGAGATTTGGCGGCGGCAACCTCTGCAAAATGCGTTATGAGCCTGGTTTTTCAGCCACAGACAAGTATCGCGTTCGTGAAAAAGCGCACGCGCGATAGTTCTTTAGCCGCACCTCTGACGCCCCATTTACGGCCGGATCTTTGCCTGACCTTGCAAAGTCGACTCCATCGCCTTACGGCACGAATAACAACGTCGCGTTTCATCGACGTCCCATCAGCCGCTTGTGTGTTCAATTCTTCTCTGTTTCACTTGAAACAAATTGAATAGATATTCCCGCTTTCAAAGCCATTTACAAATCCTCTCGTGCAGCCTAACGCCATTGGCGTGGAACAAGCGTTGGCACGAGGAAGTAAGTGCGATGAACGGAAGGTATTCACCGACGCGGCAGGATTTTAAGACAGGCGCGAAGCCTTGGTCTATATTAGCCCTTATCGTTGCCGCAATGATTTTCGCGTTCATGGCGGTTGCGTCCTGGCAGGACAATGGGACTACCCAGGCAATCCTTAGCCAAATACGATCGATTAACGCTGACAGCGCCTCACTGCAGCGCGATGTACTCCGCGCTCACACGGGCACCGTGGCGAACTACCGCCCCATTATCTCCAGGCTGGGAGCTCTGCGGAAGAATCTGGAAGATTTGAAGCAATTATTTAGGCAATCTCATATTGTAAGTGAGAGCAATGCTGCTCAACTGCTACGCCGGCTAGAAGTGTCTCTAAATTCGGCTGACGCGGCGGTCGCCGCCTTTGGTGCGCAAAATGTCCGCCTGCAAGATTCGCTGGCCAGTTTCACTCGTGCTTTAAGCAATCTTCCAGGAAAGGCCTCAAGCGATCAGACTTTAGAAAAACCAACAGAATTGGCTAGCATGATGCTCCAATTTCTTCGGCAACCAAGCCCGGCTATTTCATTCGAGATCAGCCTTGAACTAGAGAGGCTCCAAAAACAACGCGGTCTTGATGAAGCTCCCGTGCGCATACTTTCGCGTGAAGGTCCCATTATCTTATCGCTTTTGCCACAGGTGAACGATCTGGTGAACATGATTCAGACGTCTGACACCGCAGAAATTGCGGAAATGTTGCAGCGTGAGTGTTTGGAGGTCTATAGCTTAAAAAATGTGGAGGAGCGGAGCGCACGTATCTTTCTTGGGTCCGCTTCAGTGGGTCTTTGCCTGTACATCATCACCTTAGTCTATAGGCTACGCAAAAAAACCGATTGGTTAGCGCGGCGTTTAGATTACGAAGAGCTAATCAAAGAGATCGGAGTATGTTTTGAAGGTGAGGCGGCCACTACGTCGTCCGCGCAAGCTGCACTTGGTATTATTCAGCGCTTCTTTGATGCCGATACGTGCGCGTTAGCTCTAGTGGACCATGACCGTAGGTGGGCTGTCGAAACATTCGGTGCGAAGCACCCAAAACCCGTGTGGGACGACAGGGTGCTACGCGAAATAGTCTCTCGTACCAAAGCGAACGAACGGGCGACGGTATTCCGCATCGTATCGACGCAAAAAATCGTACATTTGCCTCCCGAAATTCCAGGTCTTTCGATACTACTGGCTCACAAATCCACAGATAAACTAATTGCGGTTTGTTCACTGGGTTACCAAAGCTATCGCCCTCGACCTTGCCAAGGCGAAATTCAGCTTCTTGAACTCGCCACCGCCTGCCTCTGTCACTATATCGATGTTCGGCGTAAGCAGACCGAATGCGACGTTTTGGCCAGACGATTGGAGCATGCGCAACGCCTTGAGGCAGTTGGTACACTTGCCGGCGGAATAGCACATGAATTTAATAACATTTTGGGGTCAATCCTCGGGCACGCAGAATTGGCGCAAAACTCGGTGTCTCGAACATCTGTCACCCGAAGATACATTGACTATATCATTTCGTCAGGCGACAGAGCCATGCTCATTATCGATCAGATCTTGACGCTGAGCCGAAAACAAGAGCGCGTGATCAAGCCATTTAGTGTCTCAGAGCTTGTGACCGAAATCGCTCCCTTGCTACGTATGGCTCTTCCCCCAACCATCGAGCTTAGTTTCAGATTTGATCAAATGCAGAGCGTGATCGAAGGAAGCCCGCTTGAACTTCAACAGGTACTAATTAACCTCTGCAAGAATGCTTCCCAAGCCATGACTGCAAATGGTCAAATCGACATCTTCGTCGGCCAAGCTTATTTACCAGCTAAGAAAATTCTGGCGCATGGTGTTATGCCACCTGGCGACTATGTTCTACTATCTGTCAGCGACAATGGTGGAGGCATTTCAGAGGCTGTGCTACCCTACATTTTTGAACCCTTCTTTACGACACGTGCTCGCAACGGTGGAACGGGTCTCGGCCTTGCTTCTGTGCATGGTCATATCAGCGCGTTTGCAGGTTACATCGACGTTAGTTCAACTGTTGGGCATGGGACGCGCTTTGACATTTATCTCCCTCCGTCTTCTAAGGAGCCCGTCAATCCCGACAGCTTTTTCGGCCGCAATAAGGCACCGCGTGGAAACGGGGAGATTGTGGCACTTGTTGAGCCCGATGACCTCCTGCGGGAGGCGTATGAAGACAAGATCGCCGCTCTGGGATATGAGCCGGTCGGTTTTCGTACCTTTAGTGAAATTCGCGATTGGATTTCAAAAGGCAATGAAGCCGATCTGGTCATGGTCGACCAAGCGTCTCTTCCTGAAGATCAAAGTCCTAATTCCGTGGATTTAGTGCTCAAGACCGCCTCCATCATCATTGGCGGAAATGATCTCAAAATGCCCCTTTCAAGGGAGAATGCGACCAGGGACCTTTATCTGCCGAAGCCGATATCGTCCAGAACTATGGCGCATGCAATCCTAACCAAAATCAAGACGTAGAGTTGCGACGTATCAGGACTGGGCAATCAGATTTCGGTTCGGTGGAGCGCGACAGGGGAACTACATGAAAGATCGAACGGCATAGGTTCAATGGATCAAGCCGGGCGAGGCGGCTTGATTTGTCCGATCAGGTCCGGTCGTTTGGTTGAAAGGATTTGCGCACCAACTATGACACCACCATCATTGGTGCCAGCAGATTGAAGTAGGCCTGAACCGGTGCGGTCAAAAATCGGGGTGGACGTCGGCTATTGTACAGGTCAGATTGCTGCCAAATGCCGACGCGGGAATTGGGCACGGTGTCGTAAGCGTGGACAGAGATTACCTCGTCGTTGATCGAACACGAGAGCCATCTGACGAACACCTTATGCCGCCACCCATTAACATCCACTGCGATTCTCGTCTTCTTCAGCACGAGCATGAAGTCTCAAGAAGTAAACTTCGAGCGTTGGTCAGCCTATAAGATGAGTTCGCCAGAAAGGGCAGGCGTTCGCGCCTCCCTCAATGCAGAAGGCTACTTCCATTGTGGTCGGCAACTGCCAGGATGGGAACTCTCCCGATAATCCAACCAACGACAGCGCAGTGGTAAACAGAGCCACCCCATCAGGAATATCGCCCATTCCGTCATCAGCGTGGTGACGTGCATCAGGCGCGCTTGTTGCAGAACTTTAGTAACCATCCGGACTAGGCCGCAGACCTTATGAATTTGGCTCATCAGCGATGATGCGTTCGATCTTTTCCGGATCACATTGCTCGTCGATAAGGAACTG
>NZ_JBNWBW010000030.1:0-81838 GCF_053522725.1 Agrobacterium sp. 16-172Ci
ATGCTATAATAAAACAAGTCAACGCGGGGTGGAGCAGCCCGGTAGCTCGTCAGGCTCATAACCTGAAGGCCGCAGGTTCAAATCCTGCCCCCGCAACCAATATCAAAACAAAACCCCGTTGCACCCGCGACGGGGTTTTTTGTGTTTCTGGACTTATGAAATAACGACAAGCGTTAAGCGAACTTAGTCCCGCTTTGTCCTAATGGATAAGCGAAGTTGGAGGCTGCTCATTTCCGTCTGGTCTCTAACCTCGGAACCATCTGCTTTTTCCTTTGTTAGTGCCAACCTAAATGCAGCGCACGTTGTCGAGCCGACGCTCTTAGACAATATGACAGGTGCGTTTTTTGCGTCGGAATCGGCGTCAGCGGTAAGGTGCAGCACGCTATGAACAAGTTCTTCACCCTTTTTGCCAGCCGTACCGCGTCCTTTTCAGGCTCGCCCACTGCGTTTGTCGTGGCGCTTGGCACGATCATCGTCTGGGGAGTAAGCGGGCCGCTGTTTGGCTTTTCGGAGGTCTGGCAACTTGTCATCAACACGGGCACCACCATTGTCACCTTCCTCATGATTTTCCTCGTGCAGAATTCGCAGAACCGGGATTCTGCAGCGATGGAAGCAAAGCTGGACGAACTTCTGAGAGCCGTGGAGCAGGCACGCGCAGATTTTATCGGGATCGAGCATCTCACGGAAGAAGAAATCGAGGAGATTCGCGCCCGGCTGGAAAAGGAAAACGGACCTGAAGGCGAAAAGCCACCTCCGCATCACGCCATAGCGCGACTGCTTTCCCGGCGTTAGGTCAGAAGGTTTGCCAGCTGGCGGTGGCGGTGGCGGTGGCCGTGGCCGTCTCCTGTCGCCGGGACATAGTCACTTACACCAACATGCGGCAAAGCCCGCTGACAGAAGGAGCTATTATGTCTCTCAAGGTCTTAGCATTGAATGCGACACTCAAGTCCTCCACGTCGGCAGAGCCGTCGTCGACCGAAAAACTGCTGACATTGATCTTTCGGGAGCTCGGCAATCATGATGTGCAAACCGAGACGATCAGGCTTGCCGATCATGACATCAAGCCTGGCGTTATGTCCGATGAAGGCGAGGGGGACGCCTGGCCGGCCATCCGTGAAAAGATCGTTGCAGCGGACATTCTTCTGATTGGAACGCCGATATGGCTCGGACAGCCCTCGAGCGTGTGCAAAAGAGCGCTGGAGCGCATGGATGCCTTTCTGGACGAGACCGACGCGCAGGGGCGTATGGTTTCCTATGGGAAAGTCGCCGCGGTGGCGGTCGTCGGAAATGAAGACGGTGCTCACCATGTTTCGGCGGAACTTTTCCAGGCCCTGAATGATGTCGGCTTCACTATTCCCGCAAATGCGGTTGCCTACTGGGTGGGAGAAGCAATGGGTTCGAAGAATTTCGTCGATCTCGATGAAACGCCGGACGCCGTTAAAACCATGGTCAGCATGCTTGTGCGCAACACGGTGCACCTGGCTCTGCTCCTTAAGAACAGTCAATATCCGGGCGACAAGGACTGACGTTATCAGGCCGGCACTGCCGGCTTTTCCGCCAAGGACGTCGTATAAAACGGCTGCTACTCCTCACCATACCCCGTCCGGCGTGGCGGGTAAGGCGATCATCGTGGGAGGCGGCATTCTCCCCTGCCGATAATTATTTTCGGAACTCTCTGCATGTCGGTTTGTTCGAGAGGCGTTCATGCCGGCCCGAGATGGGTTTCCCGTCTCTCGGAGGAAGCTCCCGAAAGGGAGGCTCGCAATCCATGATCCTAGCGGAGGAAAAATCCACATGAAGAAAACTGTTTTCGTTGTGTTGCTCTTAGGCGGCGGTGCGCTGTCGGCTTTCGCCCAGCAGACGCCAACCGCCAATCCGGGTGGCGATACGCCGGCTGTCGCGACACCGGGCGCCAATAATCCGACTGCTCCGGTGGAGGGCGCCAATAGCTTCACTGAAGCGCAGGCCAAACAGAGGATGGAAGAGGCCGGGTACACGCAGGTCAAGAACCTGACGAAGGACGACAAGGGTGTGTGGATGGCATCGGGCATGAAAGGCGGTAAGACCGTGGCCATAGCGCTCGATTATCAGGGCAACGTCGTCGCCAAGTGAGGCGCGCAGGATTTTGGGAGAAGTGACATGAGAACCGTAACCGGACTTTTCGACGACTATGACGATGCAAGTGCCGCCGTTTCCGAACTGGAAAGAGCGGGCGTGCCGTCAAGCGATATCAGCATCGTCGGCAGCAACGCCGACAGGCGGCATGGAGAGGATTCCGATTCCAACGCAGCGGAGGGCGCAGGCACAGGTGCCGGCATCGGTGCGCTTGTCGGTGGCGCGGGCGGTCTGCTGACGGGGCTTGGATTGATGGCGATCCCGGGCGTGGGGCCGGTGGTTGCAGCGGGCTGGCTTGCCGCAACAGCGGTCGGTGCAGCGGGCGGCGCCGTTGCCGGTGGCGCGGCCGGCGGGCTTATCGGAGCCATGACTCGCTCGGGCGTTTCCGAAGAGGATGCCAATCTTTACGCCGAAGGGGTTCGCAGGGGCGGTACGCTGGTCACCGCCCGCGTGGAAGATAATCTGGTGCCGGAGGCCGAGGCCGTGCTCAAGCGGCAGGGCTGGGTCGACCCTGCGGAACGCCGCGCGGCCTATCGCGAACAGGGCTGGACGGGCTTCGACGAGGCGTCGAGACCTTATGCGCCGGAAGATGTTGAGCAGGAGCGTAACCGGTACCGCCGCTCCGCAATTTGACGAACTCACCCGTCAGCCGGGGGCATGGTTTTGCCATCGCCTCCGGTCAACGCCTTGCAGGAGCTGACATGGCCAGAAAACCAGATTCCACCTCATCATCCGCCACCGCCACCATTCACGACCAGAAGCTTCTTCGGGGGGATGGCGGAGAACTGCACCAGACCGCGACCGGCGACGAGCCCGTGCTAACGACCGCGCAGGGCGGGCCGGTTGCAGACGACCAGAATTCCCTTCGGGTCGGTTCTCGCGGGCCGCTTGTCGTGGATGATTTCCATTTTCGCGAGAAGATCTTCCATTTCGATCATGAGAGAATTCCCGAGCGCGTGGTTCACGCGCGCGGTTACGGCGCACACGGCTATTTCGAGACTTACGACTCCCTTGCCGCCCATACCAAGGCCGATCTGTTTCAGCGGGCGGGTGAAAAGACCCCGGCCTTCGTGCGGTTCTCGACCGTCGCCGGCAACAAGGGGTCGGCCGACCTTGCGCGGGATGTGCGCGGTTTTGCCGTGAAGCTCTACACCAGGGAGGGAAACTGGGACCTTGTCGGCAACAACATTCCCGTCTTCTTCATTCAGGATGCGATCAAGTTTCCGGATCTCATCCATGCCGCCAAGCAGGAGCCTGATCGCGCCTTTCCGCAAGCACAAACCGCGCATGACACCTTCTGGGATTTCATCAGTCTCACGCCTGAAAGCATGAACATGGTCATGTGGATCATGTCGGATCGGACCATTCCGCGTTCCTTCCGGTTCATGGAAGGTTTCGGGGTCCACACCTTCCGATTCATCAACGCGAAGGAGCAATCGACCTTCGTGAAGTTTCACTGGAAGCCGAAGCTCGGATTGCAGTCGGTGGCGTGGAACGAGGCGGTCAAGATCAACGGCGCCGATCCCGATTTTCACCGGCGCGATCTTTGGACGGCGATCCAGTCCGGCAATTTTCCGGAATGGGAGTTGCAGGTTCAGCTTTTTGATCAGGATTTCGCCGACAGCTTCGATTTCGACGTTCTCGACCCCACCAAGATCATTCCCGAGGAGATATTGGCGCCCAAACCGGTCGGCCGGCTTGTCCTAGACCGGATGCCGGACAATTTCTTTGCCGAGACCGAACAGGTGGCGTTCATGACGCAGAACGTGCCGCCGGGCATCGATTTCAGCAATGATCCGCTGCTGCAGGGCAGGAATTTTTCCTATCTCGATACGCAGCTCAAGCGTCTCGGCGGGCCGAACTTCACGCATTTGCCCATCAATGCGCCCAAGTGTCCTTTCGCGCATTTCCAGCAGGATGGCCATATGGCGATGCACAATCCGACCGGACGGGCGAATTATCAGCCCAATTCCTTCGGGGAAGGGCCAAGGGAATCGCCGTCGCGTGGATTCCGGCATTTCCCTGCCGAGGAGCAGGGCGCCAAGGCAAGGTTGCGGCCGGAAAGTTTCGCCGACCACTATAGTCAGGCGCGCCAGTTCTACATCAGCCAGACGCCACCTGAACAACGTCATATCGCATCGGCGCTCACCTTCGAACTCAGCAAGGTGGAAACTCCCGTCATTCGTGAGAGGATGGTCGCGCATCTTCTCAATATCGACGAAACGCTTGCCGCGACGGTGGCGCAGAAGCTCGGCCTGCAAGCCATGCCGAAACCGGCGGATGCCGCCATGCCAACCCGTCAGGATCTGGAGCCGTCGCCGGCGCTCAGTATCGTTCAGCGGGGTCCCAAACGGTTCGAGGGTCGCAAGCTCGGCATTCTCATTACCGACGGCGTAGACGCCAAGCTGCTGAAGGGACTGACCAAAGCGGTCGAGGCGGAAAAAGCTGTCTTCGAGCTTATCGCGCCCAAGGTCGGCGGGGTAACGGCGTCGGACGGCACCTTCGTCGAGGCACATCACATGATTGATGGCGGGCCTTCGGTGCTTTTCGATGCGGTGGCGCTGCTGACATCGGCGGCGGCCATCGATGAGCTGATCAAGGAGGCAACTGCGCGGGATTTCGTCGCCGATGCGTTCCAGCACTGCAAATTCATTGGCTACGACCAGTCGGCGCTGCCGTTACTGGAAAAAGCGGGAATTGCCGATGTCATGGATGAAGGCATGCTGCCATTGCCGGGTGAAGGAGGACTGGCTGCCTTCGTATCAGAGCTCGGCAAACTTCGAGTCTGGGCGCGCGAACCGTCGCTCAAACTCGGCAAGGCCTCCGTGCCGGTCGATAAGCAATGAAACACCCACTCTCACTCACCACCAAGCAACAGGAGACTAAAAATGGCTGAGAAGACATTGGAAGACCTTTTCCTCGATACGGTGAAGGATATTTATTTCGCGGAACGCCAGATTCTCAAGGCGCTTCCGAAAATGGCGCGGGCTGCGCAGTCAGCGGAGTTGAAGGCGGCATTTGAAAAGCACAGGGACGAGACCGAGGTCCACGTGGAGCGATTGCAGAATGTCTTCGAGTTGCTCGGCAAGCCGGCACGCGGCAAGACCTGCGAAGCGATCCAGGGCATTATTTCGGAAGGCGAGGAAATCATGGAGGAGTTCAAAGGCTCCGCCGCGCTCGATGCCGGGCTGATTTCTTCGGCGCAGGCCGTGGAGCACTACGAGATCACCCGTTATGGCACCTTGAAGACATGGGCGGTCGAACTCGGCATGAAGGAAGCGGCCAAACTGTTCGAGCAGACGCTGGGTGAGGAAAGCGCAACGGATACGGCTCTCTCTTCGCTTGCCCAGGCACGCGCCAACGTGAAGGCTAAATCCAAGGCGGCATGAGCCGTCACGCGGACGTGCCGCCGATACCGGCGGCGCGTCCAATTTTACAGTTGTCTCTTTCATGCGAGGCTGAACCATGAGGCTGTTTCGCGACAATGGATTGACGATTGTCCTTGTCCTGACTTCCCTTTTGACGATCGGTGGCATGCTTGCGACCGGCTGGGTCGTTTACAACGAGGAGCTCGCGCAGCATCAGGCGATGCCCCTGACGCTTCTTTCCTACGCAAAGAGCGGCCATTTTCTTTCTGCCCTGTTCGAAAACTGGGAGAGCGAATTTCTCCAGATGTCGGCGTATGTCATGCTGACCGCGTTTCTTTTTCAGAGAGGCTCGTCGGAATCCAAAGACCCCGATAAAGCTGCATCGCAGGACGAAGATCCCGCACAAAAAGCAGATGATCCCGAGGCGCCCTGGCCGGTGAAAGCAGGGGGATTTATCCGCACCCTCTATTCCTATTCTCTGGGATTGGCGCTGTTCTTCCTTTTCATCGTCAGTTTTGTTCTCCATCTGAAATACAGCGCTGACGCAGGGGCAGTCGAAGCCGCCATGCACAGTGAGCCCGAGACAACGCTATTTGCGCATCTGGGAAGTGTGGAATTCTGGTTTGAATCCTTTCAGAACTGGCAATCGGAGTTTCTTTCGACCGCGGTTCTCGTCATTCTCTCCATCTTCCTGCGCTTCCGCGGGTCGCCGGAATCGAAACCCGTTGCCGCTCCTCACAGCGAGACCGGCGGATAGGGAGGAGGAATTGATCGAGTTCTCTGCCGAGGGAGACTGGCGGCACCTGTGCGTCGACATGCAACGCGTTTTCGCCGAGGATACGCCATGGCATGTCGAATGGATGGACCGCATCAGCGAGGAGGTGGAGGCTGTGGTTCAAGGCGATCCCGCCCGATGCATCTTCACCTGTTTTGTGCCGCCGAAATCTGTAGAGCAGGCCGCCGGTGCATGGCGGGCCTATTATGAAAAATGGCCGATGATGACGCAGCAGTCGCTGGCCCCGGAACTGATCGGTGTTATACCAGCGCTGTCGCGCTACATACCGCCCGCCCGTATCTTTCGTAAAAGCGTGTACTCACCCTGGCTGCATGGAGGCCTTGGCGACATCCTGCGGGAGGAACGGGTTTCAACACTGGTGATTACCGGCGGTGAAACAGATGTCTGCGTTCTCGCCACCGTTCTGGGAGCGATAGACCAGGGTTTTTACGTCATTCTGGTCGAAGACGCGCTTTGTAGCGGAAGGGATGCGACACACAATGCGGCGTTGAAGCTGCTGTCTGGCCGTTTTTCGACGCAGTTGCAGGTGTGCGATACAGCGACCCTCCTTGCGGCGCTTCCCAGGCAATCCGCTCCGCGGTTCATGAGACCCTAATATCAGAATTGCTTCGGGCGATTAGCGGAAGCAGCCAGCGGTCTTCACCGAAGACAAGGAACAAGGCTCCCCTAGCGAAGTTAGGCCGCCTATCTTTACAAGAACCGGAGGCTCCGCCGTGGCCCAAACCGTTGATCACGAAACCAGCAACAGCCTCAATATCGAGGCGGCGACCCCCAAGGTGATTAAGATCATCGTGGGGGAGCGGACGGTGCTTGAGGGCGTGCTGAACACCGGCAGCGTCTTGAGAGTGCAGACAAAGGAGGGCGCCGAGCCACAATCCATCGAACTTGCGATCGAGGACCTGGCTCGGTGAAGGTTGTGGTGTGCGACCGGATTAACCCTGGAAATTGCCCTCGCTGGTATCTCGTTCGTCATAGTTCAAATCCCAGTCCTTCTCGGGTTTCTTGACGCCGGGCGGCAGTTTGTTGGCGGTTGCGTCGTCCGAACCGGTGATAACCCTTGGCTTCGCGCTCGCCACGCCGTTGTTTTTCGAGGTTTTCTTACCGCGCGCAAATTGCGGTTCGCTGTCCTTGTGAATTTGCTTCAGCTTGTCGTTCTTGTTCATGACATCCTCCTTGATCCCTCCCTAACAGTTTTACAGCACCGCTGTTCCCTCAATGCCTCAGCAAGATCGGAACCTCTCCATGACGCTGCGGTTAGAAGACCTGCCGGATAGCGGATCCGCCATTCCTGCAACCATAAGCGGAGATGAAGCGATGAGCCTACCCGACAAGGACACCCAGCCGGAGCCCGGTACGGACGATGCCCGGTCCGTCGATACTGAAGAAAGCCGCCGGGACAGGGAAAAGGCGAGAAAGAACGCGGAACGCATGATCGAAGAGAGGTGGCGGAGGCAACCGCCCAAGGGTGTAGATGAGGCCTGAAACCAACTGTCCTATCTAAAGCTTCGCGCGCGCCTGCGCTTTTCCAATCGACGTCGTCGAAATCCTCATTGATGTCGCCATTGTACGTTGGCGTACAGCAACCAAGCGTCCGCCGAGACATTTCCCCATAGTGAAAGGATGGGAAAATGGCCAAGCACGCTGTGAGTGGAGTTTCCGGAAACACATTGAGTGAAGCGCAGCTGGAGGAGTTGCGCATCGGTATTGCGGAGCTGGCGCCGGCCCTGACGGCTTTTGCGCGCCGCTTCGTCAGAAACGAGGAGGATGTTGACGATCTCGTTCAGGAGACGATGTTGCGGGGGCTTCGGGCCCTGCATGGTTTTACCCCCGGCACGGCGCTGAAATCATGGCTCTTCACCATTTTGCGCAACACGTTCTGCACTCGCTACAAGGTGTCGAGGCGTGAATGCGTCGGCTTGCCGGTCGGTATCGAGCAATCCATGTCTACCCCTGCCAGCCAAGAATGGCGTGTGCAGCATCAGGAGGTCATGAGGGCTATCCGCCATCTCGACAAGGACCAGAAAAAAGCTCTGCTGCTCGTGGCGGCAGGGACGAGTTATTCCGATGCCGCCGCCATCTGCGGCTGCCGGGTGGGCACCATCAAAAGCCGCGTCAACAGGGCGAGGGAGTCGCTACGTCGAAATCTGGACTGAGTGCTGGTGACAGCCGGCCGCACGCCGCAGACAGGTGGGCGCTACCTGTCCTGCTGGTGACCTTGATGTGTCGTGTTTATCTTTATGTTTGCCTGCCTCCCGGTCTGGGTTGAAACCTTCTGTTCCTTGACGGCGGAGGTTTCTTCCGTGTTCAGACGGTCGTTGTCGCCGGGCCCTTGCTGGCTTCTGTTCTCTTCGGGAATGGGGAGTGTTTTCCTGGTCATGTTACACCTCGTCCGGCATGAGTTCGTGGAGCGACCCGAACCATGCTTGCGCAGGTTTGTTCCCCCGTCCGTCGACGCCTTTCATATTGCAGGCGAGTGACGCCACGGATGGATGAATGGGAAACCGGAACGCATCATTCCGTTCCTGGGCATGACGAGGTACGCGATTATCCGAAACCGTAGAGGAACGTCTTTTAAGACGTCATCGAACCTGAGACCAAGCCGAACCGACAACGCGTAAGGCTGGAAAATCAGCCGACAAGCAATTTGGTTCGAAAATAGAGAGTTGCGAGCCGCTGAAGTTTCAGGGGATCGACAACGCCGCGATCATACATTTTCAGGACATAGCGGGCGACGTCTGCCCGGCACAAAGCCGGATCGCGTTCTGCGGACAGAACATTCTCGTAGGCTGCCTTAACGATGTTGATGTCTTCGTTCAGAAAAATTCCGGAACTCTGGTACTCGTGATTGGCGTGCATTTCACCTCCTTGAAACGCATCCTGCATTTCACAGCGTGAGGGAAGATGAACCCATACTATAGGGAAATGGCCAAACGTAAATGTTCGGAAGCGTACCGAACGACGATTGAGAAGGTCGTGCGGACTACCGAACCCCGCTGCTTTCGACAATGACGAGGTCGTCAAGCGGGATTTCAGACTGGTATTCGCGCAGAAAGCGGGCGAACACACGATTGCTTTCCTCTTCAGGCATGCCGTAGAGATCGCGCGCATAGTTCTCGAGCATCTCGCGGTTCCTGATCGTAATTCTTCCCCTTTCGGAACGAATGAACCCATGGCTTTCGAGAACGTGGAGGGCGTCCGTTACACTTGCGCGCCTGACGGCCAGCATGGTGGACAAAAAGTCGTGGGTCAGTGGCAGATGATTGCCTTCTATGCGGTCGTGGCACATCAGGAGCCAGCGGGCGAGCCGCTCCGTTACGGACTGGGTGGCATTGGAAGACGCCGTGTATTCCACCTGCGTTCTTGAGATGTGCAGTGCACAGACAAGAATCTCGAAAAAGACCCGATATTTTTCAAGAAGCGCTTCAAACGACCGCATGTCCATGACAAGGGCTTCGCCGGGAGCCTGTATCACGATTTCGGTCAGGGTTGTTTCCGCGCCAGCGACCGCCCCTGTCGGCACAAATCCCTCTCTCCCGACAAGCCCCGCTTCTGTTTTGCGCTCTGATTTGGTGACGACCACGACGGAGGCAATGCCGGATGACAGGAAGAAAACACGCTCGACGGGCGCGCCGGCGGAAATCAATACATCGCCCAATGCGAGCTTGATGGGCTTACAGACGCCCGTTACGTCACGCCTGATGTCATCTGGCAGAAGAGAAAGCAGAAAATTCTTTTCGCCATCGCCCTCAGCTTGTTTCAACATAACACGTGCCTCGCTTTAATGTCTGATGCCCCCTCCTTGAGCCATCAAAGCGGAAACAATGTTTTCGATGTCTTCCGAACGTCCGGAGAGGACAAAAGGTCCCGGCTCGCTGTCAATAACCGTCTCTGGCACGAAAAAAAGATAAGGAATTGCCTCTTCGTCCAGTTGTTCGGTGAGACGCAGCATGACGTCCGCCTCGTAACGAACGTCAATAATCGCCGCGGCAAATTTGAGAGCGTCTTCACTTTCAATGAAGCTGGCGGAGTAGGGTCCTTCCAGGCCGATTTGGGCATGAAACCACGCCATTCGGATTTCCGATGTGACAGTATCTGTCATGCCGATGATTGCGATGGTGAGGCGTTTAACGGTCTGCATGCTTTACTCCTCGCGCACCATCGGCATGCGTGTGCCTGTTCCCCCACCATAACGCCTGAGCAAGACGATTTCAGCCGCCCGGTCACTGAATTTATCAAATAAGCGCGAGGGAACTGCTGCAGTGTCAGAAATTGATCCCGAAAAAAAGCGGCCAATACTCGAATTCGAGAGGTAATGATCTGATGTTCTAGCGTCTTGCGGCGGAACAATTGCGCATGAGCGGGGTTGGGGCGTCTTCCGGATTGAAAGGATCTCCTTCTTCGAGATGCGAGCCGGTGTTAGCGAGGGAAGATAAGACAATGACCACCATTCCGCTGATCGGTGCCGGTGCGCTTGAGATTTCGCTGGTCAGCCGGCAGTTTCTGATCGCCGACATGAAAGAGGCAATCTCTCTGCTGGAAGAACACTGGCCGGTAAAAACCGGTGTCCACTATCGTCTTGCCCTCAGGAGTTGCCGACTCGCTCTGTTGCGAAATGGCTCCTCAACCGTTGCGCGGGAACACCTGATTGCCGCCTGCCTGGAGGCGGGCGTGAGCCATAAAGCCGTTTCCACCGATCAAATCCGTCTTTAGGTCAGGTCCATGCGAACTTGTATTCATCCATAGGGGAGGTATCCGATGGCGGGGAAAAATAATGACATGGCTGATGCGCCGCGGGAAAGCATCAGGCCCGAACAGGATATGAACCGACCGTTAAGTGAAAGGCTCGACTCGAAATTCTCGCCCATCGGCATAGATGATGGCGATTTTCGAGGGCGCAAACGGACGTGGAAAACCATGATGGTCTATACGCTGGTCGTATTCGCCCTCGCTGTTGCGATTGCACTCTATTTTCTCACAGGAACACATCCCGGCCGCGCGGTGTGAGGCGAGGCCGGGATGTGTTCCGGTCTATACTTTGCCAGCTGCCAGATCGAGGCTGCCGATCGATGGAAAGCAGACTTCTTCGCTTCTTCGCCGCAAGGGAATATCCACCTGATAGGGCACAGCCACCATCAGTTGCAGGGGGGTGCGCAACCGGTTCGTTGCCGTGGTGTCGGTCAGGGTCAGATGGGCGGTCGCAGCAAGGCGTTCCGCCTCCTGCGTTGGGACCACATTGCTCTCCAGCAGCTTCGCAGCCGCCAAAGCCAGGTGGCGGCTGGGATAAACTGCCCTCATGACCTCAGAGACGACAACGGCCCACCCGTTCTCATGCGCGATGATTTGATATTCGATGCTCTTTTCCATGGTGTTCAAGCCTCCCTGTTCGGTCGCACCTAACCACGATGGGAGAAGCTTGTTCCTCACGTTGGGGCGATTGCGGCAGGCCGGTTTGGCTAAGTCGTCGCGCCAAGGATTTCGCCTATTTTGTGCAGGTCGGAGACGAAGGCGCGGCGCTGTCGATCCGCCTCCTGCCGGTCGCGAAGGCGCAGCAGATAAGATGGATGGATGGTGACGAGAAGGCGTGTGCCGGCCGGCGTCAAAAGAACATGCCCGCGTTCCTTCGTCACGCCGCTTGCGCGTCCCGTCAGCGCGTAAAAGGCTGTGGCGCCCATCGCCACGACAAGGTCTGGCTCGACAAGCCGCAGTTCTGCACCCAGCCACCACGCGCAGCGCTGCACCTCCCCGCCGTTCGGGCGGGCATGCAGACGTCGTTTCCCACGCTGCTCGAATTTGAAATGTTTTACGGCGTTGGTCACATAACATTGCGAACGATCCACACCCGCTTCTTTGAGGCATTCGTCGAGCAGGCGACCGGCCGGACCAACGAAAGGCCGTCCTTTCAGGTCTTCTTCATTGCCGGGCTGTTCGCCGACGAGGACTACGCGCGCCCGGGTGTCGCCGTCGCCGAAAACAAGCTGGGTGGCGTTCCTGTAGAGATCGCATCTTTCACAGCTTTCCGCTTCCTTGCGCAAAGCGCCAAGTGAGGGCGCGCTGGCGCTTTCGGGCTGGAAGGCGGGTGGCAGACGGTTTTTGCGCGTACTTCTTGCCAAGGTGGTGGCTCCCCGCAGATACGGCCATTTCTCCCCTGCCGTGACGGTGGGGGTCCACATACCCAATGACCGGGTTTCGATATATGATGCTGCCTCAAAAATGGGCCAAAATTTGAACTTGCGTCCATCTGCGCGGTAGGAACGATCCGTTCTACCAATTCGTACGGAAACGTACTCACTGTTTTCATGGGATTTTCCGCTGCTAATATGACCGCCGCAGGTTGATGTTTTTTCGAGCAAAGGGGCGACCGGGCGAACCGCTATGCTTGGATCAGATTTTCTTGTTTATAACCGATTGTTGAAGACCCTCGGCACAGAACGCCTGTCGCAGCTTGCGTCGCGGCTGGAGCCCGTGGATCTGCCGGCGGGACATCGGCTCGTTGCCGCTGGCAAGCCCATTTCTCATCTCTGTTTTATCGAAACCGGTCTTGCATCGACGGTCGTTCATGATGACGGCGGCAAAAGCATTGAAGCCGTGCTTGTTGGGCGAGAGGGCATCACCGGCTGGCCCGTTCTGCTGGGCGCGGAAACCACGCCGGACGAAACCGTCATGGGCGTGGGCGGTCGTGGCTTCCTGATTCCGGCCGCTGAAATACGGCGGGAAATGGAGGAAGACGCGCGACTGCGTGAGCTTTTGCTGGGCTATATCAACATCTGCCTGCTTCAGGCCAGCCAGCTTGTGCTGGCAAATGGGCAATATGGTCTGCGGGAAAGGCTCGCACGCTGGCTGCTGATGTGTCATGACCGCCTCGATATGGATGATTTGCCGATTACCCATGAGTTTCTCTCCACCGTTCTTGGGGTGCGGCGGCCTGGCATTACCAACGAGCTGCATGTTCTCGAAGGCATTCATGCCATTCGCGCCAGCCGCGGAAATGTCCGCATTGTCAATCGCGGTATACTGGAAGACGTCGCCGACATGACCTATGGCGTCCCCGAAAGAGAATATGAAACACTGATGGCCCGTATGCGGACGGATGATGCCCTTTCAGTCCTTTCGGTCCAGCGCATCGCTGAAACGGACGACTTTCAGTAAGTCATGCTGCTTGTTACGGATGATGATGCATCCTTCGGAGATGTCACGCCCTTGCAGGATCGCCTCGCTCATCAAGGCGCGGGCGTCCTTGCGCGCCTCTTCGATCGCTTGGTCGAGGGAAGGGAGCTCGCTTCCTTCCGGGTCATCAAGGACGTTTTTACCGCTGATTACATTGAAGAAAAATCTTGGCATTGCGGGTCTTCCCAAGAAACGATGGTCGCCGCTGACGCATGGAGTGGCCTATCCCTAGCCAAACTGCCGCAAATATTGCGCCTGTTTTTCAAGCCGTGCGGCAAGTTCGGAAATGCTCATATTCGTCGCGCATAGATGGATGGCGCATTCCAGGAAGTGCAGGGATGAGCGTCGGAGAAAGTCCTGCTGCTGCTCATGCGCCATTCTGGAGATGCGATCGGTTTTTCCGGATTTATCCGTCATCTTCTGTTCCCTCGGTTTGAATTCTGGGTCGCCTAACCAGTGGAGCGTGCAATTGTTTCGAAAAAAATTCCGCTGTTGCCTCCCCGTCTTCGCGGAACATTGCCCCAGCAAAGTGGTTGGGGAGCGTTGAACCCAACCGGAGGCAATGATGACCAATAATTCTCCACGAGACGGTGCTCCCGGCACCACCGACCAATCGCCGCGATGGGAAGGGCCGAAGGAAAGCCGACCCAGAGGCTACATGAAACCCACGGACGACCCCGAGCACGATCGGGATGCTGTCGGTGAAAATCTCAAGGACCCACGGAAGAAGCGTGTTTCCGATGCAATGAAAACCCGCGACGACCAATAGGCCAGCGGCTTGTCCGCTGCCACCCGACGACAGGAGGAATAAATGTCCACCTCGACGAAAACACCGGCAAGTATCCGGCAGGGCGGGCCGGGCTCTTCCCATGAAAACGCAAAGGCCCCACTGGAGATCAAGAAACCTGCGGCAGACAATGACAAACGTTCAAAGAGCAGGGTTTCCGGGGGAGGGGGTGAGCGTGACAGTCACCACACCCATGACCCCGAACGAAAATAATTATCCGCCGGGAGAGAACGATGAAAAAGGCAAAAAAGAAAAAGAAGTGGTCACAGAAGGTGACCAGGGAAAGCGATGCGCTCGATCTTGAGAAGGAGGTGTTCACCAAAGACGATCCTTCACAGATCGCACGTTCGCTGAAAGCTTCGGCGGAACAATCCTCCAGGCGCAAGACCAGCCCTTTCCGGTCTGCAATGTCGATGCTGGTGTTTTACATCAACCGTGCTGGCCGGACGTTGCCCGGAAATCGCAAGGAAGTGCTGGAAGACGCGAAGGATGAGCTTCGCAAGGAATTCGGGAAATCGCGATAGACGCACGGCACTCGCTTTTGGCCCCTATCACGCGAAGCGCGAAGGAGGGCTGGGGGCCGTGCAGCAGAAAATTGCTCCTCATGTAATATTAAGTCCCGGAACTCCTGTGAGCCGCCATGCCCCCGGGAAACGCAGGATGACGACGCGGCGACGTCAACGGGCGCGGCCAGAGACGCTGGCGATCATCTCGAAGGACCGCCGATCTCTGTGTGGAGGCGCTCGTCGATTGCGTTCATTTGCTCGATTTCGGCGCGCTGGCCGCGGGAAATCTCCGCACAGAGTGCCATAAGTTCCGGATCGGTGATCCTAGCATTTCTGCACATGAGAATGGCGCCGGAATGATGGGGGACCATCGAAGCAATGAATTGTCGGTCGCCGATCAGGGTCTGGTTGCGCGTACCGGTGAAAGCCGCCACGAAGAGAAGGGCAAGACCGGCATGAAGAAATAGGTTCAGCCGCTTGTTCGGATACATCCCACCCATCGTCGCGAGCATGAGGATGCCCATTGGCGCAACCATGGTTAGGGCCATGTAGACCATGTTGAGATTGTTCCGGAAGTCGCCCCAGCCGTCGATCATGGAGAACATTACGAGGTACATAACCACCAGGCTGAGGACCATGTTAACGGCGAAAGCCGCATAGGGATGGCCGGCGGCGCGGGCTTTCCCCTCATGATTGGCGCCGTGATTGTCGTACATCTGGTCCTCCCGTTGCCGCACAGCGGCTTGCCCCGTGCGGCCCTCCCCGGTGATGATCTAGTCGGTAGAGCCAGTCCAAACAGGCTCGGGGCCACAGAGTTAATGCGGCTGCACGCCCGACTGGCTATGGGTCCCGCCAGGACGGGAGATCGCTGCCAATGCCTCGCCCACGCCGTTGCCGTCGGTTTCCACGGCGACATCGCCGAGGGACAGGATCCCCACCAGCTGCTTGTTGCGGTCGAGGACGGGAATACGGCGGATCTGCTGGTCGCCGAGATTGCCGCAGACATCTTCCACATCCTCGTCATCGAAGCAGTATTTCACTTCCCTGGACATGATGTCGCTCGCTTTGGTGTCCGGACCTTTGCCTTCGGCAACTGCGCGAATTGCGATATCCCGGTCGGTGAGCATTCCCACCAACTTTCCTTCCTTGCCGACCGGCAGGACACCGGCATCGATTTCCGCCATGATGCGGGCTGCTTCCTGAATGGTTTCTTCCGCATTCACGACACGCACATCATGCGTCATGACCTCCTGGACTTTCATCGCGGTAACTCCTTCTGACGGTAAATCCTTGCTGCGCACCCGCTTAGTGCTGGGCGTGCTGCTCATTGCGCTTGCGGGTGGCGGCGGCCTTTTTGGCGGAACTGGATCGCTCTGCCTTCGGTCTTGCAGCAGCTGCCTCGCCACCTTTGCGGCCACCCTTTTCGGAAGAGGCGTGGTTCTCGGCATGACCGCGGCCGGAGCCGGATTTCTTGCCGCCGCCGCTTTCCTTGTTCACGGTGGCCCAGGCACGCCGCTCGGCCTCTTTCTCGCCGACGCCGCGATCCTCATATCCTTCTTCGATATGCTCGGCCTTGCGCTTCTGTTTGTCCGTATAGGAAGACTTGTCGCCACGGGGCATCGTGCTTCTCCTCTTGGTTGAAGCGCCCCTAACTCCAGTGATCAAACGATGTTCCCGAGATAACCCAGTCTCCGGCCCTCTCGCTTCTTACCGTTGACAGGCCGACGGAGATCACGTGTTTCTGAAACAGGCCTCGGGCACCATTGACCGGCAACCGGCCTACTGGACCCAAACGCGTCTAATTGCGTCGAATGCCGCGATGATAGAAGGATCGCCCATACGCGCTTCCAGGCAGAGGAAACTCAAGGTCGTCGAGAGCTTCACATTGTCCGCGATGACCAGTCCATGAGACTGCTGTTCATGCAGGGCAATCGATTCCCGGCAAAGGCTTAGTCCGACCCCCGTGCGCGTCATGGCGATCATGGACGCTTCCTGGTCCACTTGGGCCACGATGTGTTGGCGAACGCCAAGTTTGGTGAACAGCCGGGCCAGCATCCGATTATGGACCGATGCGGGTGGCGTGCCGATCCATGGGAGGGAGGCAAGCTGTAACCAATCGGCCCCTCGCACAAAGCTTGCGAGCGATGGCGGAGCGACGACGCAATAGGTCAATTGGGCAAGTGAGCGAGCGTAGAAAAGCGATGCGGTATTCTCTCCAGTGACGTCGGGCGACGGGTCATAGTCCCGTGGGTCACCGAGATAGAAACCGGCGTCGAGCTCGTTGCGCTTGAGCCTCTCCGGCACATCACCGCTCATTCCGTGACGCAACGTTGTTTCTATACCCGGTCCGCTTTCAAGAAGCGCTTTCAGAAAGGCGCCCAGCCGTGTGAATTCAGGATCGATGATCGTGCCGATCCGCAATTTGCCCCGGACCCTCGTCGATAAATTACCGGCCGTCTGACCGAAGTCCGTCAGCGCCGCCAGCACTTGCTCGGCTTTTGCAGCCAACAGCGCACCTTCCTGTGTCAACTCCAAACCCGTCGAGGTTCGCCGGAACAGGGTCAGCCCGGTGTCAGTGGCCAAGCGTTTCAACTGAAGCGTCACCGCCGGCTGCGTGACGTGCAGTTGCTCGGCGGCTCGGGTGACGTTTCCTTCCCGCCCCACGGTAACAAACGCCCGTAATGTTCTCAGATCGATACCTTCCAGCATATTAATTTCACTTATAATGCTCGGTTGAATTTGTCATTGGATTTTACGAGCCAATGTTGGCTATGCATCTAATTAAAGCAGGGAGGGAGCATGGCATGCCACGGCAAAGTGTCCAATCTTATAATTATGTGGCGTTCCATCGCGATGGGGGTGCAACCCGATGAGGACTGGTGGTTCCGGAACTTTCCGCGACGTTTTTGACTACGTTATTGTTGGCGGTGGCTCCGCAGGCTGCCTCCTCGCCAATCGCCTCAGCCGTGACCCGTCAAAACGTGTTCTTTTGCTGGAAGCCGGCCGAAAGGACGATTATCCATGGATACATATCCCGGTCGGCTACCTCTATTGCATCGGCAATCCGCGCACAGACTGGCTTTATAAAACCGAGCCAGATGCCGGCCTGAACGGCCGTTCGCTGCGCTATCCCCGCGGCAAGACGCTTGGCGGCTGCTCATCGATCAACGGCATGATCTATATGCGTGGTCAGGCGCGCGATTTTGACGGGTGGGCAGCGGCAACCGGCGATGATGCCTGGTCCTGGCAAAATTGCCTGCCCGATTTCAAGGCGCATGAGGATCATTACCGGCTGGACGATGGCGCGGATCCGAAGACCGGCGACAACAGCCGGTTCTCCGACATGCATGGCCATGGCGGCGAATGGCGGATCGAGAAGCAGCGTCTGAAATGGGACATTCTCGAATCCTTCGCGGAGGCCGCCGTGGAAGCTGGCATTCCGCGTTCGGACGATTTCAACAGCGGCGACAATGAAGGTGTGGGCTATTTCGAGGTCAATCAGCGCTCCGGCTGGCGCTGGAACACGTCCAAGGCTTTCCTGCGCCCCGTGAAAAACCGCTCAAACCTGACGATCTGGACGCAATCTCATGTCGAGCGTTTGATCCTTGTAAAAGAGGCGTCCGGTCGCAAACGGTGCATCGGTGTCATGGTTGAGCGCCACGGGCAGCGCACGGAGGTTGGGGCGCGCGGAGAGGTTATTCTCTCTGCGGGTGCAATCGGATCACCGCAAATCCTGCAATTATCGGGCATCGGGCCCGCCGCACTGCTGAAGCGTCACGGCGTTGAGGTCGAACACGACCTGCCAGGTGTCGGTGAAAATCTTCAGGACCATCTGCAAATTCGTGCGGTCTTCAAGGTCGGTAATGCGAAAACGCTTAATACGCTCGCCAACAGCGTTTTTGGCAAAGCAATGATCGGGCTCGAATATGCGATGAAACGCAGTGGTCCGATGAGCATGTCGCCCTCGCAACTCGGCGCCTTCACGCGTTCCGATGAAAGCCAGGCCCATGCCAATCTGGAGTATCACGTCCAGCCCCTCAGTCTCGACGCGTTCGGTGAGCCGCTGCACACTATTCCCGCCTTCACTGCCAGTGTTTGCAATCTGAACCCGACCAGCGTTGGAAGCGTGCGGATTCGCTCCGGCAAAGTGTCGGACGCGCCGGCAATTGCGCCGAACTATCTCAGCACCGAAGAAGACCGCGGGATAGCTGCCCAAAGCCTCCGCCAGGTGCGCAAAATCGTGTCGCAGCCAGCGCTGGCAAAATACCGGCCTGAGGAATGGAAGCCAGGTCCGCAGTTCCAGAGTGATGAGGAACTGGCGCGGCTTGCGGGCGATATCGCCAATACCATCTTCCATCCGGTGGGTACGACGAAAATGGGCCGCGATGACGATCCGACGGCAGTCGTCGACAGTCGCCTCAGGGTACGCGGAGTTGCAGGGCTGCGCGTCGTGGACGCGGGCATCATGCCGAAGATCACAAGCGGCAACACCAACGCACCGACGCTTATGATTGCCGAAAAGGCGGCCGGCTGGATCATTGCCGACGCACACGCATAGAAAATTCTTGGGGAGGTTTAAAGAGATGACATCGACCGCACGGTCCACGCTTCCGCTTTCCGGCGTTCGGGTGGTTGATTTCGGGCAATATATTGCCGGCCCGGCGGTGGCCATGATCCTTGGCGATCTGGGTGCGACTGTCGTGCATATCGATCCCCCTGGCGGCCCGCTGTGGCAGAGCCCAGCCAATGCAACGCTCAATCGCAACAAAGCCATCGTCAACATCGATCTGAAGGTGCCTGAGGGCCGCAATCAGGCGTTGGCGCTCATCGCGGAAGCAGACATTGTCATCGAAAATTTTCGCCCGGGCAAACTGGCGGCGCTCGGAATAGATTTTTCAACGCTCAGGCAGGAACGGCCGGAGTTGATCACGCTTTCCATCCCCGGCTTTGCTTCGAACGACGAGGAAAGGCGTGAGCTGCGCGCCTATGAAAGCGTCATCGCGGCAAGCTCCGGCGTTTTTACGGATATGGGCCTCAATCGGGTGCTCATGGGCGTCAACCCGTCCTTCTCCCCGCTGCCGCTGGCCTCGGCCTATGGCGCCATGCTGGCGTCGTCTGCAACAGTCCTCGCCTTGCAGGCGCGTGAGCGCACTGGGCTTGGCGATCACATCGAGGTGCCGCTTGCCAGCGCCGTCATGGAAGGACTGTGCTACAACTCGATCAAGATCGAAGGGCTCCCGGATCGGTATATCACGCAGCGCGAGCAGGAAATCGCTCGCCGCCGGGCCGAAGGCCTGCCGATGAACCTGAGTTACGAGGATCTGCAGGAACTTCTGGATCCGTTTTACAGAAGCTACCTCTGCAAGGACGGACGGATGTTTTACGTCGTCTGCCCCAGCCACAAGAACCACGCGAAGCGCTGCCTGCAAGCGCTCGGCATCTACGATGAGCTCGTGGCCGACGGGCTGACGGAGGAGGAAGATACATATCTTCCGACCTCTGAATGGAAATCCGATGTATCGCTCGGCGTCTACCCTTTGCCCAAGTTCTGGGCCGACAAGATCGCGGCAAGAATGAAGGAGGTGTTCATCACGCGGACCGCAAAGGAGTGGGAGCGCATATTCGGGCGTGGCGGCTTTCCCGGCGCTCCGCAGCGCTGGCTGCAGGAATGGATCAACGACGACCACGCTGAGACGGCGGGTCTTATGATCGATGTCAAGGACCCGGAATATGGGACCATGATCCAGCCTGGGCCGGTCGTCTGGCTCGAGGAAAGCGGCGCTGAAGCGCTCTCTCCAATGCCCCGGCGGTGGGTCGAGTTTTCGACCGCGTTATCCCTGCTGAAGAATGAGAAGACCGAACTTCCACGCATAACCAATCCCGATGATCGCAGCGGTTGGCTACAGGGCGTTCGTGTGCTCGACCTTTGCAATGTGATCGCCGGTCCGCATTGTGTTTATTATCTGGCACGTTTCGGTGCCGAAGTGATCAAGCTTGATCCTGCCTCGCCTCTCTACGATTGCTGGAATACCGTGATTTTCGGTATGTCGCACATGCGCGGAAAACAATCGGCGCTCATCGACATAAAAGCGCCCGAGGGTAAAAAGGCGCTCGAGGCCCTGATAAAGTCGGTCGATGTCATCGTCTGGAATGCGCCCGACAATCAGATCCTCAACATGGGGCTTGATGCCGAGACGCTGAAAACAATCAACCCGGATGCCATTTTCTGTAAACTCGACTGCTTTAGCGGCGTGAGCCGTGGCCCGAGGACCGATTATGTCGGTTATGACGACCTGGTCCAGGCAGCGACCGGCATCATGCTCCGTTTCGGTGGCTCGATGCACGAACCGGAAGAACATGCGCATGTCGGTACGATCGACGTTATGTGCGGATTCGGCGGTGCACTGGGGGTCGCGGCGGCCCTTTACCAAAAACTGAAAACCGGTCGGGTTGGTCGCGGACGGACGTCTCTGTCTGCAAACAGCGGGCTCCTCCAGATTCCATTCTCCTATGACTATCGCGGTAGAAGTCTCTTCAACGAACCTGCCGGTCGGTACGTGGCGGGATATGATGCCCTGACCCGCTTTTATTATACCGCTTCCGGCGACTATCTGCTGTTCAGCTCAAATGAGCAGGATGTGCCAAAGCTTGACTGCCTGGACGACTTCAAAGGAATAGCCAGTCTGCCGAAAGACGAACGCGACGCATTTCTTTCCAGTATTTTTGCCGGCGATACCTCTCAATCGTGGTTGGAGAAGCTCCAACGGGAAGGTTTCGGAGCGGTGATTTGCGACAATATCGACGCGTTGCGATCCCGCTATTCACGGCAAGCCGACGGGACGAACGGTGTAGACAGAGGAAGTTATTCTTTCTCCATTTATGCAGACCATCCAAGCGGCCACGTTGTGACGCAGCTCGATCCCTGTGCCATTCGCCCCAGCCGCAGCTCGATCGTCTCTCCGCCGCCGGCGGAAAAATACGGTGCCTCAACCGTCAAGGTCCTCGAAGAGGTCGGCTATACGGAAAAAGAGATCGAGAAGCTGCTTGAGGACGGTGTTGCGAGCCAGAGCTGGAGCACGGAGTATCTGCCGAGCTGAAACCTCGAAGCTCGGTCGGAAACCGATAACGTTGTGGAAAATGGCAGGATTGCCCAGCGAGCTGATCAGGCCATGCGCAAGCATCCTGTCCCACGGTCGTCGAAGGTGACCTATGACAGGATTTGAAGAACCGAAGCGAAAAGCATGTTGCATCCCGCTATGCTATGTTCAGGTTCAACATGCTCTGCCTCGTTATGACTGAGACCGTCGCGGCACGGCACAAAAATCATGGCCGATGGTGCGACCCTGTTCATGAAAAGTGCATCGTGGAATGCGCCTGACAACATGCGTTCGGTCGAAAAACCGCGCTCCCGTGCGGCGCGGCCCAATGCCGACACGATGCCATCCTGGAAATTCGCCGGCGGCATGTCGAATATCTGTCCAATCGTCGCTTCGCATTTTTGGTCCATCGCAGCGTCGTGCACGATCGCGCGGATTTTGCTCTCCATTTCGTCGAGTGTTTCTGATGAGGGATGTCTGATATCGACGGTGAAAGTCACGGATTGTGGAATGGCGTTCACGGCACCGGGCTGCAACGCCATTCGGCCAACGGTGAACCGGGCCGCAGGATCCAGCGGCATCATGGCGGGGAAAAGCGATCCCAGCGCATTGACCGCGGCATGAAAAGGATCGCGTCTATATGCTAGGGCTGTTGTGCCGGCATGAGCAGTCTGGCCGGTGATTGACACCTCCAGCCAGCGTGTACCCTGTATGCCCGTCACAATCCCGATGGGCACGCCCTGTTTTTCAAGGGATGGACCCTGCTCTATATGTACCTCGACAAAAGCAAAGACCGGAAAACCAAGATCGCGCATGGTCGCTTCCGGCAGGCTTTTCAGGGTGGCGTCAAGCTCACCTGCAAAACCGGCGCCGTCATCCGTTGCCGCAAGATGAAGCCAGTTTTCGGGGATATTACCGGAAGCAAAAGCCATGGAGCCCATGCAGCCGGGAGCGAAGCGGCAGCCTTCCTCATTGGTGAAGGCGACCACCTCAATGGGGCGCTCCGTATCTATTCCGAAATCTTCGAGCGTTTCGAGAATCTCGAATGCCGAAAGCGTTCCCAGCGCTCCATCAAACCGGCCGCCTGACGGCTGGCTATCCAGATGGCTGCCGATCAGAAGCGGTGCAAGGCTCTCGTCGCGGCCACTCCTCCGAATGAAAAGATTGGCAAGGGGATCCTGAAACACGGAAAACCCCCGATCAATGGCGAGTTTCGCCAGCAGTCGTCTCGCCTCACGATCCAGTGCGGTCAGCGCCTGCCGGTTGACGCCGCCCTTTTCAGTCGCGCCGATCGCCGCAAATCGATCGAGATTTGCGAGCAGTCTTTCGCCGTTGATCGAAAGTTTTGCCATTGCTGTCTCCTTTTCAGCCATCGAGGCCGGGCTGAGCCGCTGCAACGAAAGAACGTACCCGGGACAGTTCGACCGGGTTCCACCAGACGCCGCCTTCCTTCAGCGATGACGCCACGATTACGCCATTGGTGCGTTTGAGGATTTCGATAATATTGCCTTCGTTGACCCCTGAGCCGACCAGAAGCGGCAGATGCGTGGCCGCGCCGATCTCCTCGATCTCTTCAAGAGACGCGCTGTTTCCGGTCCGCTGTCCTGTCGCTATCACGGCATCGGCGTCGAAGAAGGCGAGATCGCGCGTCAGCTCATCAATGCTGCGATCCGCCGTGATGGCGTGGGCGCCGTGCTTCACATGGCTGTCGGCAAAAACCTTGATGTGCTCCGCCCTCAGCAATGAACGGTAGCGCATCGCCTCGGCTGCACGTCCCTCCATGAAGCCCTCATTGGCCACATAGGCGTTTGCCCATTGATTGACGCGGATAAATTTTGCGCCGCCCGCCATGGCGATTGCAAGGGCAGGGATGGGAGCATTGGCCAGCACATTGATACCAACGGGCACGCCGGCGGCGCGAACGATGCGGTCCGTCACCACGCTCATGAAGGCTGAGGTTTCCGGTCCGATATCGTCTGGTTTGGAGAAGGGAACGTCACCGTGGTTTTCGACGATAAGACCGTGCATGCCGCCTTCAACGAGGCGTTCGGCGTCGCGCATGCACGCATCGTAGATCGCATCCATGCTTGCGTTCCGGTAACGCGGCGCTCCGGGAAAGGCCGGGCAATGTATCATGCCGATCAGCGCCTTGTTGCGACCGAAAATTTCCTTGATAGCATTGGCCGCGTTGTCGGATATGGTCTGCATTTCAGTCCCTTTCGAAAGTTTTCCATGCGTGCCTTTGTTATCGGCAATATCGCACTTGATGAAACCTATTCCATTGCGGCACTGCCGGAGGCAGGCGCTTCAATCTTTGGCGAGCGGGCCTCGCGCAGTCTGGGTGGCAAAGGCTGCAACCAGGCCATTGTTCTTTCGAGATGCGGTGTCGAAACCACGCTCGTCGCCGCCGTCGGCAGCGATGAGCGTGCGATTGCGATCGAAAAGGCACTCACCCGCGAGCGCCTGACACCAAAGCTCATTTCCGTCGATAGCCCCACCAGCGATATCTCCATCATCCTGACCACCCCCGACGGTGAAAACTCGATCATCACTACCCGTTCGGCAGCGGCAGCGCTCGATCAGAAAGCTGCCTTGGACGCCCTTGCCGTCGCCTTCTCCGGTGACCTCCTCGTTTTGCAGGGCAATCTTTCGGAAGAAACGACCCTTGCCATTCTCAATGCGGCGAGATCGAAGGGACTAAAGACGGCTTTCAATCCGTCGCCGCTTCAGCCCTGGTTTGCAAGCGTCCTGCCGTTCATCGATATCGCCGTCCTCAACCGCCTCGAGGCCGAGGCGCTGACAGGTGAGAGCGGGTCCGATGCCGGAGCGTCCCTGCTGCGCGCCGGTGTCGGCCTCGTCATCGTCACGCTCGGCGGACAAGGCTGCGCACTCGTGTCCGCCGAAGGCGCTATCGAGGTGCCGGCTGCGCCCGCCACAATCGTCGACACCACGGGCGCCGGCGATTGCTTCACGGGTGTTGCGCTCGCCTCCGCCATGCTTCGCGGCGTCGCCGTGGATGCGCGCGCCCTAGAGGATGCCGCGAGGGCCGCAGCCATCACGGTTGGCCGTCGGGGCACACAGGATGCCTTTCCCAGCCGTCAAGAACTGATGACCATTTTGCAGGCGTAGCCGCTCTGGTCACGGCTTTTCCGTCAGCCAGCCGAGAATGTTCTTCCACAGCCGCCCATAGCCATCCCATTCGCAGAAGGCTGGAGAAAGCCAGTGCGGACCAATGTCGGATGTCCATGCGGCCGTGCGGCCCTTGCCGAACCGACCGGTGACGAGCAGCGGATGGGAACCTTGATCTTCCGGCAGACGGGCAACCACCTCGACATCGGCGCGGTCACGCACCTCCACCTCGTTCACCCCCAGCAGAAGTGGCCATTCGCCGGAAAGGCCCGCCACGGTCGGATGGTCGGGTTTCAGAATATCGGCCGTCGAGCCCTCAGGAATTTCCACGCGGTCGTCCCATGGAAGGCAGGTGACGGGCAACGTATCTTCCACCGGCGTGCGGCGCCAGCGGGCCTTGCCGTCGATACCCTGGAAGGAGAAATAGCCGCCCACCATCAGCAGGCCGCCGCCCTTTTCCACCCATGCCTTGATGAGCTTCAACCGGTTCGGCACGGTTTTGGACTGCAGCCAGACGGCCGGCGGCAGGAGAAGGGAGTTTGCGCCGATATCCGAGAGAATGATGGCGTCATAGGCGTCAAGCCCTGCCATCTCGAAGGGAAACTTCTCCACCGCATCGTGGGCAGTCATGTAAGTCAGCTCATATTCGCTGCCCTCTAGCGCTTTCACCAGCGGTTCGGCACCGAGGTGAAACGTCACGCTGCCAAATTGATCGAAGCCCTTGTAGTGGGTGGCGGAGCTGACCCAGCTTTCACCGACGAGGAGCACTTTTTTTGTCATGATCTTTCCATTTCCATAGGTTCGTCAGGTCTTTGCCTGGAAGACCGAGCGCGGATTATCCCGCATGAGGGTTTGAAGAGTGGCGTCGTCGAGGCCATGCCGCTTCAGCCGCGGCAGGAAATGCCTGAGGATATAGGCGTAGCCATTGCCGCCATACCGCGTCAGCATCATTTTCAGGAAGACGTCGTGAGACAGCAGAATGCGGTCGAGGTAACCGCCCTCCGCCAGCGTGACAATCGAACGGGCGGCATCCTCGTCGCTGGGGCATTGCACCTGCTGGTCGGCGTAGAAAAAATCCATACCGATCATGTCGTATTCAATGAAGGCGCGGCGATCTGCGAGTTCGCTCTGGTAGGTGATATCCGCGTGGGACGGGTTCATGTGACAAAGAACCGTATGGTTTAGATCGGCGCCTTCATCCGCGACGATGTCGAGAACCCTGTGTCCCAGCCGAAGCCATCCCGGCAAATGAACCATCAGGGGAAGGCCGGTGCGGACCTGCGCCTGCGCCGCTCCCCGCAGGGACTTTTCCTCCGCTGCCGTGAAATCCGCGGAGACACCGATTTCGCCGATCAGACCGATGCGGACATCGGTGCCATCGACACCGTGGAGCGCTTCGTGCACGATCTCGTCGGCTATGGCTTCGACCGTGAGCCCGGCCACTTTTTCGGGGTGAGAGGACGCAAGGTAATAACCCGCTCCCATCACGACGTTGAGCCCGGTTGCCTCCGAAATCCTCCGCAGCGCCAGGGGATTTCTGCCGATGCCTTGGCAGGTCGGTTCCACGACCGTCTGTCCACCGGCGGTCGCGAAATCTTTCAGTTCCGCAATCGCCAGGGGTTCGTCGTCGAGCGTGATATTGTGCTTGTTGACGAATGGGTCCTGACGCAACTCGCCGAGGATTTCCATGCAGACAAAGCCTTCGGCAAGATATTGTCTCTCCGGTGTCCTGGGGGCGTGCCACCAGCAACGGCAATCGTTGAGGATGTGCTCGTGCATCAGGGTCACGCCAAGCTGGTCCGCAGCGATTGCGCCACGCACGGTCATGATCTTTCCCGACCGGATATGTCCCTCAGAGAGTTCCGTGGTCATCGCATCACCCCTTTCTCTTCGCGCCGAGGCGGAAGTTGGCGGTGAAGATGCGCGTGTTGAGCCAGATCGCGGCAAGGATGATGGCGCCCGTCACGATCTGGGTAAAGAAGGGAGAGATATGCATGAGGATAAGGCCATTGCCGATGACGGCGATGGTCATGGTGCCCAGAACCGTGCCGAGAATTGTGCCGCGACCGCCCATCAACGATGTGCCGCCCAGAACCACCGCCGCAACCACCTGAAGCTCGAAACCGACCGCCGCATTCGAGGATCCCGACCCCAGCCGTGCAGCAATCATCAGGCCGGCAATGGCCGAGGCCACGCCCGCAGCCAGATAGACCGACGCTAGAATCCATTTTGCGGGCATTCCCACACGGCGCGCCGCTTCCGGATTGGAGCCGACAGCCACCACGCGACGACCATATCGGGTGCTGGAAAGCACGATATAGGCGATGATGGTAACGACGACGCCGATCAGGGCAGGAACGGGCATGCCGAGGAAATCACCCCTGCCGAGGTAAAAGAAACCGGGCGCTTCCGGTATCGGCACGGAATAGCCCTGCGTGATATAGAGGGCAACGCCGCGCAGGATGGAGAGGCCTGCAAGCGTCACGATGAAGGCCGGAATGCCCTGATAGGCAATGAACCAGCCCTGCACGAGGCCAAGCCCGCCGCCGAGCACGAGCATGGCGACGACAACCAGCGGCCAGGGGTAACCGGCCGCAAGCAGGATCGCCCCGACGGCATTGATCAGGGCGACCATGGAGCCGACGGACAGATCGATACCGCCGGTGATGATGACGAATGTCATTGCGACTGAGACGATCAGGATGGGCGCGGCCTGACGGACCACGTTCAGAAGATTGCCGGCCGTCAGAAACGTATCCGTGGTTGCGGAGAAGAACAGCATGCAGAGGGCAAAAAAGGCGGCGATGGAAAGCACCTGCGCATTTTCGGCGAAAAAGTCCGAAAGCGGCGAGCCTTTGGCGCGTTCAGTATAGACGGTCAATGACGTTGCCCTCCCACGATCAGACGCACGAGGTCTTCGAGGCTGGTGTCGTTGATCTGACGCTCTGCCACCTTGGTGCCTTCATACATGACGGCGATGCGGTCGCAGACCCGGAAGAGATCCTGAAGCCGGTGGGTGATGAGAATAACCGACACGCCCTTGGCCTTGACGCGATTGATGAGCGAAAGCACGGCTTCCACTTCCGCAACGGCAAGCGCCGATGTCGGCTCGTCCATGATCAGGACTTTCGGATTGAAGGAGGCCGCCCGCGCAATGGCGATTGCCTGTCGCTGGCCGCCGGACAGTTTCTCCACCTTGGAGGTGAGGCGTGGAATGCGGATTTCCAGTGCATCCAGCATCTTGCGAGCTTCTGAAAGCATGGTCGGCCGGTCGAGAAACGGACCTTTGGTAATTTCGCGCCCGAGGAAGAGATTGCCCACGACATCGATATGGTCACACAGGCTCAGATCCTGAAAGACCATTTCGATGTTACGGTTGCGGGCATCGGCAGGGCCGGAGAAGCGAATGGCTTCCCCTTCCATTGTGATCGTGCCTTCATCAGGGATATAGGTGCCGGAAATCACCTTGGTGAGGGTGGATTTACCGGCCGCATTGTCGCCGACGAGGCCGAGGCATTCGCCGGGAAAGATATCCAGATCGACGCCGCGAAGCGCCTGATGCGAGCCGAATGTCTTGCGGATATTGCGCAGGGAGATACGCGCGTCACGATCGGATTGCCGGGAGAGAATATCTCCCCCGGCGCCGTCGACAGCGCCTGTGTGCTGTCCGGCCGCAATCATTTGAAGACCGCACGGTAGGGTTCGACATTGGCCTTGGTGACGATGGTGACCGGCACGGCGATGGTCTTTTCCACGGTGCCGCCATCGGAGACGGTCTTGAGGGCCTTGACCGCCGCTGCACCCATGGCGGAAGGATCCTGCTGGATGACGCCTGCGACATAACCCGCATCGATGCCTGCAATCGCCTGTTTGGTCAAATCCCAGCCAAACACCTTGATGTCTTTCTGTTTGCTCTGGCTTTCAACCGCAGCGACTGCGCCAAGAAGAGCCGGCTCACCGGTGGCGTAGATGGCGGTCATGTCCGGATTGCCGGTGATGAGGTTTTCCGCGGCCGACAGTGCGGTGTCCTGAACGTTCTGGCCATCGACGACACCTGCCGCCGTGATGCCGGTCTTGTCCTTGATGGTGTCTTCAAAGCCCTTCTGGCGGATGTTCTGGATGAAAGAGTTCAGCGCACCGACGACACCGATCTTGGCTTTGCCGCCCATGTCGGACTTCACGTAGTCAAGGAAGAATTTTCCCATGTCGGCGCCCGCTTTGCCGTTATCCACGCCGATCTGCGCCTTCTGCGGACCTTCCGGCAGGATGGCGTCAATGGCGACAACGGGAATATTGGCGGCGGCCGCCTGCTTTACGGCCGGCATGATGCCATTGACATCGATGGCGACCACGGCAATGCCGTCCACCTTCTGCTGGATATAGGTTTCAATCGCGCTGTTCTGAGCGGCGGGGTCATTGTTGGCGTTGAAGATCACCAGCTTGACGCCGGCTTCCTTGGCGGCTTTTTCCGCGCCTTCATTCATCTGGTTAAAAAACAGCGCCTGCTGGTTGATCTGAACCAGGGCGATCGTCTTTTCGGCGGCGTTGGCAAGACCAGCAGACAAAGTCGCGCCGGCAAGGACGGTCGCAGCCAGAGCTGCGGAAAAATATCGACGTTTGAAATTCAGCATTATCGTTCTTCCTCTGTTGGTTTCGTTGCTTTTTATTAGATCGCGGGCGGCGCAACGGATTCACGCACGACGATTTCGACGGGCAAGAGCTCCTCTGACAGCAAAGGAGGCTCCTGGTCCCAATTGGTTTCGAGCAAAAGCGACAGGGCGCGTTGGCCAATGGCGCTGACAGGCTGGCGAATGGCGGTGAGCGGCGGCGCAAAAAGATGCAGCGGCCCGACGTCGTCGAAACCTATCATCGACACGTCCTGCGGGATGCGCACGCCTTCGGAACGCAGAACCTCGACAAATCCGATGGCGATTTCGTCCGAACTGGCGAAAACCGCCGTTGCCGGTCGCCCCTCATCCAGAAAGCGGCGCGCGGCAGCCCGGCCAAATTCCACGGTATAGGCGCCGCAATATCTGGAAATCGAAAGCTCTGCCTCCGCCACACGCTCGGTGAGAGCAGATTTGAGGCCGCGAAAACGACGCTCCGTACTGATCATGTCCTCTGGTCCCCCGACATAAAGGACACGTTTATGCCCATGCATAGCCAGATGCGCGCCCGCCAGGCGACCACCCTGCTCATTGTCGCAGAAGAGTTTCGGCACGGTGGCGCCGGGCACGTCTTCATCGACCACCACCACCTTGCCGGTGGTATTGATCAGCTCCGCCAGTTCGTCGGTATTGGGGTGGTTCGTGATGAAAACGAGCCCATCGACATGATTGCGGGCAAGCAGACGAAGATAGGACAATTCCCGACCCGTACGGTTCAGCGTGGCGAAAAGCGAGAGGGCAAGTCCTCGCCTGTCGGCTTCTTCTTCGACGGCCGCAACGAGCATGCCGAAAAACGGGTTTCCAATATCAGGAACGACAAGGCCGATCGTGTCCGAGCGCCCTCGGCTCAAGCGTCTGGCATGCGGATTGGGCACGTAATTGAGTTCACGGATAGCGGCCTCGATGCGCGCTTTCGTTTCTGGCGGCAGCTCCAGCGTGCCGTTCAGAAGCCGCGATACGGTCGCAACTGAAACGCCTGCCGCCAAGGCGACATCTTTGAGGCTGGTCGCATGGTTTCGCGCCATCACACTCCCGCTTTCTGTTCCACTCTATCGGGTCTTTTCGACCTCTGTCCGGTTTGTAAAGCGATTTACTAAACCGGTTTACAAAGAAGTCTAAAAGATGGGCCGAGTCAACACGGTTTTATAACCTCTTTAAAATTTGTCTGTTTCACCGGAGCCGGATCGCAGTGGAGATAAGGCAGCGCTTACCTTTGCCTACCAAGCATCTTCGTAGATTCTGGCGGCATCGGACAGCAGCACCTTGCGTGGATTGTTAACCAGCAGGCGGGTCTGTTCCATCGCACTTTCCGCCAGCAAGGCAAGCCCGTCTTTTGGTATCCCAACATCTCTCAGTCGCACCGGCAGGTTCAGGCGCCCGGGGAGCAAGGCCAGCCCTTCCAGGAAGCCGGCAAGTCGGCCGGACCTGTCGGCAGACTCCAGCTGAGGAAAAAGACATGGCGCCAATTCCGCATAGGCATCCCCGCACACCGTTGCGTTGAAACGCAACACATGTGGCAGGACCAGGCTGTTGGAGAGCCCGTGCGGAACATGATAGAGGCCGCCAATCGGGTAGGCGAGAGCATGAACGGCCGCAACCGGCGAATTGGCAAAGGCCTGACCGGCCAGCATCGCACCCAGCAGCATGGCCTGTCTGGCAACCATCTCGGCCCCGTTCTTCACGGCGATCTCGATATTCGCTCCAAGAAGCCGGAGCGCCTCTTTGGCAAGGGTGCGGGAAACAGGATTGTTGTTCGCACTTGCGGAGGTGAAGGCCTCGATGGCGTGGACCATGGCATCAATTCCCGTCGCCGCAGTCACCGCTGGAGGAAGGCCGACGGTCAGGCTTGCGTCGAGGATCGCCGCATCCGGTAGCAGGGTTGGCGACACCACGCCCTTTTTCTGATGTGCATCCGTGGTAACGATGGAAATCGGCGTGACTTCCGATCCGGTACCTGCCGTCGTCGGCACCAGCACGAGGGGCAGGCGTTCCCCGGTCACCTTGCCGACGCCGTAAATATCACCGAGTGCTTCACCGCTCCTGGCCAGCAGGGCCACGAGTTTCGCGACATCGAGCGATGAGCCGCCACCGATGCCCAGTATGCCGGTGGCACCGAAATCGATTGCACGCGCTACAGCGTCGTGGATGACGGTTTCTGGAGGATCAGCGACAACGCCGGTGAAGATCGATGTTTCGGCTCCGCCCTCCGAAAGGCTCGTAAGGGCGGGTTGAACAAGCCCAGCCCTGACGACGCCATCGTCTGAAATTACCAGAACACGCGACCCGAGCCCGGTCTTCAGCTCCGAAATTCTTGCGATACTGCCGGGGCCTGCGATTATCTGCGGGACAGTCGCGAATGTGAACGTGGACATCTTATCGGTCTCTCACTGATGCCATTTGACGAGAGGCTGATAGTGATGTGGTTGACGCATGACGGCAAGATCCTTTCGCCGGACAATGTTCGTCGGATAGGGTGTATCGAGGTTGGTGGTAGAAAGCGGTTCCGCCCGGGTGTGGGGAGCCTCAAGCCCGGTCAGCGACAGTTCCGGGAAAACCAGAATGTCCGGCGCTGTCGTCGCCCTCGCTTCTGTGGCCAGTGCGGTGATGCGGGCGATGTTGTCTGCGATCACGGAGGAGGGGGCGAACTGGGCAACGGCCGCGCGCGATTTGCGCCCGCGCGGGATCGGTCTGCACGAGTTCACCGAAATCAAGGGCATCGTCGGCTTCGGAGATTGACCGTTACGACCCATCTCGTATCGTGACGCGTTCATCGGGGACTCGCCTCGAAATCGGGAAGCGTTAAACCTTCATCCCCATCGCGCCGTGCCGACGGCGATAACAGGGCCGGTTGCCTGACCAGTCGGCGAGCCGCCGAAAGGTTCGACGCTGATCGCGAAGGTGGTGCCTTCGGTGATGCTGTTGCGCATGTCTGCGGGGATTATAAGATCGCCATTCGTGCCGGGCTGGAAGACGCCGAGCGAGCGGGTCTTGCCGCCATCCATCACCAGCCACAGTTCCAGCGATTTTTCGTCGGTCTTGCCGGTTGCGACAGGCACAATGTGCATCCGTCCGGATTCCGCATCGTAGGAGGCGAGGAGATTGACCTGGCTGTCGGTCGTTGCAAGTTCGGCCACCAGCGGGGTGGCGCCCTGCCATTTTTCGGGGAAGGCGGCGTAAACGATGGCGGCCACGGCGGTTGCGCTGGTGGCAACCGAGATCCAGCGCCAGAAGGACGCGGAATTCCAGAGGCTGCCATTGGTATTGACGGTCCTGCCGCCGAACAGGCGTTCTTCGATACGCGCAAGAACAGCGGCGCTCGGTGCCTGCTCCTGGTAATCGGCATTGAAGTCGGAAAATTCCGCCTCCCAGCGCTGCACCAGCTGTGCGAAGGCCGCGTCGTCCTGCATGCGTCGTTCCAGTTCACGGCGCTTTTCGAGCGGCAGCACGCCCAGGACATATTCACCGGCGAGGATGTCGTCGTGCGAATGCTTGCCGCCGCTCTGTTCGCCCGTTGTCATCGCTGCATGCACTCTCTGAGTTTGAGAAGACTGCGTCGCAGCCAGGTTCTGACCGTGTTGAGCGGCACGCGCAATTCTTCTGCGAGTTCGAGATAGCTCAAGCCCTCGACATAGGCCCGACGCACCGCCTGCGCGTGTACGGTCTCAAGCTCGCGCATGCAGGCTTCGATCCTGCGGCCTTCATCGGCGAGAACGATCTGCTGCTCAGGATCGCGGGCGCTCTCGTCGGCAAGATCGTAGGCTTCTTCGATGTCGTCGGTTATGGGCTTGCGGGCGCGGATCGTGTCTATTGCATGATTGCGGGCAATGGCGGCAAGCCATGTGGCGGGTTTGCCGGCGCTGGCGGCAAATGTCCGGGCCCGCTGCCAGACCTTGATATAGATTTCCTGCAGCGCCTCCTCGGCTTCCGTTCTGTCACGCAGGATTTTCAGGCAGATCGCGAAAAGCTTCGGACTGGTTGCCTGATAAAGCGAGACGAATGCTGAACGATCACCCATGCCGACGCGGTTAATAAGGCTTGCGATCTCTGTGCCCTGCATTCGAACCTTCCTTGCTGCGCCTCCTTTATAGGATCGTATTTCGCAGGAAGACAAGAGATGCATGCTCATGCTGCGAACCTGGCAACGACTGGGCCGCAGGGTTATCGCACTTAAGCGGCCGGTAAGAGGGGATGTCGTCATCACAGGCCCGTCGGATTTTCCAGCGGGCCGACCAGCCGCACCGTGAGGAAATAGCCGATTGTAGCCGCTGCCGCGGAGACGAAGGTTCCCCACAGAAGATCGGCGACGGTCAGGGTCGTGGACCAGCTTTTGAGCGTCGCCTGATTGGTCAGGTCGTAAGTGGCATAGGCCATGAAGCCGACCACTGCGCCATAGAGCAGCGCGGTCGTCCATTCTCCTGTCTGAAAGGCCGGGCGAACCGCAAGAAAGGTCAGGCCGGCGGCATAGATGAGGTAAAAGACGACCGCCGGAGCAAGCCGAAAGTTTTCTGCCAGAAGATCGCCGATGGCCGGGCGGTAAAGGCGCGACGCCATCGTGCTCAACCAGATGAAATCAATCACCAGAAAGGCGACGAGGGTAAAAAGGTAGGCTGCGACATAGGTTTTCATTGGTGTTTTCCTTTGCAGGGCATCGATAAGGGAGCGACGATGGCGGGCGAAGCAACGTGTAGATGTGGCTAGTTGATCCTTGTCCAATTTATGCCTTTGCACAGCAGACCGGCGACGATACAGCCTTTCGTGGTCATGCCGTTGCCGTTTATTGTCACTGTTATCCTGTAGGATTTATCCCGCTGGGGGTCGAAAGCGGTGCCGGAATAGCTGCCTGCCTCTGTCTGCTTTATGTCCATGATCAGCCGGTCCCCGGCCTTTTCCTTCGGGGTGCCCGGCTTGATCCAGGTGTTTGTGGCACAGATATTTTCACCGCAGGGCGCAATCAGTACTTTCGCCTTGCCGTCTCCGCGTGCCCAGTTGCCGTCGATATCGGCCGCCGTCGCGCTGGACGCGACCAGCAGTGGCCATAGGACGGAAGCAACCGTCAATCCGTTGATCATCATTGTCTCTCTCCGCAGTTTGGTCCCGCCTTATCTGTGTTCGATCGTGTAGAAGCCCACATTTATGCTCCCCTCGGCAAAGCCTGCCTCGCAATAGCAAAGGTAATAATCCCAAAGCCGTCGAAAGCGGTCATCGAAGCCGAGCAGGGAAATCGCCTGCCACCGCGCATGAAAACGCTGGCGCCACTCGGCGAGCGTGAGCGCGTAGGACTGGCCGAAAAGTTCCTTATCGGTGAGCTTAAGGCCGGTTTTGTCGACCGCTTTTTCGAGCGCGGCATCTGAGGGCAGAAAGCCGCCGGGAAAGACGTATTTCTGAATGAAATCCGCCTTGCGCCGATATGTATCGAAGCGGCTTTCTTCAATCGAAATGATTTGCAGCACCGCACTGCCGCCCGGTTTCAGGCATCTTTTCAGCGTTTCGAAATAGCTCGGCCAATAGGCCTCGCCGACTGCTTCGAACATTTCGACGGAGACAATCCTGTCGAATTGGCCGTTCAGGTCGCGGTAATCCTGCAGCCTCAGATCGATGCGGTCTGTGCTGCCGGCTTTTTCCGCCGCATTTTTTGCCCATTTTAGCTGGGAGGGGGAGAGTGTGATGCCGGTGACGTTGGCTTTGGCCTGCGTGGCAAGGTGAATGGCGAGTGCGCCCCAGCCGCAGCCGATCTCCAATATGTTCTCGCCGCCGCTCAATTGCAGTTTATCGACGATACGTTCCAGTTTTTTAAGTTGTGCGGCTTCGAGCGTAGACGCCGTGTCATCGAAAATCGCCGAAGAATACAGCATGGAGGGATCAAGCCACTGCCGGTAAAACTCGTTGCCGAGATCATAATGCGCTTCGATATTGCGGCGGCTGCCGCGTCTGGTATTGGCATTCAACCCGTGCGCAGTGCGGTTGAGAAGGCGCATCGGCAGGCTGCCGCGCATTGACCTTGCGAACGCCTCGCGATTTTGGGCCGCAAAGCGGATTAGCGCCGTCAGATCTGGTGTGGTCCAATCGCCTTCGATGAAACCCTCGGCAAAGCCGATGTCGCCGTTCAGCAGCATTCGCCGGACCGCGCGCCAGCTATGCAGGACAAGGATCGCCTCGCTGCCATTCGTTGCGCCGGATTTTTCAATGATGCCGCCGCCGGGAAGAATGACATGTAATCTTCCCCTGTCGATATTGCTCAACAGCCGGTTGATGAGCCACATGCCTGGGCTGATACGGTCGTTCAGGCGCGTATTCTTCGCCGATAATTCCGTGAGATTGTCAAACGGGGTCATGAATTTTGGCCTCGATTTGCGACGATGAAGGATGATGGAAGGAGACTGGACCGGCAGGCGGCAGCGGCCGTTTTCTGAACTGCACGCCTTTCAGCCAAATTTTCAGGGCCTCCCAATGAATGCCCAGAGTGACCTTGAGCGTCAGGAGGGGAATGGCGAAGAAAGCTTTCAGAAGCGCACCGTCCGTCAATTCGACACGCCGGGCCAAATGCCGGGCGGTCAGGATCAGGCCGTCCTTGTCGAAAGTATCGATGACGATTTTCAGCCTGTCGCCGGGCGGGGCGACGCGGAAAACATAGTGGAGATCCATGTCCATGAATGGAGAGACATAAAAGGCCTTGTCGCATTGCTGGACGATCTCGGTCGATTTGCCGGCTTCCACCGGGATCAGGTATGAGTGTCTCTCGCCAAACGTGTTGTCCACCTCCCAGAGGATAGCTTTGAGCGACAAGTCGCGCCCGTAGCAGAAGAAGACACTGAGTGGGTTGAAGGCCCAGCCGAGCACGCGCGGCATGGTGAGCAGACGTATCGGCCCTCCGTCCACTGCCATGCCTGCCGCCGTCATGGCTGACTCGATCTGCTGGCGCAGCCCGATGGCGCTGCGGTTGCCGCGGTCCCTGCTGTGAAACGAGAACAGATTGAACCGGTCTACGGAGAAAAATCGCAATTTCCGGTCGAGCACGTTCAACTCATCGAGGTCGAGGAGCAGCGAATAAATCCGGTAGGCGAGCTTATGGGTTTTCGGCTTCAAGCGCGCATGCGTTACATGGCCGGGAAAAAGCGCCGAGGTGAGGGGAGGCGTCATGCCATCGCCTCCATGATTTCCGTGTCCGTTGCAATCGTCGCCAAATCCAGGCGAATTATCCGACCGTTGTCGTCGGCAACTTTCCATGGACGGGATACGCCGCCAAGATCTTCGGCGACGGCAAGGCCGGCCTGAAGACCATCTTCATGAAAACCGGATCCGAAATAAGCGCCGCAGAACCAGGTGTTTCGCAGACCCTGCAGGGCCCATAGCTCCTGACGCGCCTGTTCGGTGCCAGCATCAAAAACCGGATGGTGATAGGTTTCCTCGGCGATGATTTTTCCTTGATCCGGTTCCCGCTCCGGGTTCAGCGTTACGAAAATGTCCGGGGTTTCACCCAGCGGCTGAAGTCTGTTCATCCAGTAGGTAATGCTCGGCAGGCTCGTTTTAATGCGCGTGTCAGCCACATAGTTCCAGCTTGACCAGGCAGCGCGGCGGCGTGGCATGAAACGGCTGTCGGTGTGAAGCACGGCGCGGTTTTGGGTGTAGGCAAAAGCGCCAAGAATGCGCCGTTCGGCGCGTGTTGCATCGGCGAGCATGTCGAGCGCCTGATCCGCATGGGTTGCTATCACCACATCATCGAAGCGCACGGCTTTGCCGTCCGCAGTGGTGATTTCGACGCCGTCCGGCAGGCGGTGGATGCGCTTCACCGGCGTCGAGAGGAGAATTCGATCTGCAAACGGCGCCGTAATGCGTTTCACATATTCGCGCGCGCCACCGATGACTGTGCGCCAGACTGGCCGATTGCGCAGCAACAGCAGGCCGTGATTGCGGCAGAATTTGATGAAATGCGCCGCCGGATAACGGCCGACCTCCATGGCCGGCGTGGACCAGATGGCCGCAGCCATGGGGTAAAGATGATCGTCGCGGAATGCTGAACCATACCGGTTGCGGGAGAGATATTCGTCAAGAGACAGATTGCCCATCAAATGCAGGTCGCGTGGGGCATTGCGGTAAAAGCGCAAAAGGTCAGCAAGCATCGCCCAGAAACGTGGCCTCAGGATGTTTGACTTCTGGGCCAGCAGGCCGGGTCCGGTTCCGCCTGAATATTCGAAACCGCCATCATTCAGAGAAACGGCGAAAGACATGTTCGAAGCTGCGGTCGCCACGCCCAGTTGCTTAAAAAGCGCCGTTAGATTGGGATAGGTCTGCTCATTATAGACAATGAATCCGGTATCGACATGGACTTGTCCACGGTCCGTGCTGAAGGTCACGGTATTGGTGTGGCCTCCGATGCGGTCAGCCGCTTCGAAAACAGTTACGTCGTGTCGTTGCGACAAAAGCCAGGCCGCCGACAAACCGGAAATTCCCGTTCCGACGACGGCGATGCGGCGGCTTTGTTCTTTTTTCGCTTCGGTGTCGACCATTTTTCCTCGCTATCGCACTGCCAATCCAGTCCTGGGGACCGCGACATGTACGAGGAGGCCGCCCGATCAGTTTCACCGGCGCACCGATTTTTTGAAATTTTGTCCGGCGCCTGAAACTATTTTGCGGGTCCGCTCGTATTTGCCATCACGAAACCCGACCTCAAACCATTCAAAATGGCGAGCTAATTAGTGATGTTTTCTGTAGTCCTGACGCTTGCCATTCTCATGTCGCTTCTGATGGCGGGTGCTTGGGCGTTGCAGAGAGCAACCGGTTCAAGCGGCTGGATCGACACGGTCTGGGCGGCAACTGTCGGGTTTGGCGGAATTTTCGCCGTTGTTTTCGCTGGTGGAGATGGCTGGCGGCGTGGTGCTACACTTTTCCTGGTCGTTGTCTGGTCCCTGCGGCTTGCCGGCCATATTGGCATGCGCACGCGAGGAGCCGGGGAAGATCCCCGCTATGCAAAGCTTATGGAGCAATGGGGGAGCGCTGCCGCCCTGCGGCTATTCATCTTCCTGCAGATACAGGCAATCGCCGCTTTCGTGCTCGTTCTTGCGGTCTATCTTGCGGCAAGCAACACGCATGTGTTTCCGCGTATGGTTGACGTTATCGCCATGGTGGTTGCCCTTGGCGCGCTGGCAGGCGAAGCGCTCTCCGACGCCCAGCTCTCGAAATTCAGAAAGACCGCAGCGGCAAAAAACAGTGTCTGCGAAACCGGCCTGTGGCGTTATTCCCGTCACCCCAACTATTTTTTCGAATGGCTTTTCTGGTGCGGTTTTCCGCTGCTGGCCATTCAGGGGCAGCCCTTGTCATGGGTATCGCTCGCCGCACCGGCGATGATGTACTGGCTGCTTGTCCATGTCTCCGGCATTCCGCCGCTTGAAGACCATATGCTCCAATCGCGCGGGGAAAAATTCCGCGCCCTTCAACAACGCGTCAACGCCTTTTTTCCGGGGCCGCGCAAGAACGAGGACAGGCCATGAACATGCTCGCACTCGCCATCAACGCCGCCGAGCGCGCGCCGCTCAGCGACGGCGTGACGCTGGCCGGAATAGATATGCTCTGCGCACGGACGAAGCGGCGGCTTGCCGCCATTCCAACGGATGCGGAAGAGGTTTTCGCGGCGGATATGGTGAAGTTTCCCGTCGCCAGCCATACCGACGATGCAAACAAACAGCATTATGAAGTGCCAGCGGCATTTTTTGCGCTCGTTCTGGGAGAGCAGCGCAAATATTCCTGCTGTTATTATGACGATGCGACGACGACGCTGGATGAAGCTGAAAATGTTGCTTTGGCCCAGACCTCGGCCCATGCCGGCCTAGAAGACGGCATGGATATTCTGGAACTCGGGTGCGGATGGGGTTCGTTATCCCTCTATATGGCCGGCCGCTTCCCCAATGCGCGCATCGTGTCAGTCTCGAATTCCGTGTCGCAGCGCGAATATATAATCGGTCGTGCCCGAGAACGGGGGCTTTCAAACCTTTCTGTCGTGACGGCCGATATGAATGATTTTACGACGGGAGATCGATTCGACCGTGTCGTATCGGTGGAAATGTTCGAGCATATGTCGAATTGGCGCGTGTTGTTCGAGCGTGTTCACTCGTGGCTGAAGCCGGACGGCAGGTTTTTCCTGCATGTGTTTAACCACCGCGACCGATCCTATCGTTTTGACCACAACAATCCTGCCGACTGGATCGCCCGGCACTTCTTCACCGGCGGCATCATGCCGGCCTTCGACCTTCCCCATCGCTTCAGTCAGCTTTTCACCGTCGAGCAGGAGTGGCGCTGGTCAGGGTCGCACTATCGTCGGACAGCGCTCGATTGGCTCGAAAATTTCGACAAAAAAATTGACCGTATCCGACCCATTCTGCGGCAAACCTATGGCGCCGACGCCCGGCTGTGGGAAAGGCGATGGCGATTGTTCTTCCTGGCGACCGCGGGGCTCTTCGGGCATGAGGGCGGTGACGTGTGGGGTGTAGGGCACTACTTTTTTAAGAGGGTTTAGTGTTAGCGCCACACAATCTCGACAGAAGGCAGCGATCGGGAAATTTCGTGTGATAATGATAGGGCATCGAGGGGGTCCTTATGAGATGACAGGGAGGGGCGTTGTTCCGGGGGAAATTTGCGAACTATGACCGGGCCTGTTTAATGGCGGCCTTGAGGCCTTTCTCGTCCAGAACACCGGGATAGATCGTCTTGCCGATGACGAAGGATGGCGTGCCGACAAAGTTGAAGGCGAGCGCCTGGCGATAATTTCGATCGAGCAGCGCGGAGATTTTCCTGTTGTTGCTGTTCACCGCCGCGGCGATGTCTTTCATCGCCAATCCTGCGCCTGTCAGGGCTTTTTCGACATCGTTTTCGGAAATACGCCCTTTTGTTTTCATCAGCGCTTCCATGGCGATTTCATATTTGCCGATCTGGGCGGCCCCCAGCACCGCTTGCGCCGCGAAGACAGATGCGCCACCGAAGATCGGCCAGTCCTTCAAAACAAGCCTGACGTCGCCGTCATTTGCGACAACCTTTTTCACCATGGCATGTGAAGTCTTGCAGTAGGGGCATTGATAATCGAAATATTCGACAATCGTGACCTTACCTTTGGGATTTCCAAGCACGGGTGCGTCCCTGTCGAAGAACACCTCGTCCGTGCTGACCTGCTGTGCGAAGCCGTCTCCGGCAGACACCAGCGCTCCGCTAAAAGCCGCCAGCCCGCCGGCCATCAAATCGCGTCGTGAAAACATCAGAATTCTCCTTGTTGGATTATTGGGATACCGGCAATGCGGCAGGATTGATCGCGACCTCGTTCACGGACGCGATCCCTGCGCCCTGCGAGCGGATGCTGCCAGATCTGCGGCCGAGAATTCGCCGATCAGCCGCGTTGCTTCCGGCTCCCTTCGGTTGCTGTCGAGAAAAACCATCGTGGGCGGGCCGACTACCTTCAATGTCGAAAGCAACGCCTGTTTATTCGCGTCCAGTTTTGTCAGGTCCAGGCTGACGAGGTTTACTCCCTTCAACGCTTCAACCACATCGGGTGCGGTTAAAAGTGAGCGCTCGATCGTGCGGCAGGTCACGCACCAGTCGGCTGTCACATAAAGGAGTGTCGGTTCCTGTGGCGGCGAGCTGTCGAGCCGGGCTTCCAGGCTTGCGATGGAGGAAACCTTCTGGAAGTCGCTTTTCTCTATCGTTGCGAGAGATCCGGAACCACTGGCGGAACTCAGCGGCTTCAGGGGAGAGAGCGGATCCGTTGCACCGATGCCGAGACCGACAAAGATCAAGATTGCCCAGATGATGGATGCGAGACCCGTCGTGCGGGAAAGCACGCTCACACCGGACTTCGGATCGCCGGTCCCTGCACCGAAAGCAAAAACGCCGAAGGAAAGGGCAAGTATTGCCCATCCGAGCAATGTCAGCCGTTCCGGGATGAGCGGCGTTGCCAGCCAAAGCGCGGTGGCGAGAAACATGAAGCCGAAAATCTGGCGTACTTTTTCCATCCACAGCCCTGCTTTTGGCAGTGCCTTGCCGCTTGCGGTCGCCATGATGACGAGGGGAATTCCCTTGCCCAGTCCAAGGGCGAATAGTGCGGCGGCGCCGATGACGACATCGCCGGTGCGGGCAATGTAGAGAAGTGCACCCGCCAGGGGAGCCGTGACGCAAGGTCCGATGAGCAATGCCGAGGAGAAGCCGAGCAGCATCGCGCCGGGAATCGTGCTAGCACCCTGCGGCGATTTCGCAAACCGGGCAGAGATCACGGCTGGAAGCTGAATTTGGAAAAGGCCGAAATTTGCGAGCGCGAGCACGGCGAACAGGATGGATATCGCAGCTACGGCATAGGTCGATTGCAATGCGATCTGCAGGTTTTGCCCTGACCATGCGGCGGCCATTCCCATCAGCCCGAAGGCGAATGCAAGCGCAAGCGCATAAGATACGGACAACAGGAAGCCGCGCCGCGCGGTCAATTTTTCGCCTTCCCGGGCGAGCATGGCCGCAACGATCGGATACATCGGGAAAACGCATGGCGTGAAGGCGAGCAGCAATCCGAAACCGAGAAATCCGGCAAGAAGCAGGATCAATCCGCCATCCGCCAGCAGCAGATCGACCGCCATCTGCGCGCTATCCTCCGCCAGCGAAAATTCTTCCTTTGTGGCGTCCATGGAGACGCCGGCCGAAGCCTGTGCGGCTTTGGCGAAGCTGTTTTGGGAAAACACACCTTCAGCGCCCACGGTCAGGCTTGTCAGGTCGACCGTTTTGGTAGTCGGCGGATAGCAGAGCCCCCTGTCCTGGCAACCCTGATAGGTAAGGCGGAATTTCGCCGGCGCTTCGGCGATCGATGCCGTTGCGGTCTTGTAGTAAATCTCGGTAAAGCCGAAACTGGGGTCCTCTTTCATCTCTCCGGGGAGGGACTGGATTTCCAGTTTGCGGCCGTCCTCGCCTTCTGCGCTCAGATAGTCACGGTAGAGATAATAGCCGTCATTGATCGCCCAGCGAATGATGGCGCGGCCGTCGTTTCCTCGCTCGACCGTTGCCTTGAACGCCTGGTCCATGGCAAGTGGTGTTTCCATCGCGGCCGCCGGGGAGACGACCCTGAAAAGCGCCAGGATCACAAATGTGAACGCCAATATGCGCATCCGGCATATCCTTTCATGTATTCTTCCATGCCGGGACTGATCTCGCCGGGAGCTTAAGGCAGGCTTAAGCTGGTGCGCGCATGGCAAGATTGGATGGACCGCTTGCGGAGGCGTGATTGCGAATTCTCATTGTCGAAGATGATCCGATCCTGCTCGACGGGTTACGGGAAGGTTTGAAGCTGAGCGGCTTCGTCGCGGACGGCGTGACAACGGCCGCCGATGCGTCGGAGGCGCTGGCGACGGATAATTTCGATGCGGTCGTTCTTGATCGAATGCTGCCGGACGGTTCCGGGCTGGATGTCCTGAACGGCTTGCGTCGCAGTGGAAACCGGATTCCCGTCCTGCTCCTGACGGCCAAGGACGAGGTTGGAGACCGCATCGATGGTTTGGATGCGGGCGCCGACGATTATCTTGGCAAACCTTTCGATCTGGATGAGGTTGCCGCCCGTCTGCGGGCGATCATGCGCCGTGCGGCCGGGCGGGCGAGTGCGCAGATCAGCCTGCGAGGGCTGACGCTGGATCCCGCTTCGATGCAGGTTCTTCGGGATGGGTCGACCGTAATCCTGTCGCGCCGCGAGTTCTCGATCCTTCATGCGCTGATGGAAAGTCCCCAGGCAATTCACTCCAAACAGGCACTGGAAGAGCGTCTCTACGGCTGGCAGGAGGATGTGGAGAGCAATACGATCGAGGTGCATGTGCATAAGCTGCGCGCCAAACTTGGAAGTGCCGCCATCGAAACGGTGCGCGGGGTTGGCTACAGATTGGGGATGCCCTGATGCGTTCGATCCGGTTGCGGCTTTTTGCGATCCTGCTGGCGACGACGGGAGCCCTCTGGCTGCTTGCCGTCATGTGGACCTATTTCAGCGTGCAGCATCAGGTCGAGCGGGTGCTGGACGCGCGACTGATGGAAGCCGCCCGCATGGTCAGCTCGCTCCTTACCGATCACCATATCGATGTGGCTGCCGCCGTGGACGACACGAAAGCCACCGACGCCGCTTCGCCGTTCGATCTCCAGGAGGACTACCGACGGCAGCTCTCCTGCCAGATATGGTCGCTTCAGGGGCACCTCGTCAGCCGGTCGGAAAGCGCGCCGCGAGAATCGCTCACAGACAATCGCGACGGGTTTAGCGAAACCATCGTCGATGGTGTCCGATGGCGTGTCTTTGCGGTTGTGAATCCGAACCTCAATGCCCGTGTTCTTGTGGGCGACAGTCTGGAGATACGCGACAGGCTGGTTGCCGATGTGGTCAAGGGGCAGCTCGTTCCGGCCGTTGCCATTTTGCCGATCCTTGCGGTGCTGATCTGGCTGAGTGTTGGACAGGGGCTGGGACCGCTCAACAGGATCGCCATGTCACTGGGGTTGAGGTCTGCGGATGAACTGCACGCCATCGAAAACAGGGACACGCCCAGTGAAATCAAGCCATTGCTCAGATCGCTGAACTCCCTCTTCCTGCGGGTGGAGGCAGCCCGTGAGCGTGAGAAGACGTTTATCGCCTATGCCGCCCACGAGTTGAAGACCCCGCTTGCCGGATTGAAGACCCAGGCTCAGGTGGCGCTGCGGAGTAAGGAGGATGATGTTCGAGACAAGGCGCTGGCGCATATTTCGACGAGCGTTGACCGGACCGGGCGTCTTGTCCGCCAGCTTATCGACCTGGCGCTTGTCGATTCGGCGGATCGCGGCGACGGGATCGAGACGGTGCGGCTCGCAGAGATAATGGAGGACATTCGGTCCGATCTTGAAGCCCAGAGCAGCAGGCGTGGCATCTCCGTGAAGCTTCGCATGCAACCGGATGAAATGGTGACCTTGAGAAACGTCAATCTCCTGCGTCTGGCCCTGCGCAACGTGATCGAGAATGCGATTCAGTATTCGCCGGAAGGCTCAAGCGTTGAGATTTGTGCGCTGAAGAACGGTCCCAAGGTCGAAATCGACGTGACGGATCAAGGGCAGGGCATAAACCCGGAAGATCAGGCGACTGTCAGGGAGCGGTTCAAGCGAGGACATTCGGCCCATGGCGAAGGCAGCGGCCTTGGCCTGGCGATTGTCGACATGGCGATGCGAAAGCTCGGCGGGGAACTTGATTTTCGTCAGGCTGATTCCGGTTTCGTCGTGACGCTTATTCTGCCGCAGGAGTGACCGGACTACGGTTTAAGGCAGCCTTAAGGTTGGAGCTTCAGCCACGTTTTATAGGCTCCAACCAATTCCAGCAGGCTCCCATGATTCGTCTAATTGTTTCTCCTCGCAGGCCGATGGCCGTCGCGTTGACAATCTTCCTCACCGCTTGCGCAAGCAATGCCGACCGTATTCCCGGCGCTGCGCCGCGCCCTTCCAATGAGCGTGTCGAAGATCGGGAGGCAGCCCCGATCGGAACCGACCCGGTGCTTATGTATGGCGAAAAGACGGATGCCGGTTTTCATATTGCCGGCGTTAATACCGGAAAAATGAATCCCGAGTTCGTGCGACAGGTCGTAAGCTATGCCACGGACGAAAAGCCCGGTACGATCATCGTCGATCAACGAGCGCGTTTCCTTTATCTGATTCAACCCGGCGGTAAGGCGATCCGATATGCCGTGGGTGTCGGCCCTGTTGCGCGCGCCTTCGATGGTGGCGACGCGATTATTGCGCGAAAAGCTGCCTGGCCTCGCTGGATCCCAACACCTGAAATGGTCGCAAGGAACCCCGCGCATTACGGCCCGAACAAGGATGGAGTCGATGGCGGCCCGTCGAACCCGATGGGTGCCCGAGCGCTGTATATGCATAAGGATGGCAGGGATACATATTATCGTGTTCACGGCACGAATGATCCAGGCTCAATCGGCAAGGCTGTATCGGCCGGCTGCATTCGTCTTCTGAATCAGGATATCATCGACCTCTACAACCGGGTAAAGCCCGGTGCCCGGATCGTTGTACAAGGATAGCATGCAGCCGCTTGATAGCCTGGCGAAGTTCCAGGCGATTCCGAAGCCCGGATTAACCTGACGCTACAGGCTAAGACCGGGAAGAACGGTGCGGATGTGATCGCCCAGCGCCCTGGCTGCCGACGATGTCTGCGTATCGGCAAACTCGATGGCAATGCCGATCGTCGGCAGGGGTGGTAGCCCGCTTTTGACGATATGAAGGTCGGCTGGAACGGCTGTCCTTGTCAGCACGCTGATGGCGTGGCCGGAGCGCGCGATTGCGATGAGGCCGGAAAGGCTGTTGCTGGCGAAGGCGACGCGGTAGCGGCGATTGGCGGCTTCCATGGCGTCGCACGCCGCGCGGTGATCCAGCGTCACGGGCGCGGAGAGCGCCAGCGGCAGCACATCCTTGGCGAGGAGATCCGGCTCCGGCCTGTCCGCCACCCAGACGAAGCTTTCCCTGCGGAGCACGTCGCGGTGATCCGGATCGGATTGCGAAACCAGCGCCATGTCGATCTGGCGGCGTTGTAGGAGGGGGCGCAGTTCCGTCGTGGGTGCGCAGACCATGCGCAGATCGACTTTCGGGTAGGTGCCGAAGAAGCCTCTCAGCAGTTCCGGCAGGAAGGCGATGGAATAATCTTCAGGGCAGCCAAGGCTCACGGTTCCTTGCAGCGTCGCCTCGCCCATATCGGCAAGGATTTCATCATGCCGGGCAAGCAGGGCGCTGGCATGGGCAAGCAGTCTCTCGCCCGCCGCAGTTACGCGCACTCCAGAACCCGTTCGCTGCAGCAGGGTATGGCCGACCAGCTCTTCCAGCCGCTGCATCTGGGTGCTGAGCGCGGATTGGGTGCGTCCGATCTGCGCTGCGGCGACGCTGATGGAGCCGGCGCGAGCGACAATGATAAAATTCTTCAGCAGCGTAAGGTCGAGCATGGCGATATCAAAATTATCGATATCGGAGTAAAATACTATCAATTGGACTGAGGTGGCAATGGGTTGTTATGTTTCCGCAAGATAAACTCTTGGGTAATGTGCCATGGACAAGCTTGCGAAGAACTTCGCCTCGCTCAATGACGAACCGGCTTTCTGGGAGGCCGCCAATAAACATCTGACCCGCTACGGACCGGCCTTCGAGGAGATCATCGTCGAACGGGCTGAGGGAAGTTTCGTCTATGATGCGGATGGGCGCGCCATTCTCGATTTCACCTCCGGCCAGATGAGCGCTTTGCTCGGGCATACCCATCCGGATATCGTTGCCACCGTCAACCGGCAGATGGCATCGGTCGCCCATCTCTTTTCCGGCATGTTGTCCCGCCCGGTCGTCGACCTGGCGGCGCGGCTGGCGGCGCTCGCGCCGGGTCTTGATCGCGTGCAATTGCTAACCACCGGGGCTGAATCCAACGAGGCGGCGATCCGCATGGCGAAGCTTGTGACCGGCGGGCATGAGATCGTCGCTTTCGCGCAGAGCTGGCACGGCATGACCGGCGCTGCGGCCTCCGCCACCTATAGCGCCGGCCGCAGGGGTTATGGCCCGGCCACGGCCGGTTCACTCGTTATTCCCGCGCCGAATGCCTATCGTCCGCGTTTCAAGAATCCCGATGGATCGAATGACTGGCAGGCGGAACTCGACGATGCTTTCGAACTGATAGATCGCCAGTCGACCGGCAATCTTGCCGCCTTCATTGCCGAGCCGATCCTGTCGAGCGGCGGTATCCTCGAACTGCCGGTCGGTTATCTCGCTTCGCTAAAGAAAAAGTGCGAGGAGCGCGGCATGCTGCTCATCCTCGATGAAGCCCAGACCGGTGTTGGCCGGACCGGGCATATGTTCGCCTTCCAGCGCGATGGGGTGACGCCCGATATCATGACGCTGTCGAAGACGCTCGGCGCCGGCCTGCCGCTTGCGGCGGTGATGACGAGCGCAGACGTCGAACAGAAGGCCTTCGAGAGGGGTTTCCTGTTCTATACGACCCATGTTTCCGATCCGCTGCCGGCGGCTGTCGGCGTGACGGTTCTCGATGTGGTGGCGCGTGATGGGCTGGTGGAACAGGCAATTGCCCGCGGAAACCGTTTGAAGGAGGGGCTGCTCTCGCTGCAGCAGCGGTTCGAATGCGTTGGAGATGTGCGCGGGCGCGGGCTTTTGCTCGGACTTGAAGTCGTCGCCGACCGGCATACGAAAGCCCCCGGTTTCGAACTCGGTGCGCGCATCATGCAGGAGGCGATGTTGTGTGGCCTCAGCATGAATATCGTCAAGCTGCCCGGCATGGGCGGCGTCTTCCGCATTGCGCCGGCGCTGACGGTATCGGATTCGGAAATCGACCTTGGGCTGGAGATACTGGCGGATTCGATCGAATCCGCACAGCTTGCCCGCTAGGTGTGACCGGCATTTGCCGGAAAAGTCAGTTCCACCCTTGCGCCTTCGCCGGGTCTGGAACTGATATGCGCTTCGCCGCCGCTCTGGCGCACGAAGCCGTAGACCATCGCGAGGCCGAGACCTGCACCGCCATGGTCGCCCCGCGTGGTGAAATAGGGCTCGAAGGCCTTGTCCACGGCCTCCGGCGTCATGCCGATGCCCTCGTCGGTGACGGCGATCACCAGCGTATCTTTGCCCGAAGCGGCCTCGATCGAAATCAGGCCGCCATCGGGCATGGCGGCTGCGGCGTTCAGGCAGAGATTGAGAATGGATTGTTCAAAAAGGGCCGGGTCCAGCGGTATCGAAGGAAGATCGCCCTCGATATCGAGCGCGATCCGGCATTTGGGGCCGACGGCGATTTCGAGAATATCGGCCATGCCGCGCAGCAGGCTTGCGACATTGATGACGCTTGGATGAATCGGCTGCTGGCTACCGATGGTAAGCATGCTGCTGGCCAGAGACCGGCCGCGGTCCGCCGCCTTGCGGATGCGGGCGATGTGCCGCTTCTGGCGATCGTTGAAACCGGCTTCCCGCTCCAGAAGTCCTAGACTGCCGGTGATAATGCCGATCATGTTGCCCACCTCATGGCTGACCTGATGGGTCATGCGCATGATGCCATCGAGCCTCTGGGCTTTGACGGCTTCCGCTTCCTGGCGATCGAGAGCGGTCACATCGCGGGCGAGCAGCACGATGCCGCCATCCGGCTGGCGTGACATCGATACTTCAATCACCCGCTGATCGTCGGTGCGATGGCGCAGGACTGCGCGGTCGAGCAATTCTCCCGGCTCTGCATCGAAGGGCAGCAGAGCCGGGTCGATTTCCGGGATCGGTTCGACAAACCTCCGAAGCGGCAGTTTTCGCGACGAGCCGGAGCGTCCGACGAGTTCGATGATGCGACGGTTCATGGTGATGGGCCGGCCGGCCGGATCGAAGAGTGCAATTCCCTCGTTCATGGTGCGGAAGGTCGAGCGGATGGTGCGGGCCGCCGCTTCGGCCGTACGCCTGAGGCGCGAGACGCGGTCGACGCTGTCATGGAAGGCGCGAAACGCATCGAGCAGCCGGATCAACTCCGTCTCGGGGCCGGTATAGGAGGGCGGGCCGACATCCTTATCTCCCTTGGCGAGGGCATTCATGCCATTGGAGAGCGTCACGATCCCGCGCGAGACACGCATTACCGAGCGGATCGAGAAGATCGCCACGATGAGAACCAGAAGCGAGGCGACGGCAACAATGATCAGCAGCCGGTTGAGGGCATCGGAAGTCGAAATCAGGTCTTCGTTCAGGCTGCGCGCAACCGCATCGCCCTGGGTTTCGGTCACATGGGAAAGATCCCGCGAGACGGTGTGAAGGCGGGAGACCGAGGCGCGGATCGCGAACATTTCCAGAAGGTAACGGCTCTGGGCTTCGAAGACCCGCTCATAGGGCTGCAACTCGGCCATGGGCAGGCGCTCGCCGGGATAGCCCTGCTGGCGCGCCGTCGTTTCCGCCACGTAGCGGCGGCGCAGTTCGCCAAGCTGGAACAGGCTGTCGGATGCGGATGCGGCCTGTACGATGCCGTTCATTCGCCGGCGCAGTTCCGGATCGAGGATGCCCTGACCGGTGGCGATTTCGCCGAGCGCCGCTGCCGCTTCCGCCTTGTGGCCCTGTGCCGCATCGGCATCCTTCGCAAGATCGAGCGTCTGTTCCCGGATGATCTGGAGGAGTTCAACGATGCGTTCGCTGGCAAAGCCACGGGTGATCCGCTCACCGTTGTCCGGTCCTGTCATTTCGAGCAAAATATCGACCTGCTGGACCACCGAGCGGCTTTCGCTGGAAACGCGATAGGGCGAGGCGGCGTTCATCAGGAACGGTGCGCTGGAGACGAGATCGGAGACCTGCCGCGAGACCAGCGACGCCTTGGCGAGGCTTGAAAAGGCCTGCAACCCATAGGCCGCCATTTCATCGCGGGCGCGCTGCAGGCCATAAATGGCGATGGCGGAAAGGCTGAAGACGAGGAGGCAGGTAAAGACAATCGCAAAGGGCAGGCGAAAGGCGATGGAGGAAAGGAAGGAGCGGCTGATCACGGGGAAAGCTCGCCCTCATCGGTGTGGAGCACATAACCCTTGCCGCGGCGCGTCTTGATATGGCGCGGCAGGTCGGGATTGATCTCTATCTTGCGCCTCAGCCGCAGCACCAGCACGTCGACATTTCTGTCGATGTAACGGTCGCTCTCCGAACCCAGCCTGTCGAGAATCTGGGAGCGGCTGACGGGCTGGTTGGGTGTTTCCGCCAGTATTTCCAGAAGCGCGAATTCGGCGGTGGTCAGTGTCCGGCTACGGTCCGCGAGGCAGACGGCGCGGCGTGCATCGAGATCGATTGCCCAGTCGCCGAGGCGAAGCGCCCCGCGCCCATGATCGCTGTCCTTCTCCTGTTTCAGCGAAGGGATCGTTCGGCGTAGAACAGCTTTGATCCGGGCCGTGAGTTCGATGGGTTCGAAGGGTTTGACCACATAATCGTCGGCTGCGGTCTCAAGCCCGAGAACCCGGTCGGCGGCGCTGCCGGCGGCAGTGACCATGACGATGCCGATGTCGATCTGGCTGCGCAGCCGCTGGGCGAAGGTGCGTCCGGATGTGCCCGGCAGATTGTGATCGACCAGCACAAGCTGCATCCTGTCCCTTGCCAATATCTCGTCCGCCTCCTCGGCGGAGCGCGCGCAGGTGGGCAGCCAGCCCTCCGCCTCGATGAGGTCCGAGATGAGCTCGGCCATATCCGGATCGTCCTCGACGATCAGAATGCGAACCTTCTGATTAAGCACTGCACTTTCCTCCCGCCATCATCATAGGCATTGCGGCGGCGATCTTCAAAGGCTCGCTGGTTATCGCCCCTGTCATAATTGTAATATCTGTAATCTTGTTCGGCGGTGCGGTGAAAGATTGGTAACCATTCTTCGATTGCGGTGCGGACAGGATGTGACATGCTGTAGGTGGAGACTGGAACGGGGAGGTTCCGGGCAGGGAGGCTTAATTGAAAGCATTGACCGCACTTGCGGCGAGCATGGCTTTATGGCTGTGCGGCGCAGGGCATGGCATGGCCGAGCCGAAGTTGAACGTCCTTTGCGGCGTCGACGAGGCCTGGTGCGTGACCATGCAGCGGGCTTTCGAAGCCAGGGCCGGTCTCGAGATTTCGATGGTGCGCAAGAGCACCGGCGAAATTCTCGACCAGATTCGGGCCGAACGATCCCATCCCACTGTCGATGTCTGGTGGGGCGGTACTGGCGATACCCATTTGCAGGCGGGGTCTGAAGGGCTGCTGGATGAATACCGGCCTGTCCATCAGCAGGATTTGCTGCCGTGGGCGCAGAATTTCTCGGTGATGTCTGGATCGCGGTCTGCGGGAATTTATGCCGGCGCGCTGGGCTTTGCCTATAATTCGGAACTGCTTGCGAAGAACAATCTGCCGGCGCCGACCTGCTGGAAGGATCTGGCGAAGGATGTCTATCGCGGCCATATCCTGACCGGCAATCCGAACTATTCAGGCACGGCCTTCACCATGCTGGCCACTCTCGTCCAGCTCTTCGGCGAGGAGGAAGCTTTCGGGTTCGTGGCGAAGCTCAACCAGAACGTCGTGGGCTATACCAAGGTGGGTGCTGCACCGGTGAAGGCGGCGGCGCGGGGCGAAGTCCTGATCGGAATTTCCTTCATGCATGATGCAGTGACGCAGAAGACCGAAGGGTTTCCGCTTGTTATCGTCGCCCCCTGCGAGGGCACCGGTTACGAGATCGGGGCGGTCAGCATCGTCAAGGGCAACCGCAATACGGCCCTTGCGCAGGATTTCGTGGAATTTGCGTTGAGCCCGGAAGGGCAGGCGACCGGGGCCGCGGCCGGCCAGAACCAGGTGCCTTCCAACGCCCGGGCGACATTGCCGCTGACCGCACCTGACATATCGATGATCAAGATGGTGGATTACGACTTCGCCACCTTCGGACAGCCGGAAGAGCGAAGTCGGTTATTGAGCCGCTTCGACAGCGAAATCCACCCGAGCCAGACCCAGTAGGGCCAAAACCCACATCCCGCAAAAGACAGCGCGCGCGCCGCAGGGCGCCGCGACCGGCAGCGCCATGTCTGCGCGCGGCCCAAGAATTCAGACGCAAGCTACAGGAGGATAACCATGCGACTGACGATACTTTCCACCCTGCTTTTTGCCGGCACGGCACTCAGCGCCGTTTCCGCGCAGGCGGCGGGCGAACTGAACCTGATCTGCTCGGCCGATGTCGTCATCTGCGAACAGATGAAGGGCGATTTTGAAAAGTCACACGACATCAAGGTCAATATGGTGCGCCTGTCTTCGGGCGAGACCTATGCCAAGGTGCGCGCGGAAGCCCGCAACCCGAAGACCGACATCTGGTGGGCCGGCACCGGCGATCCGCACATGCAGGCGGCGTCCGAGAACCTGACGCTCGAATACAAATCACCGATGCTGGACCAATTGCAGGACTGGGCCGTGAAGCAGGCGGAAAGCACCGGCTACAGGACGGTCGGCGTTTATGCCGGTGCGCTGGGCTGGGGCTACAATACCGAAATCTTCAAGTCCAAGGGTTACAAGGAGCCGAAGTGCTGGGCCGATCTGCTGGCGCCGGAACTGAAGGGCGAAATCCAGATCGCCAATCCGAATTCGTCCGGCACCGCCTATACGGCGCTTGCCTCGCTGGTGCAGATCATGGGCGAAGATCAGGCGATTGATTATCTGAAGAAGCTCAACGCCAATATTTCGCAATATACCAAATCCGGCTCGGCACCGGTCAAGGCGGCGGCACGCGGCGAAACGGCGCTCGGCATCGTCTTCATGCATGATGCGGTGGCGCAGACTGCGGAAGGTTTCCCCGTCAAGTCCATCGCGCCCTGCGAAGGGACGGGTTACGAGATCGGCTCCATGTCGATAATCAAGGGCGCCCGCAACCTCGACAACGCGAAGACCTGGTACGACTGGGCGCTGACGCCGGAGGTGCAGTCGCGCATGAAGGATGCCAAGTCCTTCCAGCTGCCCTCCAACAAGACGGCGGAAGTGCCGAAGGAAGCGCCGAAGTTCGAAGACATCAAGCTCATCGACTACGACTTCAAGACCTATGGCGACCCGGCCAAGCGCAAGGCGCTTCTGGAGCGCTGGGACCGCGAAGTTGGTGCGGTCGCCAACTGATCTTAACTCCGGCGACAGGCATCCCGGCTTTTTTAGCCGGGGTGTCCGCCACTCTTTCATCGGCATGAAATAAGCGAGGTCGGCCATGACACGTGGCAATCGCAGGCTGGACATCGTCCTGGCGCTCGGGGCTTTTGCCCTCATTCTTCTTCCCTGGTATCGCATCGAAGGCGGCTTTTTCAGCTTCCGCTGGCTTTCCGGATTTTTCTCTTCCGCCAGCAATGCGCCCGGTGTGCTGCAAATATTGTCCTATGGAAAACCATGGCTGGTCGGCGTCGTTGTCTTTTTCCTCGCCGCATGCCTTGTCCGGCCTGTAGGCGATCCGATGCGGCGCGGCAGGCTGCTTGCCATTATCGGCGCTGCCGGGCTCGTTTTCCTCGCCTTGCAGGGGCTGGCCATCGGCTTTAGCGGCTGGAGCTGGACGGTGAGCGAAAACCTCTTCGGCATGCTTGCCGATGGCCAACCTTCCATGGGTGCCGGTGCCGTCGTAGTGTCGTTCGTCTTCGTGCTGCTTTTCGCCTTAGGTCTCGCCGAGCGCGGCGTCATGAAAGGCGACGCCTTCGTCGTCGGTGCCATTTCCGTTCTGGTTTTCCTCGTCACGGTTTTTGTCTTTTATCCGATCGGCAGTATGCTGGTCGCATCCGTTCAGGATTTCGATGGCTCCTTCAACGCCGATGGTTTCATCCGCAATATTCAGGATCCCGGCATCTGGAGCCTTGGCTGCGTGGTGGGCGAAGAGCGTTGTGGCGTTGCCTGGCGGACGCTGTTTCTGGCGCTGATGACCGCCTTCGGTTCGACCGTGCTCGGTCTCGGCTTTGCGCTGATCGCCACCCGCACGCGCTTTCCCTTCAAGAAGGGCCTGCGGCTTCTCACCGTTCTGCCGATCATCACACCGCCTTTCGTCATCGGCCTTGCCCTGACACTGCTTTTCGGTCGCGCCGGTGTCGTCACCGAATGGCTTTCCTATCTCTTCGGCATTGAGCCCGGTCGCTGGCTTTATGGCATGACCGGCATCTGGATCGCGCAGGTCCTTTCCTTCACGCCCATCTCGTTTCTGGTGCTGATCGGCGTGGTTGAAGGCGTCAGCCCGTCGATGGAAGAAGCCTCGCAGACGCTGCGCGCCGACCGCTGGCGCACCTTCTGGCGGGTGTCGCTGCCGCTGATGAAACCCGGTCTCGCCAATGCGTTCCTCATCGGCTTTATCGAGAGCATGGCGGATTTCGGCAATCCGCTGGTGCTTGGCGGCACCCATGGCGTGCTGTCGACGGAAATCTTCTTTGCCGTCGTCGGCTCGCAGAACGATCCGTCGCGTGCTGCGGTTCTGGCGATCATCCTCCTGTGCTTCACGCTTTCGGCCTTCCTTGCCCAACGCTTCTGGCTGGCAGGCAAGAATTTCGCCACGGTGACGGGCAAGGGTGACAGCGGCGCGCATATCGCGCTACCGCGCGGCCTGTCCATCGGCGTTCACGCCGTCGTCGTGCCGTGGATGGTCTTCACCATCGTTGTTTATGGCATGATCCTTGTGGGCGGTTTCGTGAAGACATGGGGTCTCGACAATTCCCTGACGCTCGACCACTACCTCCGCGCCTTTTCCGTCAGCTTCTCCAATGGCTCGATTGCCTGGACGGGCGTTGCCTGGAACTCGTTCTGGACGACCATGAAGATCGCGCTGGTTTCCGCGCCGCTCACCGCCGCCGTCGGTCTTTTGACCGCCTATATCATCGTGCGGCAGAAATTCGCCGGGCGGAACCTGTTCGAATTCGCGCTGATGATGAGCTTTGCCATTCCCGGCACGGTCATCGGCGTCAGCTATATCATGGCGTTCAACCTGCCGCCGGTGGAAATGACCGGCTCGGCGCTGATCCTCATCGCCTGCTTCGTGTTCCGCAACATGCCGGTCGGCGTGCGCGGCGGCATCGCGGCGATGAGCCAGCTCGACAAGAGCCTCGACGAGGCCTCGCTGACGCTGCGGGCCAATAGTTTCCGCACCATCCGCAAGGTCATCCTGCCGCTCTTGAGGCCCGCAATCACGGCCGCACTGGTCTATTCCTTCGTGCGCGCCATCACCTCCATCAGCGCCGTTATCTTCCTCGTCAGCGCCGAATACAACATGGCGACCTCCTATATCGTCGGCCTTGTCGAGAACGGTGAATATGGGGTGGCGATTGCTTATTCCTCCATGCTGATCGTGGTGATGATCACCGTTATTACCGGCTTCCAGCTCATTGTCGGCGAGCGTCGCCTGCGGCGCGAAAACCGCGTCGCCGGCCTGCCTTCCGCTTCCTCCGTTCCTCTCGCTCAGGAGAAAACCGCATGATTTCCGTAAAGCCCGGCTCCGTTACCTTTCAGAATGTCCGCAAGACCTTCGGCGCCTTCACCGCCATTCCCGACCTTTCGCTCACCATCGAGCCCGGCACGCTGGTAACCCTGCTCGGTCCCTCCGGCTGCGGCAAGACGACGACGCTGCGCATGCTGGCGGGCCTCGAGCATCCGACCTCGGGCCGTATTCTCATCGGCGACAAGGATGTGACCATGCTGCCCGCCAATGAGCGCGATGTCTCGATGGTCTTCCAGTCCTATGCGCTTTTCCCGCATATGACGGCGCTCGACAATGTCGCCTATGGTCTGCAATCCTCCGGGCTGCGCAAGGCGGAAGCGCGGGAAAGGGCGGAAGAGGGGCTGAAGCTCGTCGGCCTTGCCGGCATGGGCCACCGCCTGCCTGCCGAACTTTCCGGCGGCCAACAGCAGCGCGTGGCGGTTGCCCGCGCTCTTGTGCTCGAGCCGCAGGTGCTGCTGCTGGACGAGCCGCTTTCCAACCTTGATGCCCGCCTCCGCCGCCGGGTCCGCACCGAAATCCGCGAATTGCAGCAGCGGCTTGGCTTTACTGCCGTCTATGTCACGCATGATCAGGATGAGGCGCTGGCCGTTTCCGACCGGATCATCGTGATGAAGGATGGCGAAATCGCCCAGTCGGGTGCGCCACGCGATCTTTACGAGGCCCCGGCCTCCGCTTTCATCGCCGATTTCATGGGTGAGGCGAATGTCGTCGGTTGCGAGGTCATTGGCGTTGAGGGCGCCGATGCGCTGATCCGCGTCGGGGGGATCGATCATCGGGTCGCGGCCCGCAACGCCCGGCCGGGTCCCGCAGAGCTTGCGGTCCGCCCCGGCTCGATTTCCATCGGACAACCGGGTGCGCAGGGGCTTGCCGGAAGGGTGCTGCACAGCGCCTATCTCGGCGGTCACGTTGAATATGAGGTGGAAACCGATATCGGTACGCTTTTCATCGTCGACCATGCCGTGGAGACCAGCCTGCCGGCGGCGAGCGATGTGACGTTGGGGTTCAAGAACCGGGGCATTGCCTTGATTCAGGCTTGAAGCCGCTCCTGCACTCAGGATTACATCGCGACAGAGGCAGATTTGTTCTGCCTCTGTGTGTCGGGAACGCCAGCCTCAAATATCCTTCGCCAGACGGAGCGCATCGTAGATCGCCGCATGGGTATTGCGTGCGGCGACCGCATCGCCGATCCGGAAGAGCCGGTAGGCGCCTTCCGGGTTGCGCTCGACCGCTTGGGCCGCTCCTGCAAGCAGGGCGTCGTAGGAGATTTCCCCGAGGTTTTTCGAACCGGGTTTGAGTTCGAAATAAAGGTCGTCCAGCGGGATGGTGCCGTGGTTGACGACGATCTGATCGACGGTTCTCGATTTCGTCACGCCGCCATAATCGCTGCCGACATGGGCAATGAGCTGGTTGCCGTTTCTTTCCACCGCTTCCAGCCGGTAGGTAACGGTGAAAGTCACATCGCGTTTTTGCAGCGAGCGCATATAGGGAACGAGGTTCATGGCCATGACTTCCGGGGCGAAGGCGCGGTCGGGCGTCATGATCTCCACTTTCGCCCCGGCTTTTGCGAGGAATTCGGCGGCTTGCAGACCGGCATGATCGCCGGCATCGTCGAAAACCAGTACATTCGTTCCCGGCTTGACGTCTCCTGAAATGATATCCCATGCCGAGACGACGAGATCGTTGCCGCGGGAAAGTACATCGGTATGCGGCAAGCCGCCCGTGGCGATGATGACCACGTCAGGGTTCTCCGAAAGAACTGTGTCCGCTTCGGCCCAGTTGTTGAAGTGAAAGGTAACGCCCAGTCTCTCGCACTGGCTCATGCGCCAGTCGATGATGCTGATCATCTCCCGGCGGCGTTCGCTTTGCGCCGTCAGCCGGATCTGGCCGCCGGGATTGTTGGCGGCCTCGAACACGACGACCTCATGGCCGCGTTCGGCACAGACGCGCGCGGCCTCGAGCCCGGCCGGTCCGGCGCCGACGATCACCACCTTCCGGCGTTCCGCCGCTTTGGGTATCTCGTGCGGCATGGTTTCCTCACGGCCCGTTGCCGCATTGTGAATGCAGAAGGCGAGACCGCCCTGATAGATGCGGTCGAGACAATAATTGGCGCCCACGCAGGGGCGAATATCTTCCTCGCGTTTTTCCATGATCTTGCGCACGATATGCGGATCGGTCATGTGGGCGCGGGTCATGCCCACCATGTCCACCTTGCCGGCGGCGATGGCGTGGCGCGCGGTGGCGACATCGGGGATCTTGGCGGCGTGGAATGTCGGGAAACTGGTCGCGGCGCGGATTTCACCGGCGAAATCGAGATGCGGTGCATTGGCCATGCCCTGAATGGGGATGACGTCGGTCAGGCCCGGGTCGGTGTCGATATGACCCCTGATGACATTGAGATAATCGATCAGGCCGCTGTCCTTCAGGCGTCTGGCGATTTCGATGCCTTCTGCCTGTCCGGTGCCGCCCTCAAGACATTCGTCGGCGGTGTAGCGGACACCGAGGATGAAATCGTCGCCCACGCGTTCGCGCATCGCCTTGAAAACGTCGAGACAGAAACGCATGCGGTTTTCAAGCGGGCCGCCATAGGGGCCGTCCAGTTCGTTGGTCAGCGGCGAGACGAACTGGTCGATCAGATGGCCATAGGCTTCCAGCTCCACCCCGTCCATTCCGCCCGCCTTCATGCGTTCGGCGGCGTCGGCGAAGTCCTTGATGATGCGCTCGATATCCCAGTCCTCGATCTTCTTGGGAAAAGCCCGATGCGCCGCTTCGCGGTGATGGGATGGCGCAAGGATCGGCAGCCAGTCGCCCTTGTCCCAGCGGGTGCGGCGGCCGAGATGGGTGAGCTGGATCATGATAGCCGTACCCTCTTCATGCACGGCGTCGGTCATTTCCCGGATCCACGGGACGATTTCATCCTTGTAGGCGAGCAGGTTGTTGAAGACGGGCGGGCTGTCTCTGGAGACGGCGGCGGAACCGGCCGTCATTGTGAGCGCAACGCCGCCCTTCGCCCGCTCCACCGTGTAGGCGCGGTAACGCCCCTTCGGCATGCCATCCTCGGGATAGGCGGGTTCGTGCGAGGTGACGATGATGCGGTTGCGCAGTGTGAGGTGTTTTAGCTGGTAGGGCTGAAGAAGGGGATCGCTCGACATAGCCTGCTCCAAAAGGGTTTCTGTCTCAAGGCTAAGCGGGAATGTACACTTGTGTCAATTTACAAAACACAATTGTCTTTCCTTTTGACATGGGTGTACATACCGCTTGTCGCGAAGAGACCGATTTGCTACGAACGCGTCATGGAAGCGACATTGAACGACATCGGCTGGCGTGGATCGCAGGAGGGGTGGCTCGAGGCCGCCTATCAGGCTCTGCTGGAATCGGGGGTGGATTCCGTCAAAATCCTGCCTTTGGCGAAAAAGCTAAATCTGTCGCGCACGAGCTTCTACTGGTTCTTCAAGGACCGGGAGGAATTGCTGGCCGCGCTTGTCGCCCGCTGGCGGGAAAAAAATACCGGAAGCATCGTCCGGCAATCCGAAGCCTATGCCGAGACGCTGGCCGAAGCCATGCTGAATGTTTTCGATTGCTGGCTGGATCCCGCGCTTTTCGACAGCAGATTTGAATTCGCCGTTCGAAGCTGGGCCCTTCAGTCCGACGAGATTCTTGCGGAGGTTCGCAAGGCCGACGAGATGAGAATGACGGCGCTTGCACGTATGTTCGTGCGGTTCGGCCACAATGAAAACACGGCGGATGTGCGCGCCCGGACCACCTATCTGGTGCAGATCGGCTACATTTCCATGCAGTCCGAGGAAGATGTGGCGGTGCGGATGCAGAGGATTCCGGACTATATCGCCATCTATACCGGTGAGATGCCGCAGCAGCGTGAGCTTGACCGGTTTTATGCGAGACACGGGTACAGGCCTGGAACGGCGCAACTGTGACATTTCCAGAGTGAGGTCAGCGTACAACGCACGCAATGCCGTCGGATTATCTGCTGTAAGGTGGTAGAAGTCGAATTGTCTGCCCGCCCTCCTGCAATGTAGTTGCAACATTTCTCGACCAGTGGTGGGAATGGCAGAATCCATTTCCGGGGGAAGTCATTGCGAATCTTGCTTCTTGAGGATGAACCCGAAAATGGCGCGCGCGCTTCTTGAAGCCCTGCGCCGGCGCGATGTGCTAGGATGGACAGGGCAGGCCGCAACTTCCGGCGACGCCGGAGCGGGCGGAACTTAAACGGCGCTATCCGAATCTCTGGTTTGTGGTGCGCGACGCCAATGACATCGTATTGCAATATGGCGCTGTCCCCGGGGCCTGCCCTGTCGGCGGTATTTCCCCGGAGTTTTGACCGTGCGCGTCTGGAGGTGGCCGGAACGCTACGCGCCACCCTGAAAACCGCAATACAGCCGCCGGGCGCTAGTTCGCCGGCTATCGGTATCAGAGGCCGGCAATGTTGCGGCCGATATGGCGCAGTATGCTTTTGAAGAGTTTCACTTCGGCCGGGTCGAGGCCTTCGATTGCGGTTTTTTCGAACATGGCGGCGATGGGCATGAGTTCGTCGGCCAGTTCCTCGCCCTTCGGGGTGAGGGTGATGCGCACGATGCGCGCATTGTCGAGCGGCCGTTCGCGGCTGACGAGGTTACGCCGGACCATCAGCCCCACAAGCCGGGACAGCGTGGAAATCTCCACCGATACCATGTCTGAAAGCTCGGTCAGCGTCTTGCTCTCCTGCTGCCGCAGCGTCGCCAGCACGCGATACATCGGCAGGGTGATGTCATAGGAGGCCAGTCTTACCGAAAAGCGCTCGCCAAGCCGAACGCCCACCCAGTTGAGCAGGTAGGGTACCGAATCGGTGAATTGATAGGACACGAGCAAATCCCCGTTTGAGAACCATCTGCGCAGATGCTGATGTGCGCCTATCGGCTGTACCGGCACAATCCATCCGTTTCAATAGCTTCGCCCCATAAGACGGGGAATGCGGCGTTCTCCCACGCACAAAAAATGACAAACAACATTTGCATTGACAAATATTGCAAACGCAAATAAATAAGAATGCAGGATTTGGGAGGATCTCATGACATCAGCATTGTTTGGCCTGAGCAGCCTTGCGCCTGAAGGCGTCGGTCAGAATTTCCGTTCAACAATGCGTCGTTTTCCGGCGACTGTGACGGTTATCACGGCCTGTGCTTCAGGTGATCAGCGCGATCACGGCATGACGGTCACGGCCGTCACTTCGGTCTCTATGGAGCCGCCGTCCCTGCTGGTTTGCCTGAACAATCGCACCCTGCTGCATGAACTGCTGCTGTGCCGACCCGATTTCATCGTCAATGTGCTAACGCAGGATCAGATTGCCCTGTCGGATGCCTTTAGCGGCAAGGTGTCGCCGGAAGAGCGTTTTCGCGACGGTCAATGGCAGCGCCACGACAATGGCGTTCTCTATCTGCCCACGGCCCATGCCGCCATCGCCTGCCGCCGGGTCGCGGCGATGCCTTACGGAACCCATACCGTCTTCATCGGGCAGGTTGTCTCGGCCGATGTCAGCGAGACGACACGGCCGTTGCTTTACGAAAACGCCCAATATTGCGCCGCAAGCCCCGCGAGCCTGCCCGCCTGATCATCGCCGCCCAGATAATCCCGGCGGGATAACCTCCGGCCAGCAACATCCGGCCGGTAAAGTCCGGCCAGTAAAGTCCGCAAGGAGACAATCATGAACGATATGAGCCATGCGCCGCTGCCGGCGCAAACGAACCCGCGTGCCCGCCTCCCAAGCCGCGTTACCGGCATAGCCGATCTTTTCCGGGCGAGCGCCCGGCAGACGGAGGAGGCCCGGCGCGTTCCTGCCAGCCACATCGAGGCGCTACGTGGCATCGGGTATTTCGATATCGTCAAACCCCGCGCCTTCGGCGGCAAGGGCGGTGACTTCGCCGAGCTCGTCGAGGCCAATATCGAGCTTTCGGCCGCCTGTGCGTCGACCGGCTGGGTCGCTGGCCTGCTGTCGGCCCATCAATGGCTGCTGGCGATGTTTCCGGAAGAGGCGCAGACCGATGTCTGGGGTGAAAACCCCGATGCACTGCTATGCGGCTCCTATGCGCCCGTAAAGATGGCGGAGCTCGCGGATGGCGGTTACCGCCTCAGCGGCAAATGGGCCTTCGCCTCGGGCTGCGAGAATGCGCAATGGTCTCTCTGCGCCGCCATCCTGCCGCCGCAGGGCGAGGGAAAGCCGGTTCCGGCCTTCCTGCTCGTTCCCGCGAGCGAATATACCATTGAAGATACCTGGCATGTGGTGGGGCTGGCCGGCACGGGTTCCAAGACGCTCGTTCTCGACGATGTCTTCGTTCCCGGACATCGGGTTCTGACCTTTCCGGACGCTACCAGCGGAAAGACGCCCGGTGGAAAATATTATGCGGAGGAAGGCCTGTTCAACATGCCGCTTCTGACCGGCATTCCCTCCTGTCTCGCGGCGGCCGGCGTCGGCGCGGCCAGGGGTGCGCTTGCGGCTTACGTCGATCATGTCGGCGGCCGGGTGACGCGCGGTGCGGTGGCGGGCGGCAATAATCGCATGGCCGAATTTCCGACCATCCAGCTGCGCGTCGCGGAAGCAGCGGCCAGCGTCGATGCGGCTTGCGAAATATTGCTGCGCGATGTTGCCCGCGCACAGGCGCTCTCGCAGGCAAGGATCGAAGGCCGGGCGGAATTTACGGTGGATGACCGCCTTCTCAGCCGTCGCGGCCAGTCCTTTGCGGTGTCTCTCGCCCTGCGCGCCGTGCAGGCGCTCAACGATTCCACCGGCGGCGTCGGGCTCGATCTTTCCAACCCGGTGCAGCGGGCTTGGCGGGATGCGAATGCGGTCGGCCGCCATATCAGCATGAACTGGGACGCCGTGGGCACCATGATCGGCCAGAGCATGCTCGGGCTGGAACCCAAGGGCCAATATTGATCGCCTCTCGGGCGGCAAATCAAAGAGTGAATTCGGAGGAAACCACATGCAAGGCAAGGTCGCTCTCGAGGAGCATTTCGCAATCCCGGAAACGCTTCAGGATTCGGCCGGGTTCGTACCCGGCGATTACTGGAAGGAATTGCAGCACCGCCTGCTCGACATTCAGGATACGCGCCTGAAGCTGATGGATGCGCATGGCATCGAAACCATGATCCTGTCGCTGAACGCGCCGGCGGTGCAGGCCATTCCCGACAGGAAGAAGGCGATCGAGATCGCGCGGCGGGCGAACGACGTCCTCGCCGAAGAATGCGCCAGACGGCCGGATCGTTTCCTCGCCTTCGCAGCCCTGCCATTGCAGGACCCTTACGCGGCGACGCAGGAGCTTCAGCGCTGCGTCAACGATCTCGGTTTCGTCGGCGCGCTCGTCAATGGTTTCAGCCAGGAGGGCGATGGCCAGACGCCGCTTTATTACGACCTGCCGCAATATCGCCCATTCTGGGGCGAGGTGGAAAAGCTCGATGTGCCCTTCTACCTGCATCCGCGCAACCCGCTGCCGCAGGATTCGCGCATCTATGACGGCCATCCCTGGCTGCTTGGCCCCACCTGGGCTTTCGCGCAGGAAACGGCCGTGCACGCGTTGCGTCTGATGGCGTCCGGCCTGTTCGACGAGCATCCGCGTCTCAACATCATTCTCGGGCATATGGGCGAAGGCCTGCCTTACATGATGTGGCGCATCGACCACCGCAATGCCTGGGTGAAGCTGCCGCCGCGTTATCCGGCCAAGCGCCGTTTCGTGGATTATTTCAACGAGAATTTCCACATCACCACCTCGGGCAATTTCCGCACCCAGACGCTGATCGACGCCATTCTGGAAATAGGTGCGGATCGCATCCTGTTTTCCACGGACTGGCCCTTCGAGAATATCGACCACGCCTCCGACTGGTTCAACGCGACGACCATCGCCGAGGCCGACCGGGTAAAGATCGGCCGCACCAATGCGCGCCGCCTGTTCAAGCTCGACGGGCGCTGAACCATGCAGCCCTTCGTCTATATGACCGCTCCCGCCCGCATCGTCTTCGGCGCGGGCAGCTCGGCGGGGGTGGCGGAGGAAATCCGCCGCCTTGGCCTGTCGCGGGCGCTGGTGCTTTCCACGCCGCAACAGAAGGGCGACGCGGAGGCGCTTGCCGCCCGGCTTGGCCGGCTTGCCGTGGGTGTCTTCTGCGATGCGGCCATGCATACGCCGGTCGAGGTGACGAAAAACGCGGTCGAAGCCTATCGTGCCACCGGATCGGATTGCGTTGTCGCGCTCGGCGGCGGCTCCACCACCGGTCTCGGCAAGGCCATTGCGCTGCGCACCGATGCGGCGCAGATCGTCATCCCGACCACCTATGCCGGCTCCGAGGTGACGCCCATTCTCGGCCAGACGGAAAACGGGGTGAAGACCACCATACGCGGGCCGGAAATCCTGCCGGAAGTGGTGATTTACGATGCGGAACTGACGCTTGGATTGCCGGTCGCCATCAGCATGACGAGCGGGCTGAACGCCATGGCGCACGCGGCGGAGGGGCTTTACGCGCAGGACCGCAATCCCATCGCCAGCCTGATGGCGGTTGAGGGATTGCGGGCGATGATCGAGGCGCTTCCCGGCGTGAAGGCTGCGCCGCAGGATGTCAAGGCGCGCGAGACCGCGCTTTATGGTGCGTGGCTGTGCGGCACGGTGCTTGGCGCCGTCGGCATGTCGCTGCATCACAAGCTCTGCCACACGCTGGGCGGCAGTCTCGATCTGCCACACGCGGAAACCCATGCGGTGCTTCTGCCGCATACCATCGCCTATGTGGAACAGGAGGTGCCGCATCTGCTTGCACCGCTTGCTTCTCTAGTGGGCGGCAGGGCAGGGACGGGGCTCTACGATTTTGCCGCCCGGCTCGGCGCGCCGTCGAGCCTTTCGGCTCTCGGGGTTCGGTCGGACGATCTCGACCGCATGGCGGAGCTTGCAACGGCCAATCCTTACTGGTGCCCGCGGCCAATCGAAAAAACTGCGATCCGCGACCTTTTGCAACGCGCCTTCGAGGGCGCGCGGCCGGAGTGATGGGAGGAGACGATGGATATGAAGATGAGCAATGATGACGGCTACTTCGTCGAGGAACGTTCGGCTGAAACCGTGATCGCGCGGATGCGCGACTGTGACGATCCGCGTCTGAAGGAAATCATGGCGGTGGTGACGCGCAAGCTGCATGAGGCGGTGAAGGAAATCGAACCGACCGAGGAGGAGTGGATGAAGGCCATTCATTTCCTCACCGAGGTCGGCCAGATCTGCAATGAATGGCGGCAGGAATGGATCCTGTTTTCCGATATTCTCGGCGTCTCCATGCTGGTCGACGCCATCAACCATCGCAAGCCAAGCGGCGCGTCGGAATCGACCGTTCTCGGCCCCTTTCATGTCGCGGATGCGCCGGAAATGCCGATGGGTGCGAATATCTGCCTCGATGGCAAGGGCGAGGATATGGTGGTCACCGGACGCATCCTCGATACCGAGGGAGCGCCGGTCGCCGGCGCGCGCATCGATGTCTGGCAGGCCAATGACGAAGGTTTTTATGACGTGCAGCAGAAGGGCATCCAGCCCGATTTCAACCTGCGCGGCGTCTTCATCACCGGCGAGGACGGACGCTACTGGTTCCGGGCCGCCAAGCCGAAATATTATCCGATCCCGGATGACGGTCCGGTCGGGCAGCTGCTGCGCGCCATGGGGCGGCATCCCTACCGGCCAGCGCATCTGCACTATATCGTTTCGGCCGAAGGCTTCGCCACGCTCGTCACCCATATCTTCGATCCCGACGATCCCTATATCCGTTCGGATGCGGTCTTCGGCGTAAAGGAGAGCCTGCTCGCCGATTTCCAGCGGGTGGATGATGCGCAGAAGGCGCGGGACCTGGGTTTCATCGGCGACTGGTTCTGGTCGGTGAACCACGATTTCGTGCTCGCCCGATGAGCGGCGGCAGCGACCGAACCCGGCTTTACGTGCGTTTCGCCGAAAGCGATCCCGCCGCGGCCGCACAACGGGCGGCGCAGATAGAGGCTCACAAGGCCCATCTGCGCAATGGTGAGGCGATGGCGGAAGGGTTCAAGATTCTTGTCTCCGGCCCGATGAGCGCGGTTGCCGACGGCCCATCCGCCGCCCTCATTATTGCGCAGGCGCGCTCGATCGAAGACGTCATCGCCTTCAGCGATGCCGACCCATTCGTCATTCACGGTGTTTATAACCGCATTCATATTTTGAGCTGGACGCCGACGTTGTCGACGATTTCCGGGCTGGAGCCTGGCTGAATTTCGTCGGCGCGGTGCGCCTGGCATTTGTTAATATTTCATTTGCAATTTTTGCAAATGCAACATTTAATCGAAGGCGGGATGCTGGCGATATGTGCTTGACAGGAGCAGGGCACATATCAGTGTGGAGCACGCCGGGCACTCACGGAGGATATCGCAGGAACGGGAGACGCTTATCCATACCGGATGGCGCGTTCATGCGTGAAAGGGAGGAACATGTCCACGAATTATCTGAGCGCCGCGTCAGCGCGGACGAAGAACCCGGCCGGCGTTATCGCGACATGCGGCCTGATGATCATGTTTGACGGATACGATCTGGTCGTTTATGGCGCCGTCGCACCGGCACTCTTGAAAGAAAGCGCATGGGCGCTCAACCCGGCCATGGTCGGGCGCGCCGCCGCGCTGACGCTGGTGGGCATGCTGCTCGGCGCGCTATTTGCCGGCACCATGGCCGACCGCATCGGCCGCCGCAAGGTGGTTCTTCTCAGCCTCGCCGGCTTTTCGGCGATGATGATCGCCTCGGCCATGACGCCGAATTTTCTCGCCTTCGAAATCACACGTTTCTTCGCCGGTCTCGGGCTTGGCGCATTGCTGCCGACGGTCACCGCGCTGGTGCTGGAATTTTCGCCGCCGCATCGCAGAGCGCAGGCCAATTCCCTGTCTTTCCTCGGTTATCTTATCGGCGGCATCATTTCCGGCGTCATGGGCATCCTTCTTCTGGAGACCTATGGCTGGCGGCCCTTGATGCTGATCGGCGGCCTGCCGCTTATTCTTCTGCCGATCTTCATGCGGTTCCTGCCGGAATCGCCCGAATGGCTGGCAAGCAAGGGCCGGCAGGCGGAGGCTGACGGCATTTGCGACAGCTACGGTCTGCAACGCATCGTGCCGCATGCGAAAATTCAAAAGGGCGGCGTCGGCGCGCTGTTCTCGGAAGGCCGGCTGCTCTCGACGCTGAATGCCTGGGGCATCCACTTCTGCTCGCTGCTCCTCACCTTCGGCATGGTCAACTGGCTGCCCACCATCATGAACAAGATGGGTTATGACATCAGTTCGGCGCTCAGCTTTTCCGTCATGCTCAATGTCGGGGCTGCGATCGGCATCCTCATCGGCGGGCGGTTTGCGGATAAGGGTAACGTCAAGGTGGTCGTGGCGATCCTGTTTGCCATCGGCGCCGCCTCGATCTTCGCCCTGACGGTGAACAAGGGTCCGCTTCTTTATGCCTTCGTCGCCCTTGCGGGTGCGGGCACCATCGGAACCCAGATTCTCGCCAATGTTCTGGTGGGACGGCTCTACCCTGTTCATATTCGCGGCACGGGTCTCGGTTTTTCGCTGGCGGTTGGGCGGCTCGGCGGCATTGCCGGCCCGATGATCGGCGGCCTCGTGCTGCAGCGGGGTCTGGCGCCCGAGTGGAATTTCTACATTTTCGGCTCGGTCGCACTTGTGGGGCTGATGCTGACGGTATTGACCCTGCTTTACCGCACCTCCGGTGACGCGCGGGCTTGATGAATGAAATGGCTGGCCGCGGAGGACTGAAATCCGCGGCCGAAGTATTTCCGGCAAAGCTGCCGAGCGGTTTTACGCCTGGAAAATGACTTTAACGCATCACGCCTTGCGGGATACCGGCGCTATTGTCGCCATCTGCTGCAACGTCCGTTCGTTGATGCGTTTGGCCCGTGCCAGCGCATCGTCGCGATCTTCCGGCAGCGTATAGGTCATATAGGACAGCGAGGTTTCGAGGTCGTTGTTGTTATGCCCGAGAATGGCGGCGAAGTAGCTGTTCTTGGTCACATGCGGCGGCGCGAAATTGTGAAAGGCCACCTCGGCATAGAGGTGCCGGAGGCCATAGGGCTTGGGAAGCTCTTCCTTCGGCCAGAGATCCTCGAACAGGTTAAAAACCGTGTCCCGGAGCAGCAGGCGGGTTTCCGACGAAAAATCGTCGATCGACATGCCATGCCACAATTTTCCCTGTCCGCTTTCGCGCAGGCGCCTATAGGCGGCCAGAATGGTTTCCGCGCGGGCAAGCACCGGGATTTCATAGGTAATCCCGAATTTTGTTCCTTCGCCCTGTTTCGTCTTGGCCTGGCCGTTGAACAGAAGGCTCCATTTGGAGACGCCCTTGCCATAGGGGGCAGGCGAAAATTCGGCCTGGGTAAAGACCTCGTAGGGGCGGCGTCCCGTCATGCCGATCAGGCCGATGCCGATCATCAGTGGATCGGCGGACAGGAGCTTATCGGCGCAAATCTTTAGGACCTGCCGATAATTCTCGAAGGTGATCAGCGCGCCGTGCTTTCTGGCGATCTTCTCCATCTTCACCCGGCGTGCATCGTCATACATCGCGGCATCGCCGGTGGCGATCTTCAGCATCGGGTGGTCGTCGCCGAAGGCCTCGCGGATGGCGTTTCGATATTTGGTGATGTAGGAGATGATCGTTGTCTGGGCTCTGCCCTTCATGGTGCTGATTTCAGCATTCCACAGGGTCTGCATCTCTTCTTTCGTTCCCATGCCGTTCATCGCCGCAATGAAATCCGCGATGCGCAGCAGAACGGTCGGCTTGCGGCCGGCGGTATTGAACTCCGCCCGCTCGATCTTTTCGACGATGGAGGCCGCCACGCCGGTTTTCGTATAGTCGGCGCGCGCAATATAGGTGTTCAGCCGCTCACGCAGCTTCTTCATGTTGCAGATGGCAAGCGGCGTGCTCTTGACGCCGAACTCGGCCTTCAGCGCATTGCGATATTTCATGATGTAGAGTTCGAGCGTCTTTTCGGTGCGGCCATTGTCGAAATGGTAGCGGACCTCGGCATCCCACAGATCGCGGATTTTTCTGTTGCGCAGCGTGTCATCGCTCTTCATCGCCTCTTTGACCTGACCGACGAACTGATCGATGCGTTCCACGAGGACTGGTGTTTTCGTCTTTCGCTTTGAAGCGGGCATGCGGCGGCTCCCTGAACCCGTCCGGAAATATAAAATCCATGGTTGGCGATCAACAGCAGCACGGTTGCGGAAATGTGATGAACATCCACTGCAGGCCGGTTTCTTTTGAATAATAGTTTAAGCGATTCCGCAAGCACGGCCGCGACGCGAAGAAGCATCGGCGATGCGTTCGCCGTCAAAGATTATCCGAGATGCGGAATATCGGCCTGTGGTGATGCAGGCTATTTCGGCAGCCGGGTCTTCAGCGAGGTCACGATACGCTTGGCCAGTCCCTCATAGTCCTCGTCAAAATGGTGGCCGCCCTCGATGCCGACTGCTTCCACGCCCTTGGCTTTCAGGCCGGGGCAGGGGTCTTCATCTTCTTCTTCCGTGCCATAGATGCATTGCACCAGCTTCGGATCGATCTTGGCGATGTCATCCACCGTCTTGCCGCCCTTGCCTTCACCGGCAACGCCAAGCCAGCCTTCGACGGAAATCTCGAAATCCACTTCGGTCGAAAGTCCCATCAGGGTCAGTTGCACGACATGCGACTTGTCGCGGTCCGGCAGCAGATTATAGGTGGCGGGAAGAATATCGGCACCGAAGGAATAGCCGATCAACACCACATTGCGGACTTTCCATTCCTTGCGATAGGTGTCGATGATGCGGCCGAGATCTGTGGCGACCTCCTGCGGTTTCTTTTCCTTCCAGAAATAGCGGAGCGAATCGACGCCGATGACGGGTATGCCTTCCTTCTGGAAGGCGCCGCCCACTTCCTCGTCGAGATCGCGCCAGCCGCCATCGCCGGAATAGATCACCGCCATGGTGTCCATCACCGGGCTGGTTTCCAGAACCTTGATCGGCAGGCCGAGCGGGCTGTCCGTGTCGCCCGCGGCGTCGATCTGGTCGGACAGGGTCTGGGTCAGAACCTCGTCCGCCTTGTCATCCACATCCGTCACGTCGATATCGGGATGCAGCTTGACGAGCGCGTTGACGTGATCGCGGCCCTTCTGATCCGCAGCAGGCGTGAACAGCACGCTGACGGGGGCGGGCAGCGGCCCGTCGGTCAGGCCATAGACTGTTTCGCCATCCGCCTTGTCCTTGGTGGCGGGGGTGCAGAGGATTTTCTCAAGCGGCAGGCCGGCCTTGGGGTCGACGGCGATGGCTTCCCGGACGGTGGAGACGGGGCTCTGCGCAATCATCGCCAGCGCCAGCGTTCCGCCCTTGCCGATGCCGGTGAGGATGGGCTGGCGATAGCTGCTCGTGCCGGCGGTGCGCTGGATCTGCTGCGAGAGCGACTCGATGTCCGAGATCATATAGATGCACTCGTCATCATCGGCCTCGAGCGCCTTCAGATATTCCTTGAAATCGATACCGACCACGGCTGCGCCCTTTTCCACCAGCGCCTTGGCGCGGGTCTCATCGGCAGCCGTCCATCCGTCCGCATCAGAAATCAGGAAGACGCTGGCGAGAATTTCGCCATCCGGCACCATGATATGCTCGGAAGGGATCATGCCGGTCTCGTAAGCGGGTTTGTCCTGCGCAAAAACGGCGCCAGAAACAAACAAGGGGGAGGCGAACAGGGCGGAGGCGGCAAGAACCGCTTTCAGCATGCTGGGTTTTCTCATTTTCCGATCACTCCTCTGACGCCGCCGCTGATGAGAACCGTCGCGTCCATCAGCGCCAGAGCGGCGTCTGCGCCGTTCTGCACGGCAAGGTAACGCGGTTCCCATTTCGGGTGAAACTTCGCCTTGAAGGCGCGAAGTCCCTTGAAGTTGTAGAAACGTTCGCCGTGTTCGAACAGCGTGCTGCCGATGCGGTCCCAGACGGGGGCGGCGTCGCGTTTCGACATGCCGGACATGGGGGCCATGCCGAGATTGAAGCTCTCATAGCCCGCCTCGCGCAGATATTGCATGATGCTGACGAAGAGAAAATCCATCGAGCCGCGCGGCGCATCCGGCGAAAAACGCATGAGGTCGACGGTGGCTTCCTTTTTCGTGTCCGTCACCATCAGATTGGCGAAAGCGGTGATCTTTCCATCCTTGCGCAGCACGGCGACAGGTTGCGACAGGATGTAATCCGGCTCGAAAGCGCCAAGAGAGAAACGCTTTTCCCGGGTATTGTGGTGGGCGAGCCAGCCATCGGAGACCTGTTTCAGCTCATCCAGAATATCCGCCACCTGCGCCTGTTCGACCACCTCGAAGGTCAATCCGTCGCGCGCGCCGCGGCTCAGCGACTGGCGAAGATTGGCAAGCTTGCCGCCCTTCAGTTCGAATGCGGTGAGATCGACCAATGCCAGTTCGCCGAGCTTGAAGGCGCGCAGGCCCGCATCGGCGCAATGGGAGAGGAGGAAAGGCGAAATCTGGTAGAAGGCGGCGCGCGCACCGGCGCCACGGGCGGCTTCCACGAATTGCCAGACCAGATCCGGAAAATCATCCTCATCGCCGACCGGATCGGCAAACGCGATCCATGAGCGGCCCTGGATGCCATACATGATGAAGGCGTTGCCGCTTTCGGAGAACATCACGTGTTTGTCGCCCATGCGCACCAGATTGGCGTCGGCCGCATCCTGTTTCATGACGATGCCGGTCGCACTCGTGACGTCGTCGGCCTTGATGGCGTCCGGCCTGAAGGCCACCGGCCGCATCAGGCTGAAGATGGCGATGGTGGAGGAGGCAAGCACGAGGCCGAGAAGGGCGCGCAATCCGCGCGGCGCTTCCTCGGAGAATTCGAACTGCCACCATAATGTCTGGCTGTAATCCGTATCGCGATAAACGAAGAGCAGGATTGTCGCCGCGCCGGCAATGATGACGGCCATGGCGGCGAGCCAGCTTGGGCCCAGCGCCTGCTTAACCAGCGAGGCATGGCGGTTGAAGCTGCGCATATTGACGGAGAGGGCCGCAATGAAGACGCCGAGGATGGCGGCTTCGAACACGGCGATGGCCTTGAGGAGCGAGAGGACCAGCGCCAGCGAGGCGGCGACCAGCGCAATCCACCAGGCGCCGTCAAGCCGCTGCCCGAGGCCGCGCGAAGCGACGACAAGCACGAGGCCGAGAATGCTCGTGAGAAAATGCGCCGCTTCAACGATGGGAAGCGGTACGAAATTGGAGAGGAAATCCAGATTGCTGTCCGGCGTCGGCGTCACACTCGAGAAGATCAGCATGGTGCCGAGGATCATCGCGAAGGTCGATAGCAGCGGCGGCGCGAGCCTGACGGCAAGCTGGCTGATATCGGAGACAACAGGCTTTGCCGCGAACTGCTTCATCTCCGAGACGAGCATGACCAGAATGGCCACCACCAGCGGCAGCACGTGATAGATCACGCGGTAGAGAACGAGGCTTCCGAGCAGCTGATCGACGCTGATGGCGTTGCCAAGCCCCGCAACCATGACGGTTTCAAAGACGCCGAGGCCGGCGGGCACATGGCTGAGCACACCGAGGCCGACGGCGGTGGCGTAGATGGCGAAAAATGTCGGCCAGCCGAGATGCGTGTCGGGCAGCAGGACATAAAGCACGGAGGCGGAGGCGGCGATATCGAAGGCGGAGACCAGGAACTGGCGCGACGATGTCCGGCTGTCCGGGAGACGAAGCCGCCATGCGCCGAGCCGGATGGCGCGCCCGTTGCGCCCGACATAGGCGGCCGCCACGAGAATTGCGATTATGGCAAGCGCTGCACCCCTGAGAATAGCGGCATCGACGCCGATGATGGCGGCGATGCGCGGTGCGACGATGAAGGTGGAGATGGCGCTGACCGAAAGCAGCCCAAGCCCGAAGGACAGCGTGACGAAGGCGATGACGCGGGCGATTTCACCGGGTGACAGACCCAGCCGGGAATAGGCGCGAAAGCGGATGGCGCCACCGCTCAAGGGGCCGAAACCGGCGGTATTGCCAATGGCATAGGCCGCAAACGCAGTTGCCGCCATGGGCGGAAAGGGCAGCTTGCGGCCGATATATTCGATGGCATTGGCGTCGTAGAATATCAGCGCCAGAAAGCTGAGCGCGGTGAAAACGATGGCGAGCAGCACCGCCGAGGCCGAGGTCTGTGTCAGCGCATCGATGACGTCGTCATAGCGGACTTCGGAGGTCAGGTGATAGATGGCGAAAGTCATCATCACGAAGACCAGCGTAATGGCGATCGCGGTCAGATAGGGTCGGTTTCTGGCAAAAAAGCTTTCAACCGCAGATTCCGTAACATCGGTTTGTGTAATTTCGCTCTTGTCTGCCATTTACTTTGCCCAGCGCCAGTTCCTGTTGGCGAACCACAGGATTGTGTCGCTAATTCGTTTAGGTTGAGGAAATGTGATTAGCAGAAAAGCATGAAGTGTCGATGTGAAGTTTATGTCCGATCATGCGTGAATTTCACCGGTCGGGCGCTGAAAATACAACTATGGAATGCATGATTGGTGGGATTGTTCCGAATGACGCCAAATTGACCGTTGCGGTTGCTTGGTGGTGCCGTTTGATGCGACTACACGCTCCTTTCGATTGAAGGAGATGCCAATGAACAAGCCCACAAGAATAATAGTTTCGCTCGTCGTCGCCCTTGTGGCGGGCGGCGGATACATGGCGGTGGATAAGATGCGCGGCGCCGAATGGGTCGTTTCGCCGCAACAGATCGCGGAGGCCAAGGCAAAAGGGCAGATGGGTTATGAATCCCGTCCGGGCACCGTGACTGTGTTGCCGATCCGCAGCGAGACGGCGGATGTGCTGCCGATGAAATGGGCGCTGATTGGTGTCGTCGCCGGGCTTCTGGCTTTCCGGGCGACCGGCAAGAAAAAAGCGGCAAAGGCTTAAGGGCCTGCCGCTCACATCTCCGGCGCTTTGCGCCGGAGATAAATTGCAATATGCCTCACGCGCCCCAGGTTTTTTCGAGCACACGGATCCAGTTGCCGTGGCAGATTTTGGCGAGCGCCTCGTCGTCATAACCACCCTTGCGCAGGGCTTCGACCAGCAATTGCAGATCGGCTGCGTCCTTCATGGCCGCGGGAATGGTGGTTCCGTCGAAATCCGAACCGAGCGCGACGTGATCGATGCCGATGCGGTTGACGATATAGTCCACGTGGCGGACGAGTTCGTTGAGATCGGTGTCCGGATTTTTCACGCCGTCCTGACGCAGGAACAGAACGCCGAAATTGATGCCTGCGAGGCCGCCCGTGTCGCGGATGGCGTCAAGCTGCCGGTCCGTCAGGTTGCGGCTGTGATTGCACAGCGCATAGGCGTTGGAATGCGACGCCACCAGCGGCGCGCCGGAAATCCCGGCAATGTCCCAGAAACCCTGCTCGTTCATGTGCGACAGGTCGACCATGATCTTCAGCGCGTTGCAGGTCTTTATCAGCCGCTTGCCGGCATCCGTGAGGCCGGGGCCGATATCCGGCGTCGAGGGGAAACGGAAGGGAACGCCGTAAGCGAAGATGTTCGGGCGGCTCCAGACCGGCCCGAGCGTGCGCAGGCCCGCTTCGTAGAGAACGTGGAGCGCATCCAGATCGGCGCCGATCGCCTCCGCACCTTCGATATGGAAGACGGAGGCGAAAGCGCCCTCTGACATGGCGTTGCGGATATCGGCGGCCGTGCGGCAGACCTTGAGCGCGCCTGCGGATTGTTTTTCGGCCCGGAACAAAAGGCCGGCCATGGCAAGTGTCGCCTTCAGCGCATCCGCCTCGGTCGGCGTCGGGTAGTCGCCGTTGGCGTCCTTGTCCATGCTGGGCGAAGGCACATAGGCGGCGCAGAGGCCACCGGCCAGCCCGCCTTTCTTGGCGCGGGGCAGGTCGATGTGGCCGATGGTATCCCCTTCGATGAGAAGCGTTTCGGGGGAAACATTGCCCGATCGCCATAACCGCAGCAGCACGTCGTTGTGGCCGTCGAAGACGGGTACGGTTTTTTGATCGGTCATGGTCATTCACCTTCGGAAATGGGATTGCGCGGACGCGCGTGCGGACGAGTTTTCTGAATTGGTAGAGGAAAGGTCAAGGCGGGAGCAAATGCAATCCGTGCATAGGCTCTGCCAAATTTGGAATTGGTCGGGCCTCGTTTGCTCGTGGTAATCGCGGGAAAACATAAAAAAAACGACTGGATTGGGGCAAACCCACCATTTTCCGAAAAATAAGGTCCGAAAGGGGATTTTCGATGATTTCAAGACGCAACCTGTTGATTGCCGGCGCTGCCGTTCCGTTCCTTTCTTATGCGCGCATTCCGGCCTTTGCCGCGACGCCGAAGGATATTCTGGTTGTTGCGCAGCAGCTGGACAATATGACGAGCCTTGACCCGCATGAAGGTTTCGAAGCCGTCGGCGGTGAAATCATCTCCAACATGTATCAGAAGCTGGTGCGCGCCAACCGTGAGGATTCGACCAAGGTCGATCCGGTCATCGCGAAATCCTGGGAAGCCGATGCGGACAGCAAGGTCTTCACCTTCACGATCGGTGACGAGGCGACCTTCGCGAGCGGCGCCAAGGTCACGGCGGAAGACGTCGCCTTCTCGTTGCAGCGCGCCATCAAGATGAACAAGAGCCCGGCCTTCATCATCAGCCAGTTCGGCTTCACGCCCGACAATGCCGAGACGACTATCGTTGCCACTGATGACAAGACGGTGAAGCTGACGACGGCAAAGCCGACCGCCATCTCCTTCCTGCTTTATTGCCTCTCTGCCAATATCGGCGCGATCGTCGAAAAGAAGGCGGTTCTCGCCAATGCTTCCGGCGAAGACCTCGGCAATGGCTGGCTGCAGAAGAACAGCGCCGGCTCCGGCGACTTCGTGCTGCAGGCCTGGAAGCCGAGCGAAAGCGTTGCGCTGACCGTCAATCCGAACGGTCCTTACAAGGGCAATATCAAGCGCATCATCCTGCGCCACGTCACCGATCCGTCTTCCCAGCTGCTGATGCTGCAGAAGGGCGATATCGACATTGCCCGCGACCTGACGTCGGAACAGCTGCGCACCGTCAAGGACGATGCGAATATCGAACTGGAGCGCAAGTCCATTGCCTCGCTGGTGCTGATCTCGCTCAACCAGGGCAATGAGAACCTCGCCAAGCCGCAGGTCTGGCAGGCCATCAAGTGGGCGCTGGACTACAAGGGCATGCAGGAAAACATCGTGCCGCTGACGCACGAAATCCACCAGAGCTTCGAGCCGAAGGGCTTCCCCGGCGCCGTCAACGACATTCCGTACCAGCGCGACGTCGAAAAGGCCAAGGCGCTGATGGCAGAAGCCGGTCTTGCCGATGGTTTCGAGATCAGCATGGATCACTATTCCGCCCAGCCTTATCCGGATCTGGCGCAGGCCATTCAGGCGAACCTTGCCGATATCGGCATCAAGGTGCGCCTGCAGTCGGCGGAAAACCGTCAGGTTCTGACCAAGATGCGCGCGCGTGAGCACCAGATGGCGCTTTCCGCATGGGGCACGGATTATTTCGATCCGCATTCCAACGCCGATGTCTTCAACATCAACAAGGACAATGGCGACGACGCCAAGTCGAAGCCCTTCCTGTGGCGTTCGCGCTTCAAGAACGACGACTTCGCCGCCAAGGCCGAAGCCGCGCGTGACGAGAAGGACCCGGCAAAGCGCGTGGAGCTTTATGAAGCCCTGCAACGCGAGCACATGGAAAACAGCCCCTTCGTGTTCATGTTCCAGACCACCAAGACGGCAGCCTTCCGCAATGGTGTTTCCGGCTTCGAACTCGGCGTTCTCTCCGAGGGCAATTCCTACCACGATGCGAAGAAAGCGTGACATTGAACAAGCGCGTTAAAAGCATATCGTCGATACTGAGCAGCGTCCTCCTGACGCTGTTCGGTTTGATGGTCATCACCTTCATGATCGGGCGCGTCATGCCCGTCGATCCCGTCATCGCGGCGGTCGGCGATAACGCGCCCGAAGACGTCATCGTGCGGGTGCGGGCCGAAATGGGTCTCGACCAGCCGCTGGTCGTGCAGTTCTTCCATTATGTCTCGCAGGTCCTGCATGGCGATTTCGGCAATTCGATCCTGACCCGCAATCCGGTCTGGATCGATATCAAGCGGGTTTTCCCCGCCACTTTCGAACTTGCCACCGCAGCTCTCATCCTTGCTGCGCTGATCGGCATTCCGCTCGGTGTCTGGGCGGCCGTCAAGCAGGGCAAGCTGACCGATCAGGTCATCCGCGTCGTCTGCCTTGCCGGTCACTCCGTGCCGGTCTTCATGCTGGCGCTGATTTCGCTGCTCGTCTTCTACGCCACGCTTGGCGTCGCACCGGGACCGGGCCGGCAGGACATCATCTATGACGGCATGATCACGCAGGTTACCGGCCTGATGACGGTCGACACGCTGCTTGCGGGCGACTGGGACGCCTTTTACGACGCCATCGCCCATATGGTGCAGCCGGTCTGCATCCTCGCCTATTTCAGCATGGCATATATCACCCGCATGACGCGCGCCTTCATGATCGACGCGCTGAAGGGTGAATATGTCATCACCGCCCGCGCCAAGGGGCTTTCGGCCATGACCGTGATCTGGGGGCATGCCTTCCCGACGGTCGCCGTGCAGCTCATCACGGTTCTCGCGCTCACCTATGCCGGTCTTCTCGAAGGTGCGGTGGTGACGGAAACCGTCTTCAGCTGGCCGGGCCTTGGTCAATACCTCACCGTCTCGCTCATGAACGCGGACATGAACCCGGTCGTCGGAGCAACCCTGTTGATCGGCTTCATCTATGTCGCCCTCAACCTGCTCGCAGACGTGCTTTACAGAGTTATGGATCCTCGCGTTCGATGATGTTAGCTAATTTCAGAAACTGGGCGCTGGATGAGACGCCGCATTCGCGAACACAGGCTGCCTGGGGCAACCGGTATCGCATCTGGCTGAACCTCAAGTCCAACCCGCTGGCGGTGATCGGGCTTACGATCATCGTTCTCTTCATCGCGCTGTCGCTGCTGGCGCCGCTGCTTGCCCCTTACGATCCGGCGACGCAGAACCTCGGCAATCGCTTAGCGTTTCCGAGCGCCGAACACTGGTTCGGCACGGATGAGCTCGGTCGCGATATTCTCTCGCGCATTCTCTATGGCGGCCGCGTCACGCTCGGCATGGTCATTGCCGTCGTCGTTCTCGTCGCACCCATTGGCCTCGCCATCGGCTGCATCGCCGGTTATTTCGGCGGCATTGTCGATACGGTGCTGATGCGGGTGACGGATGTGTTCCTGGCTTTCCCCCGTCTCATTCTGGCGCTCGCCTTCGTTGCGGCGCTGAAGCCCGGTGTTGAAAGCGCCATTCTCGCCATCGCGCTCACCGCCTGGCCGCCCTATGCGCGTCTGGCGCGCGCCGAAACCATGACGGTGCGCGGCAGCGATTTCGTTGCGGCTTATAGGCTGACCGGTGCTTCCGCCTGGCGCATCATCGCCCGGCATATCGCGCCGCTCTGCGTGCCGAGCCTTATCGTGCGCATCACGCTCGACATGAGCTCGATCATCATCACCGCCGCAAGCCTCGGCTTCCTCGGCATGGGCGCGCAGCCGCCTTCGCCGGAATGGGGTGCGATGATTGCGACGGCCAAGCGCTTCATCTTCGAACAATGGTGGGTCGCCACCATTCCCGGCATCGCCATCTTCCTCGTTTCGCTCGCCTTCAACTTCCTTGGCGATGGTTTGCGCGACGTTCTCGACCCGAAGGGACATTGAGCCATGCTGGTCGAAATCGAAAATCTGAAGATCGCTTTCCAGACCCGCACCAGCCGTTTCGAGGCGGTGCGTGGTGTCTCCATGAAGCTCGGCACTGAAAAGCTCGGCATTGTCGGCGAGTCCGGTTCCGGCAAGAGCCTCACGGCGCGTGCGCTGATGAAGCTTCTGCCCTCTAATGCGGATATTTGTGCCGACAAGCTCGCCTTTGACGGCATCGACGTGCTGTCGGCCAGCGAAAGGCAGATGCGCCAAATCCGCGGCAAGCGGGCCGGCTTCATTCTGCAGGACCCGAAATATTCGCTGAACCCGGTGAAGACCATCGGCGCGCAGGTGGCCGAAGCCTGGCGCACCCACAAGGGCGGCAGCAAGCGAGCCGCCATGGAAGCGGCCATCGCCCTGCTCGATCAGGTAAAAATCCGCAATCCGCGTCAGGTCGCCTCTTCCTATGCGCATGAGGTTTCCGGCGGCATGGGCCAGCGCGTGATGATCGCCATGATGCTTGCGCCCGATCCGGAACTGCTGATCGCCGACGAGCCGACCAGCGCGCTCGACGCCACGGTGCAGGCGGAAATCCTGCGGCTGATCGAGGAGCTGGTGTCGGAACGCGGCATGGGCCTCATCCTCATCAGCCACGATCTGCCGCTCGTGTCGCATTTTTGCGATCGCGTCGCCGTGATGTATTCCGGCCGGGTGATGGAGGAGCTGAAGGCTTCCGAGCTTTTGAAAGCCCAGCATCCTTACACGCAGGGACTTTTAAACTGCATTCCCTCGCTGACGCATCCGCGCGAGCGTCTTCCTGTTCTCAACCGTGATGCAGCGTGGTCCAGCCAATGATCGACGTCGATAATCTCCGTATCAAGTTCGGCGACCGCGAAGTCGTGAAAGGCGTGTCCTTTTCGGTGGAAAAGGGCGGCAGCTTCGGCATCGTCGGCGAAAGCGGCTCGGGCAAGTCCACCATCCTGCGCGCCATGGCCGGCCTGAATGAAAGCTGGGAAGGCCGCATCGCCTTTGCCGGCAAGGATGCGCCGCTGAAGCGCACGCCGGAATTCTTCCGGCAGGTGCAGATGGTGTTTCAGGACCCCTATGGCTCGCTGCATCCGCGCCAGACCATCGACCGCATTCTCAGCGAATTGCCGCTGGTGCATGGCATGGACAATATCGAAAAGCGCATCCAGCAGGCTTTGTCCGATGTGGCTCTGCCGCAGGCGGTGCGCTTCCGGTTCCCGCACCAGCTTTCCGGCGGCCAGCGCCAGCGCGTGGCGATTGCCCGTGCGCTGATTGCCGATCCGCAGGTGCTGCTGCTCGACGAGCCGACTTCGGCGCTCGATGTCTCGGTGCAGGCGGAAATCCTGAACCTGTTGCAGGACCTGCGTGCGGCACGCAACCTCACCTATATTCTCGTCAGCCACAATCTGGCTGTTATCGCGCATCTGTGCCCGCAGGTTGGTGTGATGCTGAACGGGGAAATGGTGGAGCAGCTGAGTGCGAGCGATCTGCGCGAGGGTCGCACGAAACATCCGCATACGGAAGAGCTGCGCAGCCTGAGCATCCGGCTGGAAGAGCCGGCCTGACGGCCGGTTACCTAGCCTACGTTACACATGGATCGAGCGGGTGCCGCCCGCTTCTTCTCCCCGAGGGGGAGAAGTCTGCGGCAGCGGGATGAGGGGGCCAGCTCTCCGTAAATTTCTACCGTCGCCCTCTCATCCGACCCTTCGGGCCACCTTCTCCCCCTCGGGGAGAAGAAACAAGCGGCGATGCCGGTGACAAAACCGTTGTCTTCGCGCGTTGCAATAGAGACACGAGACCGAACCATGCCACAGCAATTCGACTGGAACGCCGCTTCAACCCTTTCAGAGAGCTTCGTCTCGCAATGGGGGGGCAATGAGCCGGGTGGAGCGGCAATCGGTTTCGATCTCGATGGCATTCGCTTTGCCCATGCGGGCGGTGTCGAGAGCCTTTCGACATTCGCACCTTTCACGCCGCAGAGCGTGGTGCGTTATGCCTCCGTTACCAAACATGCCTTCTGCGCCATGGTGCTTGCTCATTCCGATCTGATCGGCCTCGACGACCCGCTCGGCAAACATCTGCCGGAGCTGCAATCGCCGCTTCGCGAGGTGACGGTGGGGCAGGCGCTGGATATGAGCGGCGGCTTGCCGGATACGCGGGAATGCCTCTCACTGCTTGGCCTTTCCGTATACACCGAGACGAAGGCCGGCCCGCTTCTCGAATACCTGTCGAGGTTGACGCGGCTGAATTTCCCTGCCGGTAGCGAGGTGTCCTATTCCAATACCGGTTATCGTCTGGTGGAAGCGGTGCTGGAGCGCCGGGGTTTCCGTTTCGACGATTTCGTGCAGACGCAGATTGCCGACCCCTTCGGCGTGTTCCTGAAGGCGCCGGATGTCTGGAACGATCCGGTCGATGGCCTCGTGCCGGGCTACTGGAAAGCCGAAGACAACTGGCAGCTTTCGGCCGCCGGTCTGCATATCTCCGCTTCGGGCAGTCTTGCCGGCAGCGCCGAAGCGCTGACCCGCTGGTTGCAGGGGCTGATGCGGGGCGAGGGCAGCTTTGCGGGTGTTCTCAACAGGCTCTCTGCCGAACGTTCGCTGGCCGATGGGCGAATGAGCGAATATGGTCTCGGCCTGCGCTGGTCGCATCTGGGAGACAGGCGCTTCGTCGGCCACGGCGGTTCGCATCCGGGCTACAAGACCTATTTCCTCCTCGATCCGGAAAACGGCACGGGTTTCGTTGTGGTGTCGAACCGCGAGGATACCAACGGCTTCAAGATCGCGCTTGAAAGCATGGCGGCCCTCACCGGCCTGCCTTTGCCCAAGCCGGCCGCCAGCCTGCCGGAAGGCCTTTACGTGACCGAAAGCGGGCCGTGGTGGCTGGAAATCAAGGGCAGCACATCCACCTTCATCGATGGTGACGACACGCTTTATAAAGATGACGATGGCTGGGTATCGTCCCGTTCGGCATCGTCTCCGATGCGCCTCAGGCTAGAGGGTGATGCCATTGTTGGCGAGGCCGGCCACGCCGCTCGCCGCTTCCTGCCGGTCGGCGATCATGCGGTGCCGGATGATCTTTCGGGCTCGTGGCGCTCGGATGAGGGCGCGGAATTTATCATCAGCGGTTCCTCTCTGACGATGGGCATCGGCCCCACGCGCCGGAGCATGCCTCTGAAGGCGCTCGGTAATGGCCGTTTCCTCTTCACGCTGATTGACGGGCCATGGACGAAGCGCGTTTGCCTCAATCGTCTGGGTCATGATCGGATCGAGCTGGTTTCCAGCCGGGCGCGGATGATCGAGTATTCCAGAAGCTGCTAACGGTCTGAAACCGATCCCATTGCGCCCGACAAATTCGACGTCATCCTCGGGCCTGTCCCACTACTGTCCGGTTTAAATTTGTGGCCATTGGAAGGCCATCTGGTTTTGGTTTGTGGGTTTGTCTGGTGGCGGGTTTAGAAGCCGATCGGTGCGTC
>NZ_JBNWBW010000031.1:0-81062 GCF_053522725.1 Agrobacterium sp. 16-172Ci
GAAACCAACAAGCATTCAGCTCATCAACTTGATTTCTTCAGAACGAAAGTCGCCGTCGCCAGCAGCGCCGCCGCCCTCGTTCAGTGAGCGGACTTATAAGAGATCACCCTCAAACAAGTCAACATAGCAATATCAAAAAAAATAAGAAATGTGATATGTGCCTGATTGTAAAAGGGAATTTCGTTTTCATGAGCTTATCGGCATAAAAAGACGCAACCACACTCATGGTTTTGCACAGGAGAACAGGCCGCCGGGCATCAAGGCAGGGCTCACGCCTTCTTTTAGCCCCCTTCCTCGCTAATTGCTTCGTCAACGAAGCGTTAATACGAGACATGCCTGCGCGTGTCCTTATATGGGCTGCTGCGACATGTCCCGCTGGTGCGTCGACAGATTTGACTCCCAGCTTTGAAAGTTGCACACCTTCGCCTGAAGTTTCTGGAGAGCGCATGACCGACGGGGCACAGCTGGTATGACTGCGGATCGCAATGTGATCCGGTCGCTAGGCACGGAACCGCCAATTCTGGCGGAAGGACGCCGTGCACCCGATCGTCGCGAAATTTCCCTTCGATGGCTGTCCGGCACGTTCCTCACCGGCATTACCTCCTCCATATTGATGGGCGTGGCGCTGTTTGCCGCTCTTGACGGTCGCCAGCAGCTTGCCATTCCCGCCGAAGCCTTCGCCAAGGCGGATATGGGTAACAATGCCACGGAAGCCGCCCGTCGCGGAACGCGCCTCGTCGCACCGAATATCGCGGCCCGGCCGTCCGACCGGTCGATCATGGAAGTTTCCACCGTCATCAATGAAGGCGACAAGGAAGTGGTCCGCAAGGTCCCCTTCTCCCATGTCAAGATTCCGCTGGCGTCAAATTACGCCAAGCAGGATGACTATCCCGCCTTCGATCCCCTGAATATTTTTGCCAGCAACGAGGACAAGGACGCATCGGCACCCGCGCCTAGCCGGACGGGAACGATCTATGGTTCCGAAGTTGAATCCGAAGTCAGCCTGAAGACTGTCGCTTTTCCCGTCCAGCACTCCAAATATGCCTTCGCCGGCTCATTGAGCTTCGACGAGGTCGAGGAGGCGGTGCGCTCGAATGGTTCGATCCTGACGGACGGCAACGAGCAATTGGCCGCGCTCTATTACATTGACCCACGCCGTTTCGATAATGATGACGGCGATGTCGACATTACCGCTGGCCTTGCCGCCCGTGTCGTCGAACAGAACATGTCGGTCTCGACCCCGCAGTCCGCCTCGGTGCCTGTCAAGGAATATGCCGACGACGTGATCCCTGCCCGCCAGACCGAAACCATCGAGGCCGCCCTTTTCGGCGCCGGCTATTCCAAGGCGCAGTCCTCGGAAATCGCCGGGCTGCTATCGCCGCAAATCCAGTCGAACAATGTCGAAAGCGGCGATGTGCTGCGCGTTGGCATTATTCAGGAAGACGAGAAAAGCGACATCGTACGCGTGAGCCTTTATCGCAAGGGCCGCCACATGGTCACCATGGCCATCGATGACAGCAAACGCTTCATCAAGGCCAGCGAACCGCCGAAACTCGATGCCGTGGCGACCGCCTTCGACAGCACCCCGGCGCCTGCCGCCGGGCGCGATCTGCCGAGCGTTTATGACGGGGTCTACCGTGCGGCTCTGGCTTACGGCATGAACCAGGGCATGGTTTCGCAGCTCATCAAGCTTCTGGCCAGCAGCGTCGATTTTCAGGCGCAGCTCAAGCCGGCAGATACGCTCGAAGCCTTCTTCTCCGTGGAAGACGCGGATGGCAAGGCAACGGACAAGTCGGAACTGCTCTACGTCAACGCCAAATTCGGCGACAACGAGACACGTTTTTACCGGTTCCAGAACCCGGACGACAACAGCATCGATTACTTCGACGAGAACGGCAAAAGCATCCGGCAGTTCCTGTTGCGCAACCCGGTTCCGAACGGCCGCATGACATCCGGTTTCGGCATGCGCCGTCACCCGGTTTTGAAATTCAGCCGCATGCATACCGGCACCGACTGGGCCGCCGCCCGCGGCACGCCCATTATCGCGACGGGCAACGGCACTGTCGAAAAGGCCGGATGGGCCTCCGGTTACGGCAACCAGACGCTGATCCGCCATGCCAATGGCTATGTCTCTTCCTATAACCACCAGAGCGCCATCGCCAAGGGTGTCACCGAAGGCGCAAAGGTCCGGCAGGGCCAGGTCATCGGTTACGTGGGATCGACCGGCCTTTCGACCGGCGCGCATCTGCATTACGAGCTGATCGTCAACGGCACCAAGGTGGATGCGATGAAGGTGCGCCTGCCGGGCGGCAAGTCGCTTTCCGGCGAGGCGCTGGCGCGTTTCTCCGATGAGAGAAAGCGCATCGACAATCTGCTGAATATTGACGAAAAGCCCAATCAGGTGGCGAGCCGCTGATCTGCGGGGAGACCCGAACGATAATCCCGGTCATATGAAAAGGGCCCGGTCATGTGAAAAAGGCCCGGTCACGTGAAAAGGGCTCCGTTTCCGGAGCCCTTTCATTTTATGCGGCATCGGCCGTTTCAGCTTCGGCCTCACCCTTGGCGGGCTTGACCTTGAACAGCAGCCGGTCCGTGCCCGAGGTCACCTTGACCCGCGATCCATCCGGCACTTCGCCGCCGAGGATCATTTCGGCAAGCCTGTCCTGAACTGCCTTCTGGATCACCCGCTTCAGCGGACGCGCGCCATAAGCCGGATCGTAACCCTTATTGGCAAGCCAGTTGCGGGCATCCTCATCCAGTTCGAGCGAAATCTTGCGATCGCCGAGCAGCGAGATGAGGCGCTTCAGCTGGATTTCGACAATTGCACCCATTTCGTCGCGCCGCAGGCGGTGGAAGAGGATGATATCGTCGATACGGTTGAGGAATTCCGGCCGGAAATGCGACCGGACCCGCTCCATAACCAGATCACGAACGGAATCCACATCGTCATTGTCGCCCATCTGCGTCATGAATTCCGAACCGAGGTTCGAGGTCATGATGATGATGGTGTTCTTGAAATCGACGGTGCGGCCCTGGCCATCCGTGAGGCGGCCATCATCCAGCACCTGCAAGAGGACGTTGAACACGTCCGGATGCGCTTTCTCGATCTCGTCGAACAGCACGACCTGATAGGGCCGGCGGCGAACCGCTTCCGTGAGCGCCCCGCCTTCTTCGTAACCGACATAGCCGGGAGGCGCACCGATCAGCCGGGCAACGGAGTGTTTCTCCATATATTCCGACATGTCGAGGCGAACCATCGCGGTTTCGTCGTCGAACAGGAAGCGGGCGAGCGACTTGGTCAGCTCGGTCTTGCCCACGCCCGTCGGGCCGAGGAAGATGAACGAACCGATCGGCCGGTTGGGATCCTGAAGGCCGGCGCGCGAACGGCGAACCGCCTTGGAAACCGCCTGAACGGCCTCGCCTTGCCCGACAACGGACTTGGCAAGCTCGTCTTCCATGCGCAGCAGCTTTTCGCGCTGGCCTTCCAGCATCTTGTCGACCGGAATGCCTGTCCAGCGGGAAACGACATGGGCGATATTGTCCGCCGTCACCACTTCCTGAACCATCGAGCCGGCACCGCTGCTATCGCGGGCTTCCGCCGCAGCCAGTTCCTTTTCGAGACCCGGAATGATGCCATAGGTCAGCTCGCCGGCGCGCTGGAACTGACCATTGCGCTGGGCAATCGCCAATTCGTTGCGGGCTTCGTCCAGCCGCTTCTTGAGGTTAGCGGCATGGCCGAGCTTCTGCTTTTCCGCCTGCCAGCGGGCCGTCAGCGCATCCGCCTTTTCTTCCGTATCGGCCAACTCGTCCTCGAGCTTCTTGAGGCGGTCGGCGGACGACTGGTCCGTTTCCTGCTTCAGGGCTTCGCGCTCGATCTTGAGCTGAATGATGCGGCGATCCAGTTCGTCCAGTTCCTCCGGCTTGGAATCCACCTGCATGCGAAGACGCGAAGCGGCTTCGTCCATCAGGTCGATTGCCTTGTCGGGCAGGAAGCGGTCAGTGATATAACGGTTGGAAAGCGTCGCAGCCGCAACCAGGGCCGAATCCGAGATACGGACCTTGTGATGCTGTTCGTATTTTTCCTTCAAGCCGCGCAGGATCGAGATCGTGTCTTCCACGGTCGGCTCATCCACAAGAACGGGCTGGAAACGGCGGGCAAGGGCCGGGTCCTTTTCCACATGCTTGCGGTACTCATCGAGCGTGGTGGCGCCGACGCAGTGCAACTCCCCACGGGCAAGCGCGGGCTTCAGGAGGTTGGAAGCATCCATCGCACCATCGGCCTTGCCAGCGCCGACCAGCGTGTGCATCTCATCGATGAACAGGATGATGCCGCCATTTTCGGCCTGCACTTCATTGAGCACAGCCTTCAGACGTTCTTCGAACTCACCGCGATATTTCGCACCGGCGATCAGCGCGCCCATATCGAGCGCCATCAGCTTCTTGTCCTTCAGACTTTCCGGCACGTCGCCATTGACGATGCGCAACGCAAGGCCTTCGGCAATCGCCGTTTTACCGACGCCGGGTTCACCGATCAGCACGGGATTGTTCTTGGTGCGGCGTGACAGCACCTGGATGGTGCGGCGGATTTCGTCGTCGCGGCCGATCACCGGGTCGAGCTTGCCTTCACGAGCCTCTTCCGTCAGGTCGCGCGCGAATTTCTTCAGCGCATCGAAGCCCTGTTCGGCATTGGCGCTATCGGCGGTGCGGCCCTTGCGGATATCGTTGATGACCTGATTGAGCGCCTGCGCCGTTGCGCCAGCCTTCTTCAGAGAAGCCGAGGTGGTGGCGGAGCTTTCAATCGCAAGCGCCTGAAGCAGACGCTCGACAGTGACAAAACTGTCGCCGGCCTTCTTGGCGAGATCTTCCGCGGTCGAGAACACTTTGGCGAGCGGCGCGGTGAGCGAAAGGCCGCCATTGCCGCCCGAAACCTTGGGCAACTTGGCAAGCGCCGCATCATTGGCAAGACGCGCCTCCTTGGCGTTGCCGCCGGCGCGCTCGATCAGCGATGCCGCCATGCCCTGCTCGTCATCGAGCAGAACTTTCAGAACGTGTTCGGGCGAAAACTGCTGATGGTTTTCGGCCAGCGCAAAGGTCTGTGCCGATTGCAGAAAACCGCGAACGCGCTCGGAGTATTTTTCAATATTCATAGTCGAACCTCCATAGACCGGCCCGCCCGCTTTCGGCACGGCTCCGGGTGTTAGGGTTGAGGCTCCCTCAAAAGGCAAGCCCCGCTACGACAGCCGTGTTTATAGGATTTCACGATCGCCGCCTCTTGATGGTCGGTTGCCGGCGAATGCGGCTTCCGTCCGTCCTGCACGAATATGGGAGGCATTTTCATCGGTTTAAAGGGGAGAAAATCCACCGTCCGGGAAATTTTCACATGATTTGACAGTTATCAATTCGCCACATGAAAGCACGCCGATTGCTGGCGGAATGTTCATCACCAACCGCCAAAAAACAAAAAACTCCGGCAAGCCGGAGTTTTTCGATCGCAGAGTAATTTGCAGAAGCTGCTTATTCGGCAGCGTTCTCAAGCGTGGCGGGTGCCGCCTCTTCACCGGCCGGCGCATCTTCGCCTTCGGCGCCTTCCGCAGCGGCGGTGCGGCGCGGGCGGCGCTGGCGCGGTCCGGTTGCACGGCGTGCCTTCGGTGCGCGTTCGCCCGCCGGAGCTTCCGCCTGCTGCTGCTCTTCTTCGACGGCGACTTCCATGGGTGTGCCTTCGATGACGGGCTGCGGCGCCTGGCTGGCGTCGTATACCGGCGGCTGCTGTTCGGCGGCTACCTGCGGCTGGCGCGGCTGACGCTCCTGCCGCTCGCGGCGGTCCGGGCGCTCACGACGCTCCTGACGTTCCGGCTGCTGCGCGCGCTCGGCCTGTTCGGCCTGCTGCTGCGGTGCAATGACGCCTTCATCGCCGTCGTTCACATCCATATCGTCGCCGTCGGCAGCATTGTACTCGCCGCGGTCGTCGCGCTGGAAGCGTTCCTGCATCTGGGCCTGAGCCGAAGCGATGATGCGGTTATAGTGTTCAGCGTGCTGCAGATAGTTCTCAGCGATCACGCGGTCGCCGGAACTCTGCGCGTCGCGCGCCAGAGCCGCGTATTTTTCCGCTATGTGCTGGGCTGTGCCACGGATTTTAACATCGGGGCCGGAACTGTCATAAGTCCTGGTGAGCGGGTTGCCGCCCTTGCGGTTGAAGTTGTTGTTACCGCCACCATTGTTATTGTTGTTGTTTCCACGCCCCCGGCCGCGCTTGTTTTGCTGTCCTGGCCTCATCAATTGCTCACCTGAATTCTGTTTTGCTGACAATCTGGTTGTTTTCATGCAATTCCGGGCGGAAAACCGCTGGAAATTTTTCCTGAAATTGCTCCATCACGCGCCTTGCCGAAGATAACCCCAGGGCAAGACCTCGCGTATGACGACCGGCTGCGCAAATGCTGCACCGAGCCGCCTGCGAACAAAGTTTACTGATTCACATGCCGGAAACGCCCAGCCTTTCAGGGCTCTTTAAAGAACCCGCTTCGGGACTGACCCATACCCTGACGAATCTGTGTTCGTCCTCAGCCACCCGGCATGTGGCCGCAAACTATCCCGCTTCCTGCGGAAATCCAAGCCTTTTCTTTTGCTGTGCAAAATATCCTTGCAAAAAATCCGCAGACATATCGCGAACAACTATCTCCGGAAGGTCAAAACTCTGTCGTTACCGCCATAATCCTTCACGGCGTCCAGAAGAGAGAAGCCGTGGGAAGCAAATATAGCGGAAACATCAAGCCTTTGATCGAAACCGATCTCCACACCGACAATCCCGTTTTCCACAAGAAAGCGGCCTGCATCGGCAGCAATGAGGCGGTACGGTGCAAGGCCGTCCTGACCTCCATCCAGCGCCGCCATCGGGTCGTGGATACGAACCTCCTGGTCAAGCGTTGCGACGATATCACTCCTTATATAAGGCGGATTCGACACAATTATGTCAAAGCGGCCAGAGATTTTTTCAAACCAGTCGCTGCGGATGGCCTCGAAGCGCCCGCCGAGATCGTTTCGGGCCGCATTCCGGACCGCCGTTTCGAGCGCATCGGCGGAAATATCGCTGCCGATACCGGTTGCTTCGGGGCACTCCTTCAACAGCGCCAGACAGATCGCGCCGGTCCCGGTGCCCATATCCAGAATGCGGGCGCTGCCCTTGGCGGAAACGGCTTTTTTCAGCGCCGGCAACAGGGTATCGACAAGAACTTCCGTATCCGGCCGGGGCTCGAGCGTCTCCTTAGACAAAAGAAGGTCGAGGCCATGAAATTCCCGGTGGCCGAGAATACGGTGAACGGGCTCGCCATTCGCCCGCCTTTCGATCATGGCCGCGATACGGGCGCTTTCTTCCGGCATAACGGCACGATCAGGTTTCATCACGAAATCGGTCAATGAAAAACCGACAACCTCCGCAATCAAAAGCCGCGCATCGAGAAGCGGATCGGCGATCCCCGCCGCCTGCAATCTTTTGCGGGCTGCGGCAAGCGCACTCGCAACACTCGCTTCAGCGGCCGTGCTCAAAGCTGTTCGCCGAGCTGTGCAAGCTGCCCCGCCTGATAGTCGGCGATCAGCGCATCCACCAGCTCATCGATCTCGCCTTCGATCATCCGGTCCAGCTTGTAGAGCGTGAGGTTGATGCGGTGATCGGTAACGCGGCCCTGCGGGAAGTTATAGGTGCGGATGCGCTCGGAACGGTCGCCGGAACCTACCTGGCTCTTACGGTCGGCTGAACGTTCGCTCTCCACTTTCTGGCGCTCGATGTCGTAGAGACGCGAGCGCAGGACCTGCATGGCCTTGGCGCGGTTCTGATGCTGCGATTTCTCCGAGCTGGTAACGATCAGGCCCGTCGGCAGATGGGTGATGCGAACGGCGGAGTCGGTGGTGTTGACGTGCTGGCCGCCTGCACCCGAAGCACGCATCGTATCGATGCGAATGTCTTCCGGGCGGATTTCGATATCGATATCTTCCGCTTCCGGCAGGACCGCAACGGTGGCGGCAGACGTATGGATGCGGCCGCTCGCTTCCGTTTCCGGCACGCGCTGCACCCGGTGCACGCCGGATTCGAATTTCAGCTTGGAGAACACCCCTCGCCCGCTGATCGTCGCGATGATTTCCTTGTAACCGCCCGCTTCGCCCTCGCTTGCGGAAAGCACTTCAACCTTCCAGCCCTTGGTCGAGGCGAAGCGCTCATACATGCGGAACAGATCGCCGGCGAAAAGGGCTGCCTCGGAGCCGCCGGTGCCCGCCCGAATTTCGAGAATCGCGCTTTTTTCGTCCGCCGCATCCTTCGGCAGCAGCAGAACCTGCATGTCCTTTTCAAGCTCGCCGATGCGGACCTCGACATCCGGCAGCTCCATTTCCGCCAGGTCGCGCATATCCTTGTCGGTCGACTTGTCGGCCAGCAGCGCCTCCAGATCGGCGGCTTCGGAAACCGCCTTCTCGTAGTCGCGGATTTTCTTCACCACCGGCTCGAGTTCGGAATATTCCGAAGCCAGTTTCACATAGACATCCGCAGCAGGCCCGGCCGACATACGCGCTTCGATCTCACCGAAACGCCTTTCCAACTCGCGCATTTTTTCGACGGGAAGCTTCGCCACCAGTCACTCCAATAATGAAACAGGTCTTTTAGAGCGTTTTCGCTTCTCTTCGAAACGCGAAAACGCTCTAACTTTTTGCTTTAACGCATTTCCGGACGGAAAACCGGGGTCCACTTTTCCTGGAAATGCTCTAGATGGGAATGGAATGCGTCGCGGCAAAGCGTAACAACACCTCGCGCGCGCTTTCCAGCGAATTATGGTCGTCCAGCGCCGCGTTCAGCTCTTCGGCCAGGCGCGCGGCATCGAGCCCGAGCAGCATGGCCTTGACCGGACCAATGGCCGTCGGCGACATGGAAACAGAACGGAAGCCGAGGCCGATCAACGCCATGGCCGAAAGCGGCTTGCCCGCCATTTCGCCGCACAGCGTGACCGAGGTGTGGTGCCTTTCGCCAGCGCGGACGATATCGCGCAGAATGCGCAGAAACGGCTTGCCGAGATTGTCGAAACGATCCGAAACACGCGCATTGCCGCGGTCTACCGCCATCGAGAACTGGAACAGGTCGTTCGAACCGACGGACACGAAATCCACCTCCTGCATCAGCTCATCGAGCTGCCACATCAGCGATGGCACTTCCAGCATGGCGCCGAATTGCAGCTTTTTCGGCAACGCATGGCTGAATTTCGAAAGATGCTGCACTTCCTTCTGCAAAAGGTCGCGAGCGGCGCGGATTTCCGACACTTCCGTCACCATCGGCAGCATCATGCGCAGTTCGGCACCCGAGGCGGCGCGCAGCAGCGCGCGCATCTGCGTTCGCATCAGGCCCGGCCGGTCCAGCGACAGGCGGATCGCCCGCCAGCCCAGCGCCGGATTTTCCTCTTCCTGCCCGCGCATATAAGAAACGACCTTGTCGCCGCCGATATCGAGCGTGCGGAAGGTGACGCTCTTACCCTTCGCCTGCCGCAGGACGGAGCGATAGAACGCCTCCTGCTCCTCGCCCTTCGGCATGTTGGAGGCGATCATGAATTGCAGCTCGGTGCGGAACAGGCCAATGCCGTCGGCGCCGGATTCGTCAAGCTGCGGCAGGTCCACCAGAAGGCCCGCATTCATCTTCAGATTGACCTTCTGGCCATCCTTGGTGATCGGCTCGACATTGCGCAGCGCGCGGAACTGCTCCTGCCGCCGGGCGCGCAGGCGCACCTTTTCTTCATAAGCACGCTGCAAATCCGACATCGGGCGCAGATGCACCTGGCCGTCATCGCCATCGATAATGATGGGATCGTTGTTTTCCGCCAGAGCGACGATACCGGTCGCCTGTCCGATGATCGGAATGCCCATGGCACGGGCCACAATGACGACATGGCTCGTCACCGCGCCATCTTCCAGCACCAGACCACGCAGTTTTTCACGCGGGTAATCCAGCAGTTCGGCAGCACCCATGGCGCGCGCCAGAACGATGGCGTCGAGCGGGAAATCCTGCTCCGGCCCACGACCGCCAAAACCGATCAACTGCCGCAGCAGCCGGTTGGCGAGATCGTCGAAATCATGCATGCGCTCGCGCAGATAGGGATCGGTCAGGCGCATCATGCGCGCCTTGGTGTCGCTCTGCACCTTCTCGACCGCCGCCTCCGCCGTCAGGCCGTTTCGGATCGCCTCTTCCATGCGCCGCACCCAGCCCTGGTCGTGAGCGAACATGCGGTAGGTTTCCAGAACCTCGCGGTGCTCACCCTCGGTCGGCACATCGCGACGCTGCAGCATGTCGTCGATGGACAGACGCAGCGAGCCGATGGCATCGGCAAGACGCCGGATTTCCGTATCGGCATCTTCATTGAGCAGGTTGGTGACGACGATACGCGGATCATGCAACACGACATGGCCAAGACCGATGCCTTCGCCATAGCCGTCGCCATCGATGGAAACGGCGCGCGTCAGGTCCAGCTCCACCCCGGGGCGGGTGATCTTCTTCAACTCGCCGCTCGCCACTATTTCGGCAATGAGCATCGCGGTTGTCTCAAGCGCTTCCACTTCATCCTCCCGGTATGTTCGGCTGGCCTTGTTCTGGACCACAAGAACGCCAAGAGTGCGACCGGAACGCAAAATCGGCACGCCGAGGAAGGAATGATAAATTTCCTCACCGGTTTCAGGGAGATAGCGGAAAGCGGGATGCGCCTGCGCATCGGAAAGATTGAGAGGTTGGGCGGAAGCGGCGATGGTGCCGACAAGACCCTGCCCCATTTTCAGCTGGGCAAGATGCACGGCATCCTTGTTCAGACCTTCGGTCGCGTAAAGCTCGAGCACGCTGTCGGAGCGCAGCACATAGACCGAGCAAACCTCCGCCACCATGTTGCTGGCAATCTGACGGACGATCTGGTCCAGACGGTCCTGCGGTTCAAGGTGCTCCGCCATCATTTCGCGCAGCCGCTTGAGCAGGACGCGCGGACCTGCGGAAAGGTCTCTCATCGCGTTTGCTCCCCGACACTTCCGATCCGAATGTCATAATATTCGGGAATCAAAAGGTCATTTAAAAATTTATAGCGCGAGAAGCGCGTCCCGCAAGGGACACGCTTTCATGAAACGCCACATCGGAAGAACGCAACTCCGAAGAATCGGAGCATCGGGAACCGATGTCTCGGCTTAGCTCTTATCGAGACCGTAGGCGGAATGCAAAGTGCGAACCGCAAGTTCGGCATAGGCGCCGTCGATCAGGATCGAAATCTTGATCTCGGAGGTGGTGATCGCCTTGATGTTGATGTTCTTCTCGGCAAGCGCCTTAAACGCGCTGGCGGCAACGCCGGCGTGGCTGCGCATGCCGATACCGATGACCGAAACCTTGGCGAGACCGGTCTCGTTCTGGGCAACATCGAAGCCGATCTGGGCCTTGTTGTCTTCCAGAAGCTTGATCGCCTTGGCAACGTCGCCCGAAGGAACGGTAAAGGTCATGTCGGTGCGCGAACCGTCTTCGGAGATGTTCTGCACGATCATGTCGACGTTGATATGCGCTTCGGCGAGCGGCCCGAAGATCGCGGCGGAAACGCCCGGACGGTCGGCCACGCGGCGCAGCGAGATCTGTGCTTCATCCTTGGCATAGGCGATGCCGGTTACGACTTCCTGTTCCACGATTTCATCCTCGTCACAAATCAAAGTACCGGGCGGGTTGATGAGGTCGCCCATGCCCGGCGCATCGGGATCCTCGAAACTGGAGCGAACGAAGGTGCGCACCTTGTGTACCATGGCAAGCTCGACCGAGCGAACCTGCAGAACCTTCGCGCCAAGAGACGCCATTTCGAGCATTTCCTCGAAGGCGATCTTCTTCATGCGGCGAGCCTTGGGCTCGATGCGCGGATCGGTCGTATAAACGCCGTCGACATCGGTATAGATGTCGCAACGATCCGCCTTGACGGCAGCGGCAATTGCAACGGCGGACGTATCCGAACCGCCGCGTCCGAGCGTCGCGATGCGATTGTCCGGGCCGATGCCCTGGAAACCGGCGACAACGGCAACCTGGCCTTCACCCATGCGATGGATGATATCCGAACCGTCGATTTCAAGAATGCGGGCGGCGCCATGCGCATTGTCGGTGCGGATCGGGATCTGCCAGCCCTGCCAGGAGCGCGCATTGATGCCCATGGATTGCAGCGTGATCGCCAGAAGGCCTGACGTCACCTGCTCGCCGGATGCAACAACCGCGTCATATTCGCGCGCATCGAAAAAGGAGGCGGCATTGGCGCCGGCCACCTTCGCGGCGTTCTGCACCCAGTCCACCAGCTCATTGGTTTTGCCGGACATGGCGGAAACGACCACGGCCACTTCATGGCCGGCATCCACTTCGCGTTTCACATGCCGTGCGACATTGTGAATGCGTTCGAGGTTCGCGACGGACGTGCCGCCGAATTTCATGACAATGCGAGCCATAGCCTTGACCAGTACCATCCCATTTTCCCGCCGGCTCCTTCAGGAAGCGGACGGACAAGAACAAACCCAGTCGGCTCTTCCTGACAAAGAGCCTCAAGTTGCGGGTCTCTTAGCGAAAAGGCGGGGGGCACGCAATGCCGTTTATGAACCATGCGGTACGCCTTTTTCGCAGCGTCGCTCCGGAACAATGGCGGGATGAAAACGTCGGCGGGATAAAGCACCCGCAAAAGAGCGTACCGCAGTGCACTGTACAAACCGGCCCATTCGCAGTATGAGCGCGGCAATGCAACCGGCCAGATGGCCGAAATGGCCTGTATCGGCTGCCCCGGAGACTTTAGGACCTATTGGTTTCGGGCGGATGCGGGCGGCTTCATATCCGAAAGACGGTAGATGACAGACACCCAGGGTATCGCCCCGGCGATCGCGCAGGCGTTGGAAAAACGCGGCTATAAAGATTTGACCCCCGTGCAGCAGGCCATGCTTGCACCCGAACTGGCCGACAAGGATGCGCTGGTTTCCGCACAGACCGGCTCCGGCAAGACGGTTGCCTTCGGCATCGCACTGGCGCCGACGCTGCTGCCGGAGAGCGGCCGCTTCGGTCAGGCTTCCGCACCCTTGGCGCTCGCCATCGCGCCGACCCGCGAACTGGCCATGCAGGTCAAGCGCGAGCTGGAGTGGCTCTATGAATTCGCAGGTGTCTCGATTGCCTCCTGCGTCGGCGGCATGGATGTGCGCAACGAGCGCCGGGCGCTCGAACGCGGCGCTCACATCGTCGTCGGCACGCCCGGGCGTCTTTGCGACCATATCAAGCGTGGCGCGCTCGATCTGTCGTCCATCCGCGCCGTGGTGCTGGATGAGGCCGACGAGATGCTCGATCTCGGTTTCCGTGAAGATCTGGAATTCATTCTGGAAGAATCGCCGGAAACCCGCCGCACGCTGATGTTCTCGGCCACCGTTCCGCGCAGCATCGCCAAGCTTGCGGAAAGCTACCAGAAGAACGCCGTGCGCATCGCCACCGCTTCCGAACAGAAGCAGCATGTGGATATCGAATACCGCGCCATGCTGGTGACGCCGGCCGACCGTGAGAACGCCATCATCAATGCGCTGCGCTTTTATGAAGCCCGCAATGCCATCGTCTTCTGCTCCACCCGTGCGGCGGTGAACCATCTGACGGCGCGGCTCAACAATCGCGGCTTTGCCGTCGTGGCCCTTTCCGGCGAACTGACCCAGAACGAGCGCACCCATGCGCTGCAGGCCATGCGCGACGGCCGCGCCCGCGTTTGTGTGGCGACCGACGTTGCCGCCCGCGGTATCGACTTGCCGGGTCTCGAACTCGTCATCCACGCCGACCTGCCGACCAATTCCGAAACGCTTCTGCATCGCTCCGGCCGCACCGGCCGCGCCGGTCAGAAGGGCGTCAGCGCCATCGTGGTGCCGATCAACCAGCGCCGCAAGGCAGAGCGCCTGCTGGAAGGCGCCAAGGTCAGCCCGGCATGGGTTCGCCCGCCTTCGGCTGAAGAGATCGTTGAGCGCGATGGCGCCCGGCTTCTGGCCGATCCGTCGCTGACCGAGGCCGTGGCCGAGGACGAGCGCGATTTCGTCACCAGGCTGCTCGAACAGCATGGCGCGGAAAAGGTCGCCGCCGCTTTCGTGCGCCTTTACCACGCCGGACGTTCCGCGCCCGAAGACATCGCCGAAGTCTCGCTGGACAACAACCGCAAGCCGCGCCGCGACAGCTTCGAGACGGTCGAGAACAATGCGCCGCGCCGCGAACGCTCCGATTTCGCCGACAGCGCCTGGTTTTCGCTGTCCGTCGGCCGCAAGCAGAGCGCCGAACCGCGCTGGCTGATCCCCATGCTCTGCCGTTTCGGCAAGATCACCCGCCAGGATATCGGCGCGATCCGCATGCAGCAGACGGAGACCTTCGTGGAACTGGCGGCCGATGCTGTCGACCGTTTCACCTCTGCCATCGGCAAGGACATGACGCTCGAAAAGGGCATCCGTCTGAAGGCGCTGGAAGGCAAGCCGGAAATGACCGGCGGTTTCCGCGAAGACACACGCCCGGCCAAGGCGCAGCGGAAATTCAGCAAATCGGACAATGCAAGCGGCCCCCGCGATGACCGCAAGGGCGACGACAAGCCCTGGAAAAAGAAAAAGCCCTTCGGCGACAAGCCGAAATACGAGGGCAAGAAGGACAAGCCCTTCGAAAAGCGTGGGCCGAAGCCGACGAAGGGCTGAGGGCCACTCGTCACAAGCCTCAGCAATCTCGGCTCACGTTCATCTGGGACTTGAGACCGGCAGCAAGGTTTCGGCCGTCATGCCGGCCTTGAGCCGGCATCCAACCACGGCGCGTCTGCGCCGTGAGAAGACTCTCCCGCGATCAAGGACTTGATCGCGCTGGACCCCGGACTAAATCCGGGGTGACGGTAAGGATGCTACGAATTCGCCAAACTATTCTGGTCGGCAGACGTCGCCACCAACAAAAAAGCCCCGCTTTCGCGGGGCTTTCTATTTAACGCAATCACAACACCGGCAATCAGAACTCCAGCGCGCGATCGCCGTTTTCGTCCTTGATGCGGTTCGGAAGGCCGATCTTGTTCAGAATGTTCAGGAACGGCTTCGGCGGCAGTTCTTCCACATTGGCCATCTGCTTCACGTCCCATTCGCCAGTGGCGATGAGCATGGCGGCGGCGACCGGCGGAACGCCGGCGGTGTAGGAAATGCCCTGCGAGCCGACTTCTTCATAGGCTTCCTTGTGGTCGGCCACGTTGTAGATGAAGACTTCGCGCTCCTTGCCGTCCTTGATGCCCTTGACGATATCGCCGATGCAGGTCTTGCCGACATAATCGGGCGCCAGCGAAGACGGATCGGGCAGCACGGCCTTGACCACCTTCAGCGGCACGACTTCCAGGCCTTCGGCGGTCTTGACCGGCTTTTCAGACAGGAGGCCGAGGTTCTTCAGCACGGTGAAGACGTTGATATAGTGATCGCCGAAACCCATCCAGAAGCGCACATCGGCACCGTCCATGTTCTTGGACAGCGAATGCACTTCGTCATGGCCGGTCATGTAGGCCTTCTGCTTGCCGACGACCGGCAGGTCGAATTCCTGACCGACCTCGAACATCTGGTTCGTCTGCCACTGGCCATTCTGCCAGGAATAGACAACACCGGTGAATTCGCGGAAGTTGATCTCCGGGTCGAAGTTGGTGGAGAACCAGCGACCGTGGCTGCCGGCATTGATATCGACGATATCGACCGAGGTGACCTTGTCGAAATAGTCATCCTTGGCGAGACGCGCATAGGCGTTGACCACGCCCGGATCGAAACCGACGCCAAGAATGGCGGTAATGCCCTTTTCCTTGCACTCTTCAGCGCGCTTCCACTCGTAGTTTCCGTACCACGGCGGCGTCTCGCAGATCTTGGTCGGATCCTCGTGGATCGCCGTATCCATATAGGCAACACCCGTGTCCATGCAGGCACGAAGAACGGACATGTTGACGAAAGCCGAACCGACATTGATGACGATTTCAACACCGGTCTGTTTAATCAAGGCTTTCGTCGCCTCGATATCCATCGCGTCAAGCGCATGGGCCTCAAGTTTTACATCTGTCTTGAGGCTCTTCTTTTCGCGTACGGACTCGACAATCTTGCGGCACTTTCCCAAAGTCCGTGACGCAATATGAATGTCTCCCAATACATCGCTGTTCTGGGCGCATTTATGCGCCACGACCTGTGCTACGCCACCGGCGCCGATGATCAGAACGTTCTTCTTCATTTCAGGTGATGCCTCCTTTTCCCCGCAGGGATGAGCTTCGTTTCATGTTAAAAACAGGGTTTAAGACAGGCTTTGCTCGAAATCGGCAAAGTCGAATTCACGAACGGCGCGCACGGTGCCGTCCAGTTCCTTGATGGCGATGGTCGGCATCTTGACGCCGTTGAACCAGTTCTTCTTGACCATGGTGTAGCCGGCCGCGTCCTGGAAGGAGATACGGTCGCCGACCTTCAATTCCCTGTCGAAGCGGAAATCGCCGAAGATATCGCCTGCAAGGCAGGATTTGCCGCAGACCATGTAGGGGTGCTCGCCTTCGTTCGGTGAAACCTTGGCACTCTCACGATAGATCAGCAGATCGAGCATATGCGCTTCGATGGAGCTGTCGACGATGGCGAGGTTCTTGCCGTTGAACAGCGTGTCGAGAACCGTCACCTCGAGCGTCGTGCTTTTGGTGATCGAGGCTTCGCCCGGCTCCAGATAGACCTGCACGCCGTATTTTTCCGAGAAGGCGCGCAGACGGTCGCAGAACTGGTCGAGCGGATAATTGTCGCCGGTAAAGTGGATGCCGCCGCCGAGACTGACCCACTCCGCACGCGACAGCAGCGATCCGAATTTCTCCTCGATCTGCGTCAACATGCGGTCGAACAGGGAAAAATCGCTGTTTTCGCAATTATTATGGATCATGAAGCCGGAGATACGGTCCATGACCTTGTCGACCTTGGCGACATCCCATTCGCCCAGCCGGCTGAAGGGGCGCGCAGGATCGGCAAGATCGAAGCTCGAGGAGCTGACCTGCGGGTTGAGGCGCAGACCGCGTGTGATGCCGGCAGCCTTGTCGGCGAAACGCTCGAGCTGACCGATGGAATTGAAGATGATCTTGTCCGCATTCGCAATCACCTCGTCGATTTCATAATCGGCATAGGCGACGGAATAGGCATGGGTCTCGCCGCCGAATTTCTCGCGGCCGAGGCGCACTTCATAAAGCGAGGACGAGGTGGTGCCGTCCATATATTGCGACATGAAATCGAACACCGACCATGTGGCGAAGCACTTCAGCGCCAAGAGCGCCTTGGCGCCGGATTTTTCCCGCACATAGGCAATCTTCTCCATGTTGCGAAGAAGTTTTGTCTTGTCGATCAGGTAATAGGGCGTCTGGAGCATGTCGTTTCACATATTGATTGAAGTCAAGGTACGTCTCGATGATGGGCCTTATAGGATGCTTGTGACAGGAAAACAAATGTCGGGCACCGAATTCCTCGAAAATCGCCCCCGAGCCGAAGTGGCATCAAGAAAACCCGTCCCGTTGCGGAACCAAGCCGGCATCGGCGCGTTTGACTGACGGACAGGCGGGTGTTTCGGCCGCCGAAACGAAGCTTCACGGACGGCGGTGATGTGTTGTCGTCCCATCAATGATGTTCAGGAAGGACCTCCCCTATGGCAAGCGTGCGTAGCAGCGTCAGCGACAAGATCCAGCAATCCCTCGAAAACGGCGATGCGGCCGATGTGGCAGCGCAGCTCGCCCAGCTTCGCGAAGATCTGGCCAGTCTTGCCAAGAGCGTGAAGGCGCTCGGCGTCGGCGCTTCGCATGAGCTGAAGGCGCAGGCCGCCCGTGTGGCCGATGACGCCCTCACCGCATCCGGAGAAATGGCCGACAGCGTTCGCAATGAAATCTCCACGCTCAACGACAACCTCACCGACCACGTCCAGAAGAACCCGCTCCAGTCCCTCGGCATCGCCGTCGGCGTCGGTTTCGTGCTCGCCCTTCTGACGCGTCGATAAGGCCGCGCTCATGCTTGAGGCATTGCTGGTCTATCTGGGGGAGACCCAGCGCGAGGGGCGTGTCGTGACACGGCGATTGCGCGCGACCATAATCCTGTCGGTCCTGACAGGGATATTTTTTCTGATAGCCTTCATCGCCGCCGTGGTGGCGGGGTCAATCTATCTTGCCCGGCATGTGGGTGCAGGCCCCGCTGCGCTCGTCGTCGCCGGGACCGCGTTCCTGCTCGGCGTCATCATGCTGGTGGCGCTGGCGATCGTCAAACGTCCGAGGGTCTATGCCGCACGTCCCGCTGTCACTCCTTTGACGGCGGCGCCGCTTGCCGCAGCCCCGCTTGCCCTGCAATCGCTGCTGACGCTGGCGATCCAGGCACGTCCCTATGCGACGCTCGCCGTGGCTGTCGCGGCCGGTTTCCTGGCCACAAGGGTCAATACGAAAAAGTCCAAGTAATTTCTTGGCGACACGACAAGGCAAACCGCGCGTCCAGACGATGGATGCGCGGTTTTTTTTATGTTACCCGCGAAGGATAGACTGGTTGATGGCGTTAACCGCCACGCCGCCCTTATTTGAACAAAGTGACATACAGTCTCGGGCAGTCTCGACGCGTCCGTAATTTTCTGAAAGGCAATTGATGAAGAAGAAAGTCCTTGTCGTCGGCGGTGCCGGCTATATCGGTTCGCACACCTGCCTTCTCCTGTCTGAGCGAGGATATGAACCGGTCGTTTTCGACAATCTGTCCAACGGGCATGAGGAATTCGTCCGCTGGGGACCATTCGAACAGGGCGATATTCGCGACCGGGCGCGGCTGGATGAGGTCTTCGCCAAACACCGGCCGGAAGCCGTTCTGCATTTCGCAGCGCTGATCGAAGTCGGTGAATCGGTCAAGCAGCCCGTGGCTTTCTACGACAACAATGTCATCGGCTCGCTCAACCTGCTCTCCGCCGCCATCGATGCCGGCGTCACGGCATTCGTTTTTTCGTCCACCTGCGCAACTTACGGGTTGCCGGAACAGGTGCCGATCGACGAGACGCACCGGCAGGCGCCGATCAACCCCTATGGCCGCACCAAATGGGTGGTGGAGCAGGCGCTGAAGGACTACAGCACCTATAAGGGGCTGCGCTCCGTGATGCTGCGCTACTTCAATGCCGCCGGCGCGGATTTCGAAGGCCGCATCGGCGAATGGCACAAGCCGGAAACCCACGCGATCCCGCTGGCCATCGAGGCCGCACTCGGCCGGCGTCAGGGCTTCAAGGTGTTCGGCACGGATTACGACACGCGCGACGGCACCTGCGTGCGCGACTATATCCACATTCTCGATCTCGCCGATGCGCATGTCCGGGCCGTGGATTATCTGCTGGCCGGCGGAGAGACCGTCGAACTCAACCTCGGCACCGGCACCGGCACCACGGTGAAAGAATTGCTGGCGGCGATTTCGGAGGTTTCCGGCCGCCCCTTCCCCGTCGAATATACCGGGCGGCGCGACGGCGATTCCACGACGCTGGTCGCCAATAACGACAAGGCGAAGGAGGTTCTCGGCTGGGAGCCGCGTTATTCCCTGTCGGACATCATCAAATCCGCCTGGGCATGGCATTCCTCCCGCAATGCCGGGGATTGAACAGCCGGCGAACAAACATAAAAAAAGACACCGGCCTCTTGGCCGGTGCCTCCTGCGGGACAGCTGATTGAAGCCGGTCCCGCTCCTGCCTCCCAGGGACGGGAATTAGGGCTTGGTGGCGGACGTCGTCGTGCTGTCAGGAGCCGCCGGCGTTGCCGCATTCTTTTCGCTGGCCTTCTGTTCCAGCGTCTTGAATTCGGGAGCCGCCTTCAGCGTTTCCGCCGTTTCGGTCGTGGTCAGGCGGATGGTGCCGTCCTGCGCGTTGCGCGTCATCGTTACCTTGTCCATCGGAACTGCAACATCCTTTGCGCCGATACCCAGGAAGCCTCCGACGCCAATCACGGCCGCAACCAGACCACCGTCTTCTTCCATGATCAGGTTGGTGACGTTACCGATGCTTTCATCGGCCGCGGTATAGACCGCCTTGCCGATATAATCATTGGCGCTGACCTGCGTTTCGCCCTGTTCGGTGAGATAAGCGCCGCCTGTCGTTGTGGCCGCGCTGTCATTGGTCGAAGGAGCAGCAGGCGCCATCGGTGTGGCAGGCGGGGTTGCCGGCTCCGTCTGCGCACTCGGATTTGCCGGCGCAGGCTGGGTCGTGCCCTGAGCGATGGCCAGCGGCGCGAAAGCCGTCGTGCCCATCAGAGCGGCAGTGACGAGGATTGTAAGTTTCTTTGCCATTTCGTACCTTCCTTTCATCGTTCTCAACTGGCCGGCGGTGATGAATTTTATCTCCGCTCCTCGGCCGGTTCGTCTGGCAAACGGGTTGGTCGTTGAAATAGTTCCGATTTTTTCAACCGAGTCTGTGCGATTGTGACCGACCGCAACAACCGAAGGTAAAAATCAGGCATTGCTAAAGGGGGACGGCACGGTATTATCCGTGTCGTAACAATGCCATAACTGCCGGAGTTTTTGTATGCCTCGACCCGGCGACAGACTGAAAGACATGATCTCGGCTTTGCGTCGGCGCAGTGCGAATTTTTTCCCGACCGCCTCCATCGGCACCTATCTGGTGGTGATGGCTACCGTCATTACTCTGCCGCTCATTCTTTTCGGCGGCTATCTGATGCTGCGCCTCGAGGCGGAAAAACGTGACGACCTGCAACGGGAAACCATCGAGGATGTACGGGTGGTCTCCCGCAACATCGACCGCCGCCTGCAGGAAATCGCCACCTCGCTCAATCTCCTGTCGCAATTCCCGGAACTTGAGAGCGGCAACCTCGCCGCGTTTCAGGGGCGCGTCGCCGACAGTCTGAAGCGGGAGGGCCTTTACGCCATTCTCGCCACCAAAGATGGTCAGCAGCGTCTCAATACGCGCGTGCCCTATGGCCAGCCGCTCGGCAAGGTGTCGGCGGAAGCCAATCTGGCCAAGGCGATCGACTCCCGCCGCATCACCGTCTCGGACATGTTTTTCGGCTCGACCAGCAAGGAATGGGTGTTCAACGTCACCATGCCGCTAGGCCCGGACCTGGACCCCGCCGGAGACGCCCTGATCCTGACGCAGAATACCAGCGACCTGAGCAGGCTCATCCCCACGGAAAACCTGCCGCGCAACTGGGCGGTCGCCATCATTGACGGCAATAACCGCGTTGTCGTCTCAAGCGCGCCCGAAGAGGCGGAAGTGGGCAAGCCGTTTGTCACCCCCGATGTCCTTTCGGAAATGCAGGCCTTCAGTGGCAATTTTTTCGACGGCAAGGGTAACCTCTATGCCTATGCTCAATTGCCGGGCTGGCAATGGAAGACGGTGATGTGGGGTCCGCTCGCCGCAAGTCAGGCGGCGCTGATAGACACCTGGCGGCAGATGATGATCGGCAGCCTGATGCTGGTGCTGATTGCCATTGGCGGCGCCTATCTGGTCGGCCGGCAATTGCGCAGCTCCATCCGTGACCTGACCCTGATGGCCGAGCGCATCGGCGAAGGCGAAATCGTCGCGCCCGTCGATACCAAGATAAAGGAGGCCAATCAGGTCGCCATCGCGCTCTCCAACGCATCCTTCGACAGAAGCCAGTCGGAAGAGCGCCTGCAATTGCTGCTGCACGAGCTGGTTCACCGTTCCAAGAACATTCTGACGCTGGTTCAGGCGATGATACGGCAATTGGGACGCGAAAATAAAAGCATTCCAGAATTCCAGAAGGAGGTCGATCACCGCCTGCGCGGCCTTGGAATGTCGATCCGGGCCCTGGCGGAGGTTCAATGGCAGGGTCTGCCGATCCGCAAGCTGATCGAAACCCACCTCGATGTTTTCGGAACCGTGGCGCAGCGCATCGTGCTGGTGGGAGAGGATTTCATGCTTTCCCCGGAAGCGGCACAGAATTTCGGTCTGGTGGTCCATGAGCTGACGACGAATTCCATCAAATACGGCTCATTGTCGGCTCCAGCGGGAAAAATTACCCTGCGCTGGCAGTCGCGTGAAAAAGACGGGCGGCAGATGATCCATCTCGTCTGGACCGAAACGGGCGGACCGCCCGCCAGAGAACCGAGCCGCAAAGGCTTCGGCACCACGGTCATCAAAAGACATGCGGAAGGCGCCTTCGGCGGGCAGGTGCTGACGGAATATCGTGAATCCGGCTTCGAGTGGTCGCTGGAAGCGCCGATGCGTTACTTCACGCCCAAACGATCGGAACAGACAGGCACGCATTAAGGCCGCGACTTGCGGACCTATCCGCTGTGCAGACGGCAAAAAACCGGCAAAATGGCCGGTATTTTGCGCAATGTTAAAAAAACGCATTTTTTGGGAACCGAATCCGGTCATGCGTGTTTTTACTGCAGGCCAAGCAATTCCCCCGTCCCCGCCTGAAGCTTGGCTGAAAATAAACAGGTTTCGCCCCTGAAAACCTGTCATAAAAATAGCACGGCTCTTTCATGAGCCGTGCTATTTGTTTTGGCTTTCATGAAATGAAAGATGAACCCGGCGTTGCGCGCGATATCGCGATTTCAGGCATCCGCGCCGTCGCCGGAGGGAAATTTCAGCCGGTAGACGATCCGTTCGGGCGTCAACTCGTATTCGGCACTTCCCCCCAATGCGGAGGGAACCACCTTTTCCAGCACCACGCTGCCGAAGCTGCCGCGCCGGGTCTCCGCCGGCTCTTTCGACGGCATCATCGGCTCATTCCATTCAACGATATAAAAATCACCCTCCTGACGGCATTGCAGGGATATGGGCGGGTGATAGGCGAGATTGCCGCTGTGGCTGACGGTGTTGACGACCAGCTCATGGAAGGCGAGCCCGATATAGAGCGCGCCATTCGGATTGAGCAGCAGGTTTTCGCCTTCCATATGGATGAGGTTCGGATATTCCGGCACATAAAGATCGAATTGCTGGCGCAACAACTCGAATATGCGCGCGCCCCGCCAGTCCGAATCCGTAATGAGATCCTGACTCTGGGCGAGAGCGTGTAGTCTGCCGCGGAACTTGCGCAGAAAATCATCCTTGGTCAGGCTGAACCGGGCCGTCTGGCCGGCAAGGCTCTGGATGATCGCCAGGAGGTTCTTGGAACGGTGGCTGACCTCGCGCAGCAGCGAGCGCAGAAGCTGCTCGCGCCGCCTTTCCGCCGTCACCTCGCGAATGGTGGTTTTCATCACCACCTGGTTCGTCTGGTTAAGAGTGGAATGAACCTGAAACTGGAAGACGCGATCATTGCCGGCATTGACTTCCAGCATGCCGCGGCTGCCCGCCGTGTTCATGTCCTTCTTGAGATCGGCCAGTCGGGCGGAGAGATCGTTACCGAACAGATTTTCATCTGTGGGACGGGATTCTGCCGGAATTTTCCAGACATCCGGCAGATTGGCCACGAATATATAGTCGCGGTTCCAGTCCTGCAGCATGACTGTCTCACCCGAATCGAGCAAGGCGAGGACGAGCGAATCGTGAAGTTCGCTTTCGTCCCTCTCCGCGTTATGCCATGCCAGCCGATGCAAATTCGTCTCCTTGCAGAAAGCCGCGGGGCACCCCCACGACCGTAACCGCCAACGCCCGGGCACCAGAGTGGTTCCCGGTCAGTCTGCGGTTTCGGCAAAATTCACGCCGCGACGCGTGAGCTTTCGTTGAAAAACAGGGCCTGGCTGATAAGCGCTTTCACCATGTCCGGATTAAACGGCTTCGTCACAAGGAAGGTCGGCTCCGGCCGCTCGCCCGTCAGAAGACGCTCGGGGAAGGCGGTGATGAAGATGACCGGCAGCGTGGTCATCTGCAGGATGTCCTTCATTGCATCGAGACCGGAACTGCCATCGGCGAGTTGAATATCGGCAAGGATCATCTTCGGCTGGGTGCGATGGAAGAGATCGAGCGCTTCCGTGTGGGTGCGGGCGATGCCCGTGACGCGGTGGCCGAGATCGGTGACCATCTGCTCGATATCCATGGCGATCAGAGGCTCGTCCTCGATGATCATGATATCGGTTGCCACCTGGCGGGCGATTTCAGAGGCTGCCTCATCGATCAGCTTGCCGACCTGATCCTCCGAGACTTTCAGAACCTCTGCGGTTTCCGAAGGTGTGAATTCTTCGACCGTGGTCAAAAGGAACGCCTGGCGGGCAAGCGCCGGCACGGCGGAGAGGTTGGCCGAGGCGCGTTTTTCCCATCCCGACAGGTTTTCGTCGGTCTTAATATTGATCGTGACGGAACTAAAGATCGATACGAACAATTGATAGAGCGAAACGCGATCGCTGCTTGTCTGCGGAAAAATGCTGATATCGGCGATCAGAGCTTCGAGTGTTGCCGCAACATAGGCATCGCCCGTCGATTGTGAGCCGCAAACGGCACGCGCGAACCTGCGCAGATATGGCAGGTGCGGTGCGATGCGTGTAGAAACTGACATGGAATTCTCCCCTTTCATGCGGTCTGCAACGCAAACCCACGATAGCAACGTGCGCGTTGCAAAAAAAGTTCCGTTCCGCCGGAACTATTTTTTTCACGGCGCATTCTTTGCCACGACGCAAAAGGAATACCGGACGTTATGAGCATATTTCAATCGGACCAAGATCAGCCGGACAATTCGGCCGCCCCCCAGGTTCCACACTCCGGGCGGGCGGTGATTTCCCGTAAGCTCAGGGAGCTTTATGATGCCGTTCAGGATGAAGGCATCCCTGACAAATTCCTCGACCTTCTCGAAAAACTCGATGAAGCCGAAAGCAGAGCCAAAATGAAGGCTTCGGAGGAATGATGGCGAAAGAGCCGGAGCTGACAGAATACAACTTCAAACGGGAAATGCTGGCGGCGCTGCCGAACCTGCGCGCCTTCGCGATTTCGCTCATCCGCTCGCGGGACCGTGCCGACGACCTCGTGCAGGACACGATCATGAAGGCATGGGCGAAACAGGATAGCTACCAGCCGGGCACCAATATGCGGGCATGGCTGGTAACGATCCTGCGCAACGAGTTCTACAGCCAGATCCGCAAATCCGGCCGTGAGGTGCAGGATACGGACGGGGTCTATACCTCGCGCCTGTCGGTACCGCCAGAACAGCATGGTTCGGTCGACCTTCAGGACTTCCGCGCAGCACTCGCAAAGCTGCCGGACGACCAGCGTGAAGCGATCCTGCTGATCGGGGCTTCGGGTTTTGCCTACGAGGAAGCCGCCGAAATTTGCGGTTGCCCCGTCGGCACCATCAAGAGCCGTGTCAGCCGCGCAAGGCTGCGCCTGCAGGAATTGCTCGGCATCGAAAACGAAAACGAGTTCGGCCCGGACGCGCAGATGACCGCGGTGACCGCCGCCGCCACGGCGCGCTGAGGAAAGTGAACATCAGAAACGGGCAGGCAAACGTCTGCCCGTTTTTTCATGTCCGCTTTTCAGATGCCGGTTTCCTTGACCGATTGCATGACCACGAAGGTCGAGGTGTTGGCGACGGATGGCAGGCTTGAGATTTTCTCGCCGAGTACCCTTCGATACTTGCGGATATCGCTGGTGCGCACCTTCAGAAGATAATCGAAGGCGCCGGCGATCATGTGGCACTCCTCCACTTCCTTGATCTTGCGCACCGCCGCGTTGAATTCCTCCAGCGCCTTTTCGCGCGTATCGGAAAGCTTTACCTCGGCGAAGGCGATGTGATCGACACCGAGCTTCTGCGGATTGAGCATGGCGCGGAAGCCGAGAATATAGCCCTCATCCACCAGCCGTTTCAGCCGTGTCTGGCAGGGCGTCTTGGAAAGACCGACTCTTTTCGAGAGCTGCAGCACGGACATGCGCCCGTCTTCGCTCAGCGCCTCGAGAATCTTGAGATCGAAATGATCCAGATCGTCTGTTTTTTGACTATTTGCCATGTGATTTAACGCCATATTTCAAAAATAAAAGTTCATATTACCTGTTTTATCCTGAAAATAGGGCCATAGCAATTTCTGCGGTGATGATATTGTCTGTCACAGGATGACAAGCGGCGGGGCGGAGGACACGCTGCCGCCGAAGGTCTGTCTTCAACAGCGTTTTCAGGATTTTTCAGAATGGCCGATGGTGCAAGCAACGCCGGTGTAGTGGCGAACGGTATCTTCCAGAATTTTGCGCCGCCGGTGCGCGAGCAAAGCCTGCTGCGCAAGGCGATCACCGCCGCCTATCGTCGCCCGGAGGAAGAATGCCTGGCGCCGCTGATCGAGGCGGCAACGGTGACGGCGGAAGAAACGAAAGCCATTCGCGACACGGCCCGCAAACTGATCGAGGCATTGCGCGCCAAGACCAGGGGCACCGGCGTCGAAGGTCTGGTGCAGGAATATTCGCTCTCCAGCCACGAGGGCGTGGCGCTGATGTGCCTTGCCGAAGCGCTGCTGCGCATTCCCGACACAGCCACCCGCGACGCGCTCATCCGCGACAAGATCGCGCGCGGCGACTGGAAGTCCCATATTGGCGGCGGGCGCTCGCTCTTCGTCAACGCCGCCACCTGGGGCCTCGTCATCACCGGCAAGCTGACCTCGACGGTAAACGACAGCGGCCTTTCGGCGGCGCTGACCAAGCTGATCGCCCGCGCTGGCGAACCCGTCATCCGCCGTGGCGTCGATATGGCCATGCGCATGATGGGCGAACAATTCGTGACCGGCGAGACCATCGGCGAAGCGATCAAGCGTTCGAAGCCGCTGGAAGAACAGGGCTTCCAATATTCCTACGACATGCTGGGCGAAGCCGCGACCACCGCCAAGGATGCGGAGCGTTATTACAAGGACTATGAAAACGCCATCCACGCCATCGGCAAGGCGTCTGCCGGGCGCGGCATCTATGGCGGACCGGGCATTTCCATCAAGCTTTCGGCGCTGCATCCGCGTTACGCCCGCGCGCAGGCGGAGCGGGTGATGGCGGAACTGCTGCCGCGCGTCAAATCGCTGATGCTGCTCAGCAAGAAATACGATATCGGCCTCAACATCGATGCCGAAGAAGCAGACCGGCTGGAACTGTCGCTTGACCTTCTGGAGGAACTGGCGCTCGACAGGGACCTCGCCGGCTGGAACGGCCTCGGTTTCGTCGTGCAGGCCTATGGCCGCCGCTGCCCCTTCGTTCTGGATTACATCATCGATCTCGCCCGCCGCGCAGGCCGGCGCATCATGGTGCGTCTCGTCAAGGGCGCCTATTGGGATGCGGAAATCAAGCGCGCGCAGGTGGAGGGGCTGGAGGACTTCCCGGTCTTCACCCGCAAGGTCCACACGGACGTCTCCTACATTGCCTGCGCCCGCAAGCTGCTCGCCGCGCGCGATCTGGTTTTCCCGCAATTTGCGACCCACAATGCGCAGTCCATGGCGACGATCTACCATCTCGCCGGCCCCGGCTTCAAACTCGGCGACTATGAGTTCCAGTGCCTGCATGGCATGGGCGAACCGCTTTACAGCGAAGTCGTCGGCAAGAAGAAGCTCGACCGGCCCTGCCGCTTCTATGCTCCCGTCGGCACCCATGAGACGCTGCTCGCCTATCTCGTCCGCCGCCTTTTGGAAAACGGTGCGAACTCTTCCTTCGTCAACCGCATTGCCGACCCAGCCGTGCCGGTGGATTCCCTGCTGGAAGACCCGGTTGCCGTCGTCAAGGCCTATGCCGTTCCCGGCGCGCGTCACGACCGCATCGCCGCCCCTGCCGGCCTGTTCGGCCCGGAACGCAAAAATTCCGCCGGCCTCGATCTTTCCAGTGAAACGACGCTCGCCGCACTGGACAAAACCCTGAAGGCAGGTGCTACGACGGAATGGAAAGCGTCGGCACCGCAGGCGGGTGGCAAAACGCGCCCGGTTCTCAATCCCGGCGACCACAATGATATCGTCGGCCATGTGACGGAGCCCACCGAATCCGATGTCGAAGCCGCCATGCAGCGGGCGGTGGCCTCTAACTGGCCATCCACCCCGGTGGAAGAGCGCGCCGCCTGCCTGGAGCGCGCCGCCGACGCCATGCAGGCCGAAATGCCTGCCCTGCTCGGCCTCATCATGCGCGAAGCGGGAAAATCCATGCCGAACGCCATTGCCGAGGTGCGCGAAGCCATCGACTTCCTGCGTTATTACGCGGCGGAAGCCCGCAGGAACTTCAAGACTGGCGAAACGCCGCTCGGCCCTGTTGTCTGCATCAGCCCGTGGAACTTCCCGCTCGCCATCTTCATCGGTCAGGTCACGGCGGCGCTGGTTGCCGGCAATCCGGTTCTGGCAAAGCCCGCCGAAGAAACGCCGTTGATTGCGGCCCAAGGCGTGCGCCTGCTGCATGAGGCCGGCGTTCCGCAGGATGCCGTGCAGCTTCTGCCGGGCGACGGCAAGACGGGTGCCGCACTTGTTGGTTCACCCCTTACAGCCGGTGTAATGTTCACAGGCTCGACGGAAGTGGCGCGGCTCATTCAGGGTCAGCTTGCCGGCCGGGTTCTGGCCAATGGCCAGCCGGTTCCGCTGATTGCCGAAACCGGCGGTCAGAACGCCATGATCGTGGACTCCTCCGCGCTTGCCGAGCAGGTGGTCGCCGATGTCATCGCATCCGCTTTCGACAGCGCCGGCCAGCGCTGCTCGGCGCTGCGCATTCTCTGCCTGCAAGAAGATGTGGCGGACCGCACGCTCACCATGCTGAAGGGCGCGCTGCACGAATTGCGGATCGGCCGCACCGACAAGCTTTCCGTCGATGTCGGTCCCGTCATTACCGCCGAGGCGAAGGGCATCATCGAAAAGCACATCGAGGGCATGCGCGGGCTTGGCCATCGGATCGAACAGATCACGCTTGCCGGCGAAACCGGCAAGGGCACCTTCGTGCCGCCGACGATCATCGAGATGAAATCGCTCGCCGATCTGAAACGCGAAGTCTTCGGCCCGGTGCTGCACGTCATCCGCTTCAAGCGCGACAATCTCGACCGGCTGATCGACGAGATCAACGCCACCGGTTACGGCCTGACCTTCGGCCTGCATACCCGTCTCGACGATACGATCCAGCATGTGCTGTCGCGCGTCGCGGCCGGCAATCTTTATGTGAACCGCAACATCATCGGCGCGGTGGTCGGCGTACAGCCCTTTGGCGGACGCGGCCTTTCCGGCACCGGTCCCAAGGCAGGCGGTCCGCTTTATCTCGGCCGCATGACACAGGTTGCCCCAAAGATAGACCGGGTTGCGAGCCAGCAGGATCAGGCAGCAGTCGATCTTGCCCGCTGGCTGGATGAAAACGGCGAAACCGTTGCGGCCGAAGCCGCGCGACAGACGGCAGTTCTTTCCGGCCTCGGTTTCGAAACCGAGCTGGCGGGTCCTGTCGGCGAGCGCAATGTCTATGCGCTGCATCCGCGTGGAAAGGTTCTGCTGGTTCCGGCAACCGAACAGGGGCTTTACCGCCAGCTTGCGGCAGCGCTCGCGACCGGAAACGCGGTTGTCATCGACAACGCTTCGGGACTGGAGAAATCCATTTACGGACTGCCGGCAACCGTGACCTCGCGCATCGTCTGGGCCGATGACTGGGCGAAGTCCGGCCCCTTCGCCGGCGCGCTGGTCGAGGGCGATGCGGAGCGTATCGTGGCGGTCAATAAAAAGATCGCCGCCCTGCCCGGCCCGCTGGTTCTCGTTCAGGCCGCGGCAACGGAAGCGCTTTCCGCGGACAGCCAGCCCTATAACCTCGACTGGTTGGTCGAAGAGGTTTCCGTCAGCGTCAACACCACGGCCGCCGGCGGCAATGCCAGCTTGATGAGCATTGGCTGATGATATCGTCCGGCGGGGTCTCGGCCCTGCCGGTTCATGCCTTATCCGTTGGTGTCACCGCGGCCGAAGAGCTGGTTCAGAACCTGCTCTTCCAGCCTTGCGAATTCCGCCGTGCCATGACGGCGCGGACGCGGCAGTTTCACATCGAGATCGAGCGCAATGCGCCCTTCATCGATGACGACGATGCGATCCGCAAGCGCCACGGCCTCGGAAACATCGTGCGTGACGAGTACGGCGGTGAATTTCTGCTTGCGCCAGATGCGCTCCAGCAGAAGCTGCATTTCAATGCGGGTGAGCGCATCGAGCGCGCCGAGCGGCTCATCCAGCGCCAGGATTTGCGGATGGGCCACCAGCGCACGCGCCAGCGCCACGCGCTGCTTCTGGCCGCCGGAAAGCACATACGGCCATTCGCCAGCCCGGTCTTTCAGACCGACCTCTTCGAGAATTGTAAGCGCCTGTTCCTGCGCCGCCTCGCCCTTGGCGATGCCGGTCAGCCCCACGGAGACGTTGCTCGCGATACGTTCCCACGGCAGAAGACGCGGCTCCTGAAACATCATGCGGGTGCGGCTCGATGCATCCTTCGAGACAGTTCCGGTGGTCGGCGTGTCGAGGCCGGCCAGAATACGCAGGAGCGTGCTCTTGCCGCAGCCGCTCTTGCCGATGATGGCCAGAAACTCGCCTTCCCGCACATCGAGATCGATGCCGCGCAGAACCGGCTTGTCGCCAAAACTCTTCGCCACATTGCGGAAGCTGAAGGCGACCTTGCCGTCGCTCGTCTTTTCGCGTTGTTCGATTTTCGCCTGCGACGGGAGGGATGGCGGGGCATCCGGGCGTCTCAGCGTCGTCACATTGCCGGTCGACATGGGTTACCTCAGACTTTCTTGAAGGCTGGATGCCATTGCAGGAAGATGCTTTCGAGGAAGCGGGCGAAACTGTCGGCCAGCTTGCCGAGAAGCGCATAGATGAGGATCGACAGAACCACGACGTCGATCAGCAGGAACTCGCGCGCCTGCATGGCCATATAGCCGAGGCCGGACGAGGAAGAGATGGTTTCGGCGACGATGAGCGTCAGCCACATGATGCCGAGCGCATAACGCAGGCCGGTGAAAATGGCGGGCAGCGCGCCCGGCAGAATGACCCGCCGGAACAGCGTGAAGGGCGACATGCCATAGGTGCGGCCCATTTCCACCAGTTGCGGATCGACACCCTGAATGCCGAGCAGCGTGTTGATGTAGATCGGGAAAAACACGCCGAGCGCGACGAGGAACAGCTTCGCCTCCTCATCGATGCCGAACCAGAGGATGACCAGTGGAATGAGCGCCAGATGCGGAATGTTGCGGATCATCTGCAGCGTCGTATCGGTGAAGCTGCGGGAAAATTTCGAGAGACCATTGGCCAGCCCGAAGATGAAACCGATGGAGCCGCCAATGGCGAAACCGGCGAGCGCGCGGGCGGAACTGACGCCGATATTGGCGACAAGCTCACCCGAGAGCAGAAGCCGCCAGAAGGCTTCCGCGACAGCCGAAGGGGCCGGCAGCACATTGGCGGAAATCAGACCGGCACGCGCCGCCGCCTCCCAGCCCGCAAGAATGAGGGCGGGGAGCAGCCAGCCTGTGATGCCGCCAATCTCGATACGCTTTGCGGTGCTCATGGCATACCCTCCGGCTCTTGCTCAGTTCGTCGCGCCAGACCAGACGGCATCCTTGATGCTGATCTGTTTCGGGATGAGGCCGAGACGATAAAAGCGGTCGGCGGTTTCCTGCTGGCTGGCGACGATCTTGTCGTCGATCCTGGTAATGCCGAATTCTGAGCGGTTAGCGGCAAGCGTCTGCGCCTCCAGCGGCACGCCCGTCACTTCATGCAAAGCTGCGGCGACCTTGTCGCGGTTGGCGGCGGACCATTTCGCCGCCTCGCCCAGAGCACCGATGGTGATGTTGATCGTATCCGCATTGGATTTGGCGTAATCGCGATTGGCGAGGAAATAAGTGCTGACAGCAAGCACATCGCTGGTGCGGGCCAGAGTGACCGGCTTGTAGCGGGTTTCGGCAATCGCATAGAACGGATCCCAGACGGCCCAGGCGTCGATCTTGTCGCTGGCGAAGGCGGCGGAAGCATCGGCGGGGCTGAGATACACCACCTCGATATCGCTGAATTTCAGGCCGTTCTTCTCCAGCGCCGCCACCAGCAGATTGTGCGCGCTGGTGCCCTTGCCGGCACCGACCTTCTTGCCCTTGAGATCGGCAACCGATTTGATGCCACTCTCAGGCTTGGTGAAGATCGCCTCACCCTTGCCGTTCGAAGGAAGGGCCGCGACATAAACAATGGCGGAACCGGCCGCCTGCCCGAAGATCGGCGGCGCATCCCCCGTCCAGCCGACATTGATGGAGCCGACATTCAGGGCTTCAACAAGCGGCGGACCGGCGGTGAATTCGACCCAGGAAACCTTCACACCCTTGGCCTCAAGCGCCTTTTCGATGACACCCTGCTGGCGGGCGATCACCGGCAGGCCGGTTTTCTGATAACCGATCTTCAGCTCTTCCGCCGCCTGCGCCTGCAGCGGCAGAACGGAGAATGCGGCGGCAACAAAAAGGCTGGCGGAAAGCGCGCGGCGGGTGATAGCTGGCATTTTATCTCCTTGTCACCAGCCCCTCTGGCCGGTTCACGATATGGAGCAATGCTAGGGTTTTCTATTAAAACGATAGAGAGACGATAATTCAATATGAGCAATATTGCGGGAATAAAATTCCGCGCAAATGCCTCTTTTCCGCAAATCGTCGCGGACACCCTCATCCGACCCATCGAATAGAAATGCCGGCGCGGATGGAACCGCGCCGGCATGATGGATCAATTTCTCTATGGAGGAAGCGATTATTCGATATCGAAGGAAACGCCCTGCGCCAGCGGCAGCGCCTTGGAGTAGTTGATGGTGTTGGTGGCGCGGCGCATATAGGCCTTCCACGCATCCGAACCGGATTCACGGCCGCCGCCGGTTTCCTTCTCACCGCCAAAGGCGCCACCGATTTCCGCACCCGAGGTGCCGATATTGACGTTGGCAATGCCGCAATCGGAGCCTTCCGACGACAGGAACCGTTCCGATTCCTGCATGTCGCGGGTGAAGATCGACGAGGAAAGACCAGCAGCGACAGCGTTATGGTCGTCTATCGCGTGATCGAGATCGCTATACTTCATCACGTAAAGGATCGGCGCGAAAGTCTCTTCCAGCACAGGCCCCGCCTGCTTCGGCATTTCGACCAGAGCCGGCTTGACGTAATAGGCATCCGGCGCACCCGTATCCACACGACCGCCGCCATTCACCACGCCATCATGGGCTTTCGCCGCTTCGAGGGCCTTCTGCATGCCGTCGAAAGCCGCCTTGTCGACCAGCGGGCCGACGAGGGCCGATGTTTCCAGCGGGTTGCCGACGGAAACGGAGGCATAGGCCTTTTTCAGACGCGGCACGAGCTGGTCATAAACGCTGTCATGCACGAAGAGACGGCGAAGCGTGGTGCAGCGTTGGCCGGCCGTGCCCATGGCGCCGAAGGCGATGGCGCGCAGCGCCATGTCGAGATCGGCGGAAGGGCAGACGATGCCGGCATTGTTGCCGCCGAGTTCCAGAATGGCGCGGGCAAAGCGTTTCGCCAGACGCGGACCGACATCGCGACCCATGCGGGTGGAGCCGGTTGCCGAAACGAGCGGCACCTTGGGATTATCCACCAGAGCTTCACCCACCGCGCGGTCGCCGATCAGCAGCTGCGAAAGACCTTCCGGCGCATCGCCGAAACGGGCGGCCGCGCGCTCGAAGATGCCCTGAACGGCAAGCGCCGTGAGCGGTGTCTTTTCCGAAGGCTTCCAGACCACCGAATTGCCGCAGACGATGGCAAGCGCCGCGTTCCACGACCACACCGCAACCGGGAAGTTGAAGGCGGAGATGACGCCGACGACGCCGAGCGGATGCCAGGTTTCCATCATGCGATGGCCGGGACGTTCGGTGGCGATGGTAAGACCATAAAGCTGGCGGGAAAGGCCGACCGCGAAATCGCAGATATCAATCATTTCCTGCACTTCGCCGAGGCCCTCGGAGGGAACCTTGCCCGCTTCCAGCGACACGAGACGGCCGAGATCGGCCTTGAAGGCGCGCAGCTCTTCGCCGAGCAGCCGGATCAGTTCACCGCGACGGGGCGCCGGCACATTGCGCCATGTCTTGAAGGCGGCATCGGCCCGGTCGATCACGGCTGCTACACCCTCGACCGAAACGGTCTTGAGGCTTGCGACCTGTTCACCCGTCACCGGGCTGAAGGAGGCCATATCGCCGCCGGTATAAAGATCGCGGGCAACGCCCATCCTGTCGAGCAGGGCCGCGGCTTCCTGTTTCACGTCGAGCTTCGTGGTCGCATCCATGTCCATCGTCCTTTTGGCTTAAAAGGGGAGGAAAGGCCGTTTCGATACGGCGCTTTCAACTCCCGTCACTCTTCTTTCCCCGAATTTGCCATTCGTTCTGTGAAACTGGCGTTTTACACCGTTCCATTCTTTCCCGTAATCATATATGGGCATAATGGCCCTTTTCCAATGAGGAAAGCGGGTAAGTTGATGCGAGAATGGAATGGATCCGCGCAGAAGACTGGTCCCTGACATCGTTACCCTGCAGGCGTTCGAATGCGCGGCACGGCATGGCAATTTTACGCGTGCGGCGGAAGAACTCAACCTCACGCAGAGCGCGGTGAGCCGGCAGATCGGCGAACTGGAAGCGCAGACGGGAATGCAGCTTTTCGAGCGCATCCGCAGGCGGGTGGTGCTTTCGGAGGCGGGGCGTAAATTCCTGCCCGATGTGCGCCGCCTGTTGCAGCAATCCGAACAGCTGATGGTGCGCGCGGTCTCGGCCGGAACTTCACACGCATCGCTTTCCGTCGCGACGCTGCCGACATTCGGCAGCCGCTGGCTGATGCCGCGCCTCCACCGCTTCATCGACGACAATCCGGAAATAACGATCACCATCGGCTCGCGCTCGCATCCCTTCGATTTCGATGAGGAAGGGTTCGATCTCGCCATTCACTACGGCCAACCGGTCTGGGCGCATGGCACCTGCACATTTTTGTGCAACGAGGTGATCGTGCCGGTCGCAAGCCCCGCCCTGCTACGCCGCGCCGGCGTGAGCCAACCGCAGGATCTGACCGGGCAGCCGCTGCTGCATGTGACGACGCGGCCGAAACTGTGGACGGAGTGGCTGGAGATGAACGGGGTGACAGCCGAGAATGCTTATCAGGGAAGCCGTTTCGACCAGTTCTCGATGATCATTGAGGCCGCCGCAAGCGGCATCGGTTTTGCCCTTCTGCCAAAATATCTCATCGAGGCGGAACTTGCCTCCGGCCGCCTCGAAATCGTCTTCGACATCCCCTTGCAGACCGACAAGAGCTATTACGTCGCCCTTCCGGAAGGGCGGCAGGACAATGCGCTGGCCCGCGCCTTTCAGGCCTGGCTGCTCGATCAGGTCGGCAAGCCGGTGTAATCCATCATCCGCTCAGTTCGAAGGGCGGAGGGAAACATCATCAAGCCCCGGAAGATCGGGGCCGACGGGCACGATTCGGGTCGGGTTGAGCGCCTTGATGGAATAATAACCGCGCTTGATATGGTCGATATTGACCGTGTCGCGCACGCCCGGAATGGTCAGCACCCGCATCATATAGGCCTGCAGCGCGGGATAATCGGCGATGCGGCGAAGATTGCATTTGAACAGGCCATAATAGGCGGCATCAAAACGCACAAGCGTCACGAAAAGCCGGACATCCGTTTCGGTCAGCAGATCGCCGAACAGGAAAGGTCCGCCTGATATGAGGCGGTTTTCGAGCTCCTGAAGCGTCGCGAACACATCGGCAAACGCCTCTTCATAGGCGACCTGCGTGGTGGCGAAACCGGTTCTGTAAACGCCGTTGTTGAGGCGCGGATAGATGTGGTCATTGAGAGCATCAATCTCATCGCGCAGCGCCTCTGGATAGAGGTCCACGCTATTATCGGCCAGAGCGCCGAAACCGGAATTCAGCATGCGCAGAATATCGGCGGATTCGTTGTTGACGATTGTTTTCGTCTTTTTGTCCCAAAGAACGGGCACGGTGGCGCGGCCGGTATAATGCGGATCCGCGCTGGTATAGACCTCGTGCATATAGGTAAAGCCGTTGAGCGTATCGCGGTCCGAACCCGGATAGTCGCCGAATTTCCAGCCCTCGTCGGAAAGCGCCGGCTCAACCACGGAAACGGAAATCACCTCTTCCAGCTTCTTCAGCTTTCGGCCGATCAGCGTGCGCGATGCCCAGGGGCAAATCAGCGCGACGTAAAGATGATAACGGCCGCTTTCGGCCGCAAAACCGCCCTCGCCCGTCGGCCCCGCCGAACCGTCAGGCGTTACCCAGTTGCGGAAGCCGGAGGTCTGGCGAACGAAGCCGCCCTTCTTGTCGGTTGCCTGCACCGGATGCCATTCGGCGGTCCATTTTCCATCCACGAGCATTTGCGGCTCTCCGTTCATCTAAAGATGAAAGCCTTATGGGCCGGGTTGCCACCACTTCACAAGCCGCGCTTCAGTTGACGCACTGTCTCCGATCACGGGTGAATTCAGAGGCGATTGCGGAAAAACGGGTTCCAGCGCACGGTGCCAAGCCTCACCTTTTCGCGGATCATCGTCAGCAGTCCCGATGCGGCGATGACGGCCAGACCAAGCACGGCGACCGCATCCGGATATTCGTGGAAGAAAGCCATGCCGATCGCCACCGCCCAGAGGATTTGCGAATAATGCGATGGCGCGATCTGGCTCGCTGGCGCGATGCGGGTTGCGACCAGAAGGGTGATCTGCCCCGTTGCCGTGCAAAGGCCGATGAAGGCGAAGGCCAATAGCTGGTGCAGGGTGGGCATGACGAATTCGGGGATGGAGGCAATGCCGTTGAAGGTCAGGCCGTAAATCAGCAGCACGCCCATGATCGAAGTGCGCTTTTCCTTGCCCGCAAGCGAGCGCAGCAAAACGATGGTCATCGCCGCCAGAAAAGCGACGCCGATGGCGGCGAAATGCCCGAGTTCGAGTGTCTTGAAGCCCGGCCGCACGACGAGGATCACGCCGACGATACCCGCCAGAACCGCCGCCCAGCGCCATGGACCGATATTCTCCTTCAGCACGACGGCGGAAAGCACGGTGACGAAGAGCGGCGACAGGAAGATCAGCGCATAGGCTTCCGCCAGCGGAATGGTGGTGAAGGCATAGATGCCGAAAATACCGGCGAAAAGGCCGGAGATGGCGCGTCCGTGCACGGCGAAGGGCCGGCTCATGCGCCAGAATTCACGCCACCTTTCCTCGCGCGGCTTGCTGAAGAAAATGAAGATGCCGGAAAACAGAATGCTGAAGAAGCCGATTTCGAAAACGCTGATCTGCGATCCAAGCGACTTGATGGTGGCATCGCCCATGGAAAAGGTCGCATAAGCGAACAGACCGAGCAGAAAACCCTTTTGCATTTGAACGTCCCCAAACACCGACCGCAATGCAAAGCATCCCCCGGCCGCGTGGAACGCGACCCGGACGCCCCTTTCAAGGGACAGACAGTCTGGCAGATTTGATCCTCAGCCCTATGGCTAGACCCGGCTACCTATGAGTGCAAGCCGGAAAAACCGCAAAATGACCCGATTGAACACGACCGGTGCAAATGGCTGCAAGGTGCGGCAAATTTGTCCCGCCATGGCCATCACATCCCCGTCATGGAAAGAGGTTAGCCGGTGTTCATCGTGGCGCTTGGCGGCGGGCATGAAGGCGGCTAAATATTATCATGCGATTTTCATCCGCCGATTTCCCCGGCTGATATTGCTGCGTTACCATGGCCTCGCTAACCGAAAGGAAAAAGAATGCGGATTGTGATGATCGGTTCGGGTTATGTCGGCCTCGTGTCCGGCGCGTGTTTTGCAGATTTCGGCCATGACGTGGTCTGCGTCGACAAGATGCCGGAGAAGATCGAGGCCCTGAAAAACGGCCATATTCCGATCTTCGAACCGGGTCTGGAGACCATTGTCGCCAACAATGCAAAGGCCGGGCGGTTGAGCTTCACGACCGATCTTTCCGCAGCCGTCGCCAATGCCGATGTCGTCTTCATTGCGGTCGGCACGCCCTCGCGGCGCGGCGATGGCCATGCCGATCTCGGTTATGTCTATGCGGCGGCGAAAGAGATCGCCCATGCGCTGGACGGTTTCACGGTCATCGTCACCAAGTCCACCGTTCCAGTCGGCACCGGCGACGAGGTGGAGCGTATCATCCACGAAGAAAACCCCTCGGCCGATTTCGCCGTGGTCTCCAACCCGGAATTCCTGCGCGAAGGTGCGGCCATCGAAGATTTCAAGCGGCCGGACCGCATCGTCGTCGGCCTTTCGGATGAGCGCGCCCGCCCCGTCATGACCGAGGTTTATCGCCCGCTTTACCTCAATCAGTCGCCGCTGCTCTTCACCACAAGGCGCGCTTCCGAACTGATTAAATATGCCGCCAACGCCTTTCTGGCGATGAAGATCACCTTCATCAACGAGATGGCTGATCTCTGCGAAAAGGTCGGCGCCAATGTGCAGGATGTCTCGCGCGGCATCGGTCTCGATGGCCGTATCGGCCCGAAATTCCTGCATGCCGGCCCCGGTTATGGCGGTTCCTGTTTCCCGAAGGACACGCTGGCGCTTGCCAAGACCGCGCAGGATTATGATGCGCCGGTGCGGTTGATCGAGACCACCATCGCCATCAACGACAACCGCAAACGCGCCATGGGCCGCAAGGTCATCAATGCGGTGGGCGGCGATGTGCGCGGCAAGAAGATCGCCGTGCTTGGCCTTACCTTCAAGCCGAATACCGACGACATGCGCGACAGCCCGGCAATCGCCATCATCCAGACCCTGCAGGATGGCGGTGCGAAAGTGGTCGGTTACGACCCGGAAGGCATGGCGAATGCCCGCCATCTGATGGAAGACATCGAATACGCGGCCGGCCCCTACGAGGCGGCGGAAGATGCCGACGCCGTGGTGATCGTGACGGAATGGAACCAGTTCCGCGCGCTCGACCTTCCGCGCCTGAAGGCGATCATGAAACATCCGGTGCTGGTGGATCTGCGCAATATCTACCGCACGGATGAGGTCGCCGCGCATGGTTTCATCTATGCCGCCGTCGGCCGTCCGCATGAAGGCGGTTCCGACAAGGGCGCATAGAGGTTTCGTTTTCGCCATTTCATTAAAAGGTTTTCTGCGCTTCGGTCAGACCGCAAACGCACCAACGAATTCGGGATATAATCATCATGCGTTATCTGGTTACCGGCACGGCTGGCTTCATCGGCTTTTATGTTGCCAAGCGGCTGTTGGACGCCGGCCACTTCGTGACCGGTTTCGACGGCATGACGAAATATTACGATGTCAGCCTCAAGGAAAAACGCCACGCCATTCTTTCCCGCTCCAACGGCTTCCGTGCCGAAATCGGCATGCTGGAAGATACGGATGCGCTGAAGCGCGCGGCAGAGGCCGCCGAGCCTGAGATCATCATCCACCTCGCGGCACAGGCAGGCGTTCGTTACAGCCTTGAAAATCCGCGCGCCTATATCGATTCCAACCTCATCGGCTCGTTCAACATGCTGGAGCTCGCCAGAAGCCTTGAGGTCAAGCACCTGATGCTGGCATCGACCTCCTCCATCTACGGCGCCAACGAAAAAATCCCCTTCGCGGAAAGCGACAAGGCCGACGAGCCGATGACGCTCTACGCCGCCACCAAAAAATCGATGGAGCTGATGGCGCACAGCTATGCCCATCTGCACAAGCTGCCTACCACCGCCTTCCGTTTCTTCACGGTCTACGGCCCGTGGGGGCGGCCGGACATGGCGCCGATCAAATTCGTCGACGCCGTTTCCAACGGTCGGCCGATCGATATTTACGGGCAAGGCAATATGAGCCGCGATTTCACCTATATCGACGATCTGGTGGAGGGCATCGTCCGGCTGAGCACGGTCATCCCGTCCGAGGAAAACCGTGTTACGCAGGAAGGCGTCACCGACACGCTGTCGCACCACGCACCCTTCCGCGTGGTCAATATCGGCGGCGGCCAGCCGGTGGAGCTGATGCATTTCGTTGAAACGGTCGAAAAGGCGGTCGGGAAACCCGCGATCCGCAATATGCTGCCGATGCAGCAGGGCGATGTTCCCCGCACCTTCGCCTCTCCCGATCTTCTGAGGGCATTGACCGGTTACGTGCCGCAAACCCCGGTCGAAGAGGGCATCAAGGCCCTCGTCGCCTGGTATCGCGCGATGCACCCGGCCGAATTACGGGAATAAACCTCACAGCGTCGCCAGCAGGCGATTGGAGATGGTGCCGCCGGAAGCGCTCTGCATGGTGATCTTGGTTTCCACGGCCTCGATGATCGTGTCGCTGAAATCCATCTCCGTGAGATCGCGGATATTGGAAAGGCCACCCGGCGAAAACACGTTCACTTCCAGTATCTTGTCGCCAACGATATCGAGCCCGACGAGGAACATGCCGTCCTCCACCAGCTTCGGCCGCACCATTTCGGCAAGCGCCACGATCTCATCCGTCACCTTCACGGCTTCCGCCGTGCCATGGGCATGGATATTGGAGCGCAGGTCGCCCTTGGCGGGCACACGGCGAAGGGCGGCATATTTACCGTCCCGCATCAGCGGACGGCCATTCATCATGAAGAAGCGGATGTCGCCATCCTTGGCGGCCGGCAGATAGGCCTGCGCGATCAGATATCCCTCAAGGCTCACCGCCTCGAAAATCTGGTTGAGATTGGTCTCTTTGCTGGAGCCGATCTTGAAGACGTTCTTGCCGCCGGAGCCCTGCAGCGGCTTGACGATGACGCCCTTGGGGTGCGCGTCGGCAAAGGCGCGAATTTCCTCGACATTGCGCGAAATGATCGTGGTCGGGCGGACGATTTCGGGAAAACTCTGGAAATAGAGCTTGTTCTGCGCGAGCGCCAGACCTTCGGGATCGTTCAGCACGACGACGCCCCGCTGTTCGGCAAGCCGCCCGAACAGGATACCGGCATGCACCGCCCATGGCCGCGTCGTCTGGTCGAGCGAGGGATCGTTGCGCAGCATCAGCGCATCGATTTCCTCCACATCCATGGTTCGCCGCTCCAGCGCCTTGTCCTGAAGCGTGGAATGGAACGTCTCGCCTTTCTTGATTTTGCCCTTCGGCAGCACGGTGGCGTGAATGGTCAGGCTGTCGTCCGAGCGTAATGTGAAATCGCCGGGCGTCAGATAGACCACCTCGTGGCCGCGATTGAGCGCCGCCATGGCAAGCAGCCCGGTCGCGTAGTTCGGTCCCTCTGTTTCGATGGAATTGACGAAAAATGCGATACGCATGAAGCCCCTCCTATAATGTCGCCAGTTCGGCAATGGATAATCCCGCCCGTATTTTTTCCAGCCGTTCATTGGCCTTGGCGGGCAGCAGAAATGCGGGCCTGACGCCCGGCGGCCGCAACAGGCCGCGCAGGGCAAGCTCCTGCATCACCGGAAAATGGGCGGCAGCGATCTTGCCCATCCAGAACGGATCGAGCGCCCCGCCCCTGCGCAGATGGTCCAGCACTTCAGCAAGCCCGCGCAGATAGATCGCATCCTTGGAAAGACCGCCGCCGCGATAGATGCGCAGCACCATGTTGAAGGCCCCGGCCTCATCGAAACCGTGATCGCGGGTCATGGTGCGGAAGGTCTCCACGAAGCTCGCCCCATCCAGCATGGCGGCGCAGCCGATAACGCGGCCGGCGATCAGCCGCAGGCGCTCACGCGTCATGCCGCCGGCCAGATGTTCCGCCAGCACCGCCAGCCCTTCCTGCACGCCCTCATAACCGGAAAGGCCGGTGCGGAAGAGACGCAGCCCCTGAAACGAGCCGTTGAAATAGGTCAGAAGATGCACGCCGATCTCATGCGACAGCAGTGCCTCGACACGGCGCTGTTCCATGACAGTGTGGCGGGAAATCAAAAGCTTCTCACCCGTCACCATCAGGCCCGGCGGCAGGTCGTCGCGGATTTCAACGCGCGCCTTGAATTCCGGGGCTTCCGCAAGATAGGTCTCGACCATCTCCCGCGACTTCTTGGCGACCGCGTAACAATCGACCATGGCGATTTCACTGGTCTCCTCCCTGCGCGGGCAATCCGCAAGCACGCGCAGCGCCAGCTGAAGGAGAGTCGGTTCCACAGCGCCATAAAGGGCGCGCGAAAAATCGGTGAAGGTGCGATGGTGCAGATTGGCGAGCATCGTCAGCTGCAGATCGATCTCCTGCTGTTTCTCCCGGTAGAGATTATAAAGCACCGGGTCTTCCAAATGATCGAACGCGACGGAATAAAGCTTGCGTTTCTGCTCCTCGACATCGACGCCGAGCGGCCGGTAGAGCAGGCGCGGCGCGAACTGAAAGCCGCCATCGCGAAACTCCTCGAAGGCCCGGCGGGCATTGATGGGCGTGACGGAAAGCAGAAAATCGAAGGATGAAACAATATCGTCAATGGACCGGTCGGCACGCCTGACGGCATCGACGAAAGCCTTGCGCCCCAGCGCCCGATGGCTGGTAACCTTGAGCGCGTCCTTGCCCGAAGCGAAGGATGAAAAAGCCTGCAGGCCGGCATCGAAAAGATCGGCGATCATCGTCACCCGCAGGCCCGGATAATCCGCACCGGATTCCGGCTGGCGGTAGATCGGCGCAAAACGCACGCTGATACAGGGAAAATCGAGGCCGGCTTTTTTGAAGCGCAGAACGGGATCGGCATCCGGTTCCGGCCGGGTGATGCGCGGCGTGCGAAAACGCACTTCGGCATCGCAAACCGCCTTGATGAAGACCCGGCGGGCATTCTGCGTTTCGGGTTCAGCCGTCGCCGAGACGGAAACCTCATAATGCGGCAGGAAAGGCGAATCGTCGGCCAGCAGGATGTCATGCTCCAGCTCGCCGATATCGAGGACGATGAAGGCGCCGAAGCGCTGCCGCATGACCGTGCCAACGGCCTCGATCAGCGGCGCTGCCTCCTGAATGGTCGACGCGATCAGATAGGAGGCATGGGCGGCGGCGATATCGCGGGCGGCGAGATTTTTCGTGCCGCCCGTCAGATGCAGGCAGAGGAACGGCAGCGGCCGGTCGATATGCAGACGACCGTCTTTGCCGACATCGCGGCGGATGGCCTTGCCGGCCTCGAGGCAGGACACGACATCATCGACCAGATCGGCGATGGGCGACGGTGCGCTGCGGGCGGGAGAGAGATTCATCGCCGCGACCTCAGGCACTCTTCGATTACTGGCTGAAGTGCTGTTATCGCTTGGCGAATATCCGCCACCACACGCGCATCCGGCTTTCCCGTCCACTCGTCCATGAAGAATTTCTTGAACTCGACCGCGATGGCGCAGCCATTTTCGGCGAACCTTTCGTGGATGAAACGGGTCTGCTCCCCTTTGCCCTGAAACGCCACGTTCTCGCGAACATCGAGGCGGCGTCCGCCGATGGTCGCTGACGCGAAATGGTGCCCGACCGCGCTCACGATATCGCCCCAGCGGCTGCGATCCATGGAAAAGGTGCCGATATTGATATCGGGCGCCTCCGCCTGCGCCGTCGGCGGCGCAGCGGCGCCCTGCCGACGATGGTTATAGCTGTGTACATCCAGCACGACGAAGGCGCCGTGCCGCCTTTCGATTGCAGAGAGCACGGTCTCCAGCATCGCATAATAGTCGGCATGAAAATCGAGCGATTGCCGGATAGCCTCCTGCGCCGGCTCCTCTTTCCAGACCTCAAGCCCCCAGGATTGTTCCGGCTTCAGATAGATCGCCTGATCGGCCGCACGGTTGAGATCGATTTCGAAACGCGAATGGTGAACGACGAGACGGTTCGTCAATCCGGCGATCATTTCACCGGTGAAAGGGTCTTCCTCCCGCAGCCGCTGTTCCGGGGAAAGGGCGATGAGCCCGGATACGTCCGGTCTAATGCGATGACCGTCGTGAATGGCCGTGCCGATAACCGGTGAGTTGCCGAAATCGATCGACCAGAAACCCTTGTTGTCGTTGTCACCGTGGTGTTCGCCGTCGCTCTGTCTGGCTGCCATGCTGCCTCCCCTGCATCGGGGATAAAACAGCGGGACATGCCCGTTTGTTCCGGTAAAAAATTGCGCGCGATACATTCGGCACCGGCAACGAGGCCGCCGAAAAAACTGCGGAACCTTACCGGAAAGCTCACGTTGTTCCAGCAGGAGGGGCCGCCGTGTCAAACGGACGCGATGGCGCTGAAGAACATCGGGATTTTTCCGTTTTCTCCCGGTGGCCAACGAAATGGCAGCCGAGCTTCTTACCCATCCGGCACCCCTCCGTTCCCGCTTTCCACGCACAAGGAGCCGCGACATGGAAAAGACCGAAACACGCAGACTTGCGGAAGAATATTTGCGTCTCGGCGGCACGCGTCAGGTGATGATCGACGACAACAAGACCTTCGTGCGCCAATGGCAGCACGAACCAGCGGAAGCCGAACGGTTCTGGCAAACGCATATCGAAAATCTCGACGCGGAGCGGCTCAAGGACGTGGAATTTTTCCTGCCCTCCATCAATTCCGACAAGGAAGACTGAACCCGAAAGGAGACAGACATGACTGCCATCAACGCTGCAAAAATCCTCATTCTCGCAACGGACGGCTATGAGCGTTCCGAATTGCGCGTGCCCTATGACCAGCTGAAGGCCAAAGGTGCAGACGTGAAGGTCGCCTCCATCAAGGAGGGCGAGATCAAGAGCTGGGACAAGAAAGACTGGGGTGACAGCATCGCCGTCGATCTATCCGCCAAGGCCGTAAAAACCGAAGATTTTGACGCGCTGGTTCTACCCGGCGGCCAGATCAATCCGGACGTTCTGCGCCATGACGAGGATGCGATGCGGGTGGTGCGTGATTTCATCAAATCCGGCAAGGTGGTGGCCGCCATCTGCCACGCACCCTGGCTGCTTGTAGAAGCCGACGCCCTGCGTGGCCGCGACGCCACCTCCTATTGGTCGATCAAGACCGACCTCAAGAACGCCGGCGCAAACTGGAAGGATGAAAAGGTGGTGACCGACAAGGGGATCATTACCTCCCGCAGCCCTGACGATCTTGACGCCTTCGTCGCCAAGATCGTGGAAGAGGTCGAGGAAGGCCGCCACGAACGCCGCGCCGCTTAAGACACACCCTATTCCCGTGCCGCCGGTTTTCCGGCGGCACTTCTATTTGGGAGGAAGACATGAAAAGCAGATTGCTGGCAAGCGGCGCGGAGCGTACCTTCATCCTCGTCATCGATCCCGAGGAAGAAGCCTTCGAGGCCATCAGGCGCTTTGCCAGGGCCGAGAATATCAACGCCGCCTCGGTTACCGCGATCGGCGCCTTCGCCACGGCAACACTCGCCTTTTTCGATCTTTCGACACAGGACTATAAGGAAATACCGGTCACCGACCAGAGCGAGGTCCTAAGCCTGCTTGGCGATATCACCCTTGACGAGAATGACACGCCCAATCCGCACCTGCATGTGGTTCTGGGCTTTGCCGATAGCTCCACCAGGGGCGGCCATTTTCTAAAAGGGGTGGTGCGGCCTACGCTGGAAGTCGTCATTCGCGAAACACCGGCGGAATTGCGGCGCAGCTATCGCCCGGAATTCGGCATCGCTCTCATCGATCCCGCGAAATAAACTCACGGAACCGGAAAAACGCCATTGCGTTATCGCTGTGGACAGGGGGCGGCATGGTGACGGCGATCAATCGAAGAGACGCGGACGATGACGAGGTCGGGCAATTTCTGATCGGCCTCGCGCGCGGCACGGCGGGTGCATTGCTGTTTGCCCTGCCCATGCTGATGACCATGGAAATGTGGTTTCTCGGTCTTTACGTCAATTCCTGGCGGCTTCTTCTGCTCTGCATTCTTAACCTGCCGCTGCTGCTTCTTCTCGCCCGCCGCATCGGCTTCGAGAATATTCACTCCTGGAACCAGGCGCTGCGCGATGCGATAACGGCCTATGGGCTGGGCATTGCTGTCAGCGCCGCCGTGCTGCTGCTGTTCGGCATTCTGAACGACCAGATCACCGCCTCCAACATCGTCGCCAAGATTGCGCTGCAATCCGTTCCAGCCAGCATCGGCGCACTGCTTGGGCGCAGCCAGCTCGGTCAGCATTCCGACGCGGAGGATGAAGAGGAGGGCGAATATTCCGGCGAGACGGGTTATCTGCACGAACTGTTCATGATGGTGGTCGGCGCGCTTTTCCTCAGCCTCAATGTTGCGCCGACGGAAGAAATGATCCTGATCGCCTATAAGGTGACGCCCTATCACATTCTGGCGCTTTGCCTGCTGTCGGTCGCCATCATGCATGGCTTTGTCTACGCGCTTCACTTCAAGGGCTCGCACCAGCTGCACGAAGGGCAGAAGTGGTGGCAATCCTTCATCCGCTTCACCCTGCCCGGATATGTCATCGCCATCGCCATCAGCATCTATACGCTCTGGACCTTCGAGCGCCTCGACCACACATCGCTGTCGCAGATCATGAATGCCGCCGTCATTCTCGGCGTTCCCGCCTCGATCGGCGCGGCCTCTGCCCGACTGATCCTGTGAGGACAAGATGACGATATCCAAGGGCCGCAAACACACGGAAAGCCTCGAGCCCCATTGGGTGGAATGGCTGACGGGCGCCATCTGCACGCTCCTTGTCGCCGCCATGCTGGGGTGGATCGGCTATGACATCTATCGCTACAGGCCGGAGGATGCCCGCTTCGAAATCGCCGTTACCGGCGTGGAGGCGCAGGCCGGGCAATACCGGGTGCGGTTCGACATCCGCAACCTGTCCATGACGACGGCGGCGCAGGTGCAGGTGCGCGGCGACCTGCAGCAAAACGGCGCAACGCTGGAGAGCGCCGATGTGACGTTCGATTACGTCGCCTCGGAGTCTCGCGATACCGGCACGCTTTTCTTCCGCAACGATCCCCGCAGCGCAACGCTCACCATCAATGTCGCCGGCTATACCGAGCCGTGACACTTTCAGGATGATTTCATGCCGACATCGGAACTGACGAAAGAACGCGACCTCAGGGATTCAAAGCCTGTGTGGGCGGATACACCGCGCATTGGCGTCCGCAGCAGCCACACGCCGGAGGCGGACCATTACGACACGATCGTCGTCGGCGCCGGTATCAGTGGCGCGCTGGTGTCCCACGCCCTGCAACGGACAGGTCAATCCATGTTGATCGTCGACCGGCGCGAACCGGTCATGGGCAGCAGCGTCGCCAGCACCGCGATGATCCAGCACGAAATCGACACGCCGCTGACGCAGCTTCGAAAGATGATCGGCAGGCACGCGGCTGACAGGGCATGGCAGCGTTCCGCCCGCGCCGTCCTGCGGCTGGAGGAAATCGTTTCTTCGCTCGGCATTTCCTGCAGCATGAGGCGCAAACAGGCCCTTTATCTGGCTGGAGACGAAATGGGATCGCGCGCATTGAAGGCCGAAGCAGAAGCCCGCAAAGAAGCGGGCATCGAGGCCCGCCTCCTCAACGCCGCGGAACTGAGAGAGCAATACGGCTTGCACCGGACCGGGGCCATCCTCAGCGATATTTCGGCCTCCGCCAATCCCGCACAGCTGACGGCCGGCCTGCTGCGCCACACGGCGGGCGCCGGCGCCGAAATTGTTTCCCAGCTTGAGATCACCGATCTCAGGAACCTCGGCGACGAGGTTGTCCTTGCCACCGCCGACGGCAAAATCCTTTCAGCGCGCAATGTCGTTTTCTGCACCGGCTATGAATTCCTGAAAGTGCTGGAGAGCCCGAAACACCAGATCATTTCCACCTGGGCGCTGGCGAGCCGAAAGGGGCTCGACCTACCCGACTGGCTGGAGAACCATATCGTCTGGGAGGCCTCCGATCCCTATCTCTACCTGCGCACCGACCGGGAGGGGCGGATGATCGCCGGAGGCGAGGACGAGGAAAACCCCACCGCATACCAGTCGGAGCGCAAGCTCGCCGCCAAGGCGGAGACGATCTGCCGCAAGATCGAAAAGCTTCTCGGCATCGACATGGGAAAGCCGGAATATCGCTGGGCGGCGGCCTTCGGCACGACCACCACCGGCCTGCCGCTGATTGGCGCGTTGCCCGGCATGAACAACGTCTATGCCGTGATGGGTTTCAGCGGCAACGGCATCACCTTCAGCCAGATCGCCGCTGAAATCGTGGCCGCCGCCATCAATGGCGGCAAGGACCCCGACGCCGATCTTTTCCGCTTCGGCTGATGTCGTTCATTCCTCCTTGATGCCCGCCGCCACCTGTAAGCGGCGCAGCGTCCACAGGACGACAATGCCCATTCCCGAAGCAAGAAGAGCAAGCGGCCACATGCCAAGGCCGGCCGAGAGGCCGATTGCCGCCGAAAGCCACATGCTGGCGCCCGTCGTCAGGCCTTTGACATCGCCTCTGGTATAAACGACCACACCCGCGGCGAGAAAGGCGATGCCCGCCGTCACGGCCTCCACCAGCCGGATAGGATCGAGCCGCGCGGCCTCATGGCCTTCCGCCATCGTCTCCATCATGTGAATGGTGATAACGCAGAAGGTGACGGCGGCAAGGCCGATCAGCATGTTGGTGCGCAGGCCGGCGGTGTTCTTGTGAAACTCACGTTCCAGACCGATCAGGCCGCACAGGATGACTGCGCCGAACACACGCACCAGCAGCACCTCGAAGGGGATGGAAATATTCATGGAAAATTCTTCTGCAAGGCTCTGGGGCACTGTCGCGTCTCCTCCCGAAATTTCTTCACACTAAGTTCGCAAAGGCGTGTTGGTTCCGCGCGGCAATATAAACGTTGCGCGCAACCGAGCCGGAACCATGGGCGCCGCAAAGGGTTTGTCTCCCGTGCGCATGGGCGCACGTCATGCATTTTCACACATGGGAGAAGGAACAATGGCCGAGAAGAAACTCGACGACCTGTTTTACGATACGCTGAAGGATATCTACTACGCCGAAAGGCAGATCCTGAAAGCCCTGCCGAAAATGGCGCGGGCGGCGACCGATCCGAAGCTGAAACAGGCTTTTGAAAAACATAAGGAAGAAACCCAGGGGCACGTCGAGCGCCTGCAGGAGGTGTTCGAGATCATCGGTAAGCGGGCGCAGGGCAAGACCTGCGAAGCCATTCAGGGCATCATCGCCGAGGGCGAGGAAATCATGGAGGACTTCAAGGGCACGCCCGCCCTCGACGCCGGCCTGGTTTCCTCGGCGCAGGCGGTCGAGCACTATGAGATCGCCCGTTACGGCACGCTGAAGGCATGGGCGGAAAAGCTGGGCCACACGAAAGCAGTTTCACTGCTGGATGCCACGCTCAAGGAAGAAGCGAAAACCGATGATGCGCTGACCGCGCTTGCCAAAACGTCGGTTAACGCCGCCGCGGAGAAAAAAGCGGCTTGATACCCCTCTTGGCAACAAAAACCGGAATGGTCGCCCATTCCGGTTTTTTTGTATCTTGAAACCTGCAGAGATTACGGCAGGGTATAGGCGATCACATAGTCGCCCGGTTTGGTTCCGACGGAGCCGTGGCCACCCGCAACCATCACCACATATTGCTTGCCGCCATCCAGCGCATAGGTCATCGGCGTGGCCTGACCGCCGGCCGGCAGGCGCGCTTCCCAAAGCTGCCTGCCGGTGGTCAGATCATAGGCGCGAAGATAGTTGTCAACGGCAGCACCGAGGAAAGCGACGCCGCCCTTGGTGATCATCGGCCCGCCAATGCCCGGCACACCCACCTTGAAGGGCAGCGGCAGCGGCGTCATGTCATGGACCGTGCCGTTCTTGTGCTTGTAAGCGATATCGCCGGTGCGCAGATCAGCACCCGCGACATAACCCCATGGCGGGGCCTGGCAGGGAATCTGCAACGGACCGAGGAACGGACCCATGAACACGCCATAGGGTGCGCCGTCATTGCGGTTGAGGCCCTGTTCGCTACCCTTTTCGTCCTGACCCTTCGGCGGAATGTCGGCGCGCGGTACGAGCTGCGAGGTGAAGGCGAGATAGGTCGGCATGCCGAACATTACCTGACGCTCGGGATCGACCGCCACGCTGCCCCAATTGAAGGTGCCGAAATTGCCGGGATAGATGATCGATCCGGTCAGCGAAGGCGGCGTGTAGCGACCCTTGTAGTTCAGCTGATGGAAGCGGATGCGGCAGGCGAGCTGATCGAACATGGAGACGCCCCACATGTCCTTTTCCTGCAATGGCTCCGGCTTGAAGGACAGGGCCGTCGTCGGCTGCGTCGGGGAGGTGAAGTCCTCCGGTATGGCGCCGCCCGGTGCAGGTTCTTCGGTGATCGGCAGAAGCGGCTCGCCGGTGCGCCGGTCGAGAACGTAGATATCGCCCTGCTTGGTGGGGCCGACGAGAGCCGGCACGGTCTGGCCGTCCTTGGTGATGTCAAGCAGCACCGGCTGGGCCGGCACGTCCATGTCCCAGAGATCGTGATGAACCGTCTGGCGCACCCAGCGATCCTTGCCGGTGTTTACATCCAGCGCAACGATGGAGGAGGAATATTTCTCCACATTCTCGCTGCGGCCCATGCCGAGCTGATCCGGCACCTGATTACCGAGCGGGATATAAACGAGGCCGAGGCCTTCATCGTAACTGAAGACCGACCAGCTGTTGGGCGAATTGGTGGTGTAGGTTTCACCCGCCGCAATCGGTTCGGTTTTCGCCGGGTTGCCGGAATCCCAGTTCCAGACGAGCGCGCCGCTGTTCACATCGAAAGCGCGGATGACGCCGGACTGTTCCTGCGTGGAATAGTTGTCGTTCACCGCGCCGCCGATGATGATCTTGCCCGCCACGATGACGGGCGGCGAGGTCGAATAATAATAACCGGCGGGATTGTATTTCATGCCCTGCTCAAGATGCAGCACACCTTGATCGGCAAAGGACGTGCAGACCTGACCGGTGGCGGCGTCAAGCGCGATCAGCCGCGCATCCGAGGTCGGCAGGTAGACGCGCTCGGCGCAGGCCGTGCCCTGCGTGGCATTCGGCTCGGCATAATAGGAAACGCCGCGGCATGTCTGGTGCTGGCGATCCGGATTGAGACCGACATTGGGGTCGTATTTCCACTTTTCCTTGCCGGTGGCGGCATCGATGGCGATCGCCCAATTATGCGGCGTGCAGATATAAAGCGTGTTCCCGATCTTCAGCGGCGTCACCTGATAGGTGGTTTCCCCCACATCATCGGGCAGCTTCACATCGCCCGTCTGGTAACGCCAGGCTTCCTTGAGCTGCGAGACATTGTCGACATTGACCTGGGTGAGCGGCGAATAACGCTGGCCATAGGGCGTGCGGCCATATTGATGCCAGTCACCGTCAGGTACATTGCCGCCATAGGCGGGCGTGGCCGAGGCCGTTTCCTGAGGCAGGGAACCTGCCGTATCGTGCGGATCCTGCGCCATGGAATATCCGGCCACGACGATGGAGGCGAGGACGGACAGCGCGAGCGGCCAGGCATTCGGCCCGTAGCTAAGCCCGGTCGGACTCGAAAAACCGAGCGGCTTTCTTACCCAGGGAACCAGAAGCCAGAGGCCGATGAGAATGATGACGCCGCCGCGCGGGCCAAGCTGCCACCAGTCGAAGCCGACTTCCCATATGGCCCAGGCGAGCGTCGCGACAATGAAGACGGCATAGACGTGAAGGGCTGCACGATTGCGCTTGAACAGCAGAACGGCCGTCAACAGAAACGCCAGTCCGGAAAGCACGTAATAGAAGCTCCCGCCCAGCATGACGAGCTGAGAGCCGAAACCGAACAGCGCAAGACCGATCAGTGTGAGAACAACTGCAGTGACGGTGACTGCCATGAATGAAACCCCCGATTCCTGTCACTTTGCGTGAAATGAAATCGGGCGCGATCTGGTTCCATGAAAATCATCATCATCGCGAAAAAACTTCACGCCATGGTGGTCACGGGTTTTGGGGCGCGCCGGTCGAATCCTGCGGCGTGGGATTTCTCTCTGTCGATGACGGCGGCTGGGGGCGGCCATTCGCCGGATTGTTGTCGAAGCTTCCGGATCCCGACGGCTGCTGCGGCACGGGCGCAGTCTCGGTCTGCGGGTTCTGCGGCAGGTTCTCGTCGGGTTCGAAAACCGAATATTCGACAACGGCCCAAACCACCAATGCAAGAAGGACGCTGACGATCAGAATGACAAGCACGGGACGTCCGCGCGATCCCTGCCGCGCGCGCGTTGCCGTTTCGCTTTTCGGCGCGTCCCGACCGTGGAGATAGCTGGTATTTTCTCTGGCCATGTCTTTCACTCCCTGTAACCCTGTTGATCTAATCATTGGGGTCCGGGTTTTGTTCCAGACGCGGAAAAGGATTAGGTTCAAGCCCATTCCAGCGGCCTGCGTATCGAAGCGCCAGCGCAGCGTCGGATATGCGAAGATTATTTCGCGGTCCAGCCGCCATCGATCGAGATGGTGGTGCCGGTGATGGAGCGGGCCATATCGCCCGCGAGATAAAGCGCCATTTCCGCCACTTCTTCCGGTTGCACGAACCGCCTTGTCGGCTGCGGCGCAAGCATCACCTTCTTCACCACATCCTCCTCGCTCATGCCATGCACGCGCGCCTGATCGGCCACCTGGGCGGCGACGAGCGGCGTCCAGACATAACCGGGGCAGATGGCGTTGCAGGTGATGCCAAGTTCGGCCACTTCCAGCGCCACGCTTTTCGTCAACCCCACCACCGCATGTTTGGTCGCGACATAAGGCCCCTTGAAGGGCGAGGCGCGCAGGCCATGCGCGGAAGCGATGTTGACGATGCGGCCCCAGCCCCTTTCCTTCATGCCCGGCAGGGCCGCATGGATGGTGTGAAACGCGCTGTCGAGCGAGATGGCGACGATGCGGGAGAAATCGGCGAAATCGAACTCGTCGATCGGCGCGACCTTCTGGATGCCGGCATTGTTGACGAGCACGTCGATATGACCGAATTCGGCGATGACGGTCTCCGGCAGATGCGCGCTTTCATCATAATTGGCGAGATTGGCGGCAAAATAGACCGGCCTGTGCCGCGCCACCTTCGCGACCGCCTCCAGCGCCTGCGTCGCCTCCTCCGCCGTCTCTATGCCATGCACCCCGACCAGATACCCCGCCTCGGCGAATCGCTTGGCGATGGCAAGCCCGATGCCGCTGGTGGAACCCGTGACGAGCACGGTTTTCGGTTGATCCTCCATCGGCCTAGTCCTTCAGCTGCGGCAGGTTGCGGAAAAGTTCAAGCGCTTCGGGATTGGCGAGCGCATCGGCATTCTTCACCGGCCGGCCATGAATGGTGTCGCGCACCGCGATTTCGGAAATCTTGCCGGAACGGGTGCGGGGAATGGCGCTGACGGCAATGATCCTTGCCGGCACATGCCGCGGCGTGGCGCCTGAACGGATGCGGCTGCGGATGGTCTTTTCCAGCTCTTCCGTCAGCGCTGCGCCGCCCTTCATGCGCAGGAAGAGGATGACCCGCTGGTCGCCGTCGATATCCTGCCCGACGGCAATGGCCTCTTCGACTTCGGGCACGGTTTCCACCTGGCGGTAGATTTCCGCAGTCCCGATGCGCACCCCGCCGGGATTGAGCGTCGTATCCGAACGCCCATGGATGACATAGCCGCCGGAGGGGCGCATTTCGGCGAAATCGCCATGCGCCCAGATGCCGGGGAACCGGTCGAAATAGGCGGCCTGATAGCGCGAACCGTCCTCATCGCCCCAGAACTTCACCGGCATGGACAGATGCGCATTGCGGCAGACGAGTTCGCCGGCGACGCCGCGAACGGAACGGCCCTCATCGTCCAGCGTGTCGATATCCATGCCCAGCATCGCACCCTGCAATTCACCGCGATGCACCGGCTGCAAAGGGTTGCCGCCAAGGAAACAGGCGCAGATATCCGTGCCGCCGGAAATGGAGGCGAGGTGCACATCGGCCTTCCAGTCGCGATAGATATAATCGAAGGATTGCGGGATGAGCGGCGAGCCGGTGGAAAGAATTGTCCGCAGCGATGAAAGATCGTGGCTTTCACGCGGCTTCAGCCCGGCCTTCAGGCAGGCGTCGATAAACTTCGCCGACGTGCCGAAAGTGGCGATCCGTTCGGCGTCGATGAGGTCGATTAGCCGCGCAGGGTTGGGATAACCGGGATTGCCGTCATAGGTTACCAGAGTAGCGCCGAGCGCCAGACCGGAGACCTGCCAGTTCCACATCATCCAGCCGCAGGTGGTGAAATAGAAGAAGCGTTCCCCTTCCTGAATATCGCATTGCAGCTTCAGCTCCTTCATGTGCTGAAGAAGCAGACCGCCGCCGGAATGGGTGATGCATTTCGGCTTGCCGGTGGTGCCGGACGAATAAAGGATCGCCAGCGGCGCCTTGACGGGCATACGGTTGAACGCAATCTCGCCCGCCGTATAAGGCGCGACGAAATCCGTAAGCGTCACGCAGCCGAGATCGGCAAGGTTTTCGGGCACGGCGTCGCCGATCAGCACGATCTTCTCAGGCGTCGCACTTTCCGCCACGGCGCGGATGGTCGGGCCGACATCGATGCGTTTGCCGGCATAACCATATTCCGGCACGGCGATGAGGATTTTCGGACCTATCTGCGACAGGCGGTCGGAGGCGCCCGCCGGCCCGAAATCCGGCGAGCAGGAAGACCAGATCGCGCCGATGGCGCTCGCGGCCAGATAGCAGACAATCGCCTCAATATCATGGGTGACGATGGCCCCGACGCGGTCGCCTTCGCTCACACCGGCATCAGCAAGCGCCTGCACCATGCGGGACACCTCGTCGTAAAGCTCTCTGCGGCTAATTCCACGCCGTGTGCCATCGTCGCGATGGGCGATGATGGCCAGCCGCGCGTCGGCATCGCGCAGCAGGTTTTCAGCATAGTTGAGCCGGGCACCGGGATAAAACTCAACATCTCGGATCGTCGCACCGGCTTTGAATGCCGTTTCTCCACGTGTGCCGATAATGCCGAGCTCATCCCACAGAGCATCGTAAAAGGCGTCCGGCGCATCGATGGACCAGCGCAACAGGCCGGCATAATCATCGGCGGCCACCCCGTGCAGTTTTGCAGTTTTCTCTGCGAAGGAAAAAAGCGCCGAGCGCGCCAGCCTTTCCCTCGGCGGCACCCACAAAATATCGGAAGGCGCGGCGTCCGTCATGCTTCGCTCCCGCGCAGCATTTCGACAATGGCGGAGAAATCACGTCCGCCGCTCCCCTCATCGACGAAGTTCTCGTAAAGCGCCGCCGCCGCCGCACCGAGCGGGGTGGAAGCCCCGGCTCCATTGGCGGCCTCCTGCGAAAGCTTCAGATCCTTCAGCATCAGGGCCGCCGCAAATCCGGGCTGGTAATCCTTGTTGGCGGGCGATGTCGGCACCGGTCCCGGCACCGGGCAATAGGTGGTGAGCGACCAGCATTGCCCGGAAGAGGTGGAGGCGACGTCGAACAGCGCCTGATGCGAGAGGCCGAGTTTTTCGCCCAGAACAAAAGCTTCCGAAACGGCGATCATGGAAATGCCGAGGATCATGTTGTTGCAGATTTTGGCCGCCTGGCCGTTACCGCCCTTGCCGCAATGCACGATCTTCTTGCCCATCGCCTCCAGCACCGGCTTTGCCGCAGAGAAGGCCGCAGCCTCGCCGCCGCACATGAAGGTCAGGGTGCCGGCGGCAGCCCCGCCCGTTCCGCCCGATACGGGCGCATCGACCGAGGGGCAACCGGCGGAAGCGGCCAGATCATGCGCCTTAAGTGCGCTTTCCATATCCACCGTCGAGCAGTCGATGAGAAGCGTTCCGGCAGGGATTTTCCGAACCAGATCGCCATAGACCGAAACGACATGTTCGCCCTTCGGCAGCATGGTGATGATGACGTCAGCGGCTTCGATAGCCTCGGCAGAACCCGCAGCAACGGGAACACCGGCCTCTCTCGCCGCCGCGCGGCAGGCTTCGGAAAGATCGTGACCCCTGACGGCATATCCGGCCTTGACGAGATTGGCGGCCATGGGCAGGCCCATATGTCCCAGCCCGATAAAAGCGACGGTCTTCATCGGAGCGCTCCTTTCAGCGATTGTCCGCAAGGATCATGTCGGCGGCCTTTTCGGCAATCATGATCGTCGGGGAATTGGTATTTCCGGATGTGATGCGCGGCATCACCGACGCATCGGCGACGCGCAGCCCGGCGAGCCGGCGGAATTTCAGCCGCGCATCGACCACGCTTTCCCTATCCGACCCCATGCGCAGCGTGCCGACAGGGTGGAAGATGGTGGTGCCGATATCGCCCGCCGCCTTGGCAAGATCATTATCGTTTTCGAAGGAGGGACCCGGCTTGTATTCCTGCGGCTTGAAGCGCGCGAAGGCCGGTTGGGCGACGATGCGGCGCGTGAGCCGCATGGCGTCGATGGCCACCTGGCGGTCGCCTTCGGTGGAAAGATAGTTCGGGCGGATTTCCGGCTGCATGGCGAAATCCGGTCCTTTCACATGCACTGTGCCCCGGCTTTCCGGCCGCAGATTGCAGACACTTGCGGTAATGGCCGGAAAAGTGTGAACCGGATCGCCGAACTTGTCGAGCGAAACCGGCTGGACATGATATTCCAGATCGGCGGTTTCCTTTTCCGGCGAGGAACGGGTGAAGACACCGAGCTGGCTCGGCGCCATGGACATCGGCCCGGAGCGCGTCAGCGCATATTCGAGGCCGATCCGCGCCTTGCCGAACAGGGTGGAGGCCCTTTCATTCAGCGTCAGGACGCCAGAGACCTTGTAGACCATGCGCAATTGCAGATGATCCTGCAGGTTCTCGCCCACACCCTGAACCTCGGCCACCGTGTCGATACCGGCCGCCTGCAACACATCGCCACGGCCGACACCGGAAAGCTCCAGAATATGCGGCGAGCCGATGGCACCGGCGGACAGCACCGTCTCACGCCGCGCCCGCATCTTTTTCAGGACGCCGTCATGGTGGAACTCCACCCCCGTAACATGGCCTTCTTCGATGATGAGACGCTTGACATGGGCCTTGGTCAGAACCGTCAGGTTCTTGCGACCAAGCGCCCGCTTCAGAAATGCCTTGGCCGTATTCCAGCGCCAGCCGGAGCGCTGGTTCACATCGAAATAACCGGCCCCCTCATTGTCGCCCCGGTTGAAATCGTCGGTTGCGGGAATGCCCGCTTCGCCCGCCGCCTTCTGGAAAGCATCCAGCACATCCCAGCGCACGCGCGCCTTTTCCACGCGCCACTCGCCGCCGGCGGAGTGCAGATCGCTTTTTCCCCGATAAAAGTCTTCCGATTTCAGGAAATAGGGCAGGATGTCGTTCCACCCCCAGCCCTCGCAGCCGAGTTGACGCCAGACGTCGTAGTCCCGCGCCTGGCCGCGCATATAGATCATGCCGTTGATGGAGGAGCAGCCGCCAAGCACCTTTCCGCGCGGATAGATCAGCGAGCGGCCGTTCAGCCCCGGCTCTTCCGCCGTCTTGAAACACCAGTCGGTGCGCGGATTGTTGATGCAATAGAGATAACCGACTGGAATATGGATCCAGTGGTAATTGTCGTTGCCGCCCGCTTCCAGCAGCAGCACGCGGTTGTTCGGATCTTTCGAAAGGCGGTTGGCGAGAACGCATCCGGCACTCCCCGCTCCGATGACGATATAGTCATATTCGCCCATGCTCTTCTCCACGCGCCGCCCTTGCCGCGTCGTCCCGGACGCGGAGGAGGCCTTTCCTGTGTTCTCAAAAACGCCTAGCTGCGGTGCTGAAAGCCGAGTTTTCTCCCGAGCCGCGACGCGTAAAATTCGCCGATCAAACCGCGCCGGAACACCAGAACGCAGGCCATGAAGACGAGGCCGGTGATGATGGTGACCGGGAAATCGGACGTCGCGAGATAGTTCTGCAGGGTGACGACGAGACCCGCACCGAAGATCGGCCCAATCATGGTGCCGATACCGCCGAGCAGCGTCATCAGGATCACTTCGCCCGACATCTGCCAGGTGACGTCGGTGAGCGTCGCAAACTGGAAGACCAGCGCTTTGAGGCCACCCGCAAGACCGGCCAGCGTCGCCGACATGACGAAAGCACCGAGCTTGTAGCGCTGGACGCTATAGCCCAGCGAAATAGCGCGCTGCTCGTTTTCGCGGATCGATTTCAGGATCATGCCGAAGGGCGAGTTGACGAAACGCCAGATGACCAGAAGTGCGAGCACAAAGGCGACAAGCACCGTGTAATAGATGTTGAGTGGCGCATTGAGGTCGAGAAGGCCGAAGAGATGGCCGCGCGGCACGCCCTGCAAGCCATCTTCACCATGGGTGAACGGCGCCTGAAGGCAGAAGAAATAAAACATCTGCGACAGCGCGAGCGTAATCATGGCGAAATAGATGCCCTGGCGGCGAATGGCGAAGAAGCCGATGACGAGACCGAGCAGCGCCGCCCCCGCCATGCCGATGACAAGGCCGATTTCCGGCGTCACGCCCCATTCCTTCACCGAATAGGCGGTGAAATAGGCGGCACCGCCGAAAAACGCCGCATGGCCGAAGGAGAGCAGCCCGGTGTAACCGATCAGGAGGTTGAAGGCACAGGCAAACAGCGCGAAGCACAGCAGCTTCATCAGAAAGATCGGATAAACGAACATCGGCGCGGCGATGAGGACGGCAAGCCCCGCGAGAATAAGCACGGTCTTGATGGTGCCGGCAGTCGTCGAAACCTCGGTCTGCGGCATTGCTCCGGCGGTGGGGCTATGGGTGGCTTTGGACATATCAGGCGTCCTTTCCGAAAAGTCCGGCGGGGCGGATGAGCAGCACAAAGGCCATGATGACGAAGATGACGATGTTGGAGGCTTCCGGGTAGAACACCTTGGTGAGGCCCTCTGCGACGCCCAGCATGTAACCGGTGACGATGGCGCCCATGATCGACCCCATGCCGCCGACCACGACCACGGCGAAGACGACGATGATGAGGTTCGTGCCCATCAGCGGCGAGACCTGATAGATCGGCGCGGCGAGAACCCCGGTGAAACCGGCAAGGCCGGCACCCAGCGCGTAGGTCAGCGTCAGGAGAACAGGCACGTTGATGCCGAAAGCCTGCACCAGCGTCGGGTTTTCCGTCGCAGCGCGCAGATAGGAGCCAAGCCGGGTCTTTTCGATCAACGCCCAGGTGGCGATGCAGACGATGAGCGAAATGACGACGACGAAAGCGCGGTAATTCGGCAGGAACATGAAGCCGAGATTGGTGCCGCCGGCAAGCTGCGGCGGAACCGAATAGGGCTGACCAGCAGCGCCATAAAGCCAGCGGAACGTGCCTTCCACCACCAGCGCGAGACCGAAGGTGAAGAGTAGCCCGTAAAGCGGATCGAGATCGTAAAGCCGCGACAGCAGGAAGCGTTCGACAATCGCACCGAACAGCGCCACGACGAAAGGTGTGACGATGAGCGCCACCCAGAAATTGATGCCGAAATATTGCAGGCCGAGGAAGGCGACGAAAGCGCCGAGCATATATTGCGCGCCATGGGCAAAATTGATGACGCGCAGCAGGCCGAAAATGACGGCAAGGCCAAGCGACAGCAGCGCATAAAACGACCCGTTGATAAGGCCCACCAGCAATTGCCCGAGCAGTGCCTGAATTGGAACGCCGAAGATCATCGTCATCGTTAAACCCCCAGCACCTTGTTGAGCTCGCCCATGCGGCCGGAAAGCTCGCTGACCGGAAAATTGCTGACCATCTGGCCGTGATCCATCAGGTAGAAACGGTCGGCGATACGGCTGGCAAAACGGAAATTCTGTTCGACCAGAACAACGGTCATGCCGCGGCTCTTCAGCTTTTGCAGCACCTCGCCGATGCGCTGCACGATGACCGGGGCAAGCCCTTCGGTCGGTTCGTCAAGCAGCAGCACCTTCACCCCGGTGCGCAGGATGCGCGCCATGGCCAGCATCTGCTGCTCGCCGCCGGAAAGCTTGGTGCCGGGGCTGGTGCGGCGTTCGTAAAGATTGGGAAACAGCTCGTATATTTCATCGAGCGTCATGCCGCCGGATGCGACGACGGGCGGCAGCTTCAGGTTCTCCTCGACGCTCAGCGTCGCGAAGATGCCGCGCTCTTCCGGCACGAAACCAAGGCCGTATTTCGCCGTGCGATGCAGCGGCACCGGCATCAGATCCTTGCCGCCCAGCTTGATGACGCCCTTGCGGTTTCGGATGATGCCCATGATAGTGCGCAGCGTCGTGGTCTTGCCCACACCGTTGCGGCCGAGAATGGTGATGGTTTCGCCCTCGCCGACCGTCAGATCGACACCGTGCAGCGCCTGGCTTTCGCCATACCAGGATTTCAGATTGGAGACTTCGAGCATTGCCGCCATATCAAGCCTCCTCCGTGCCCATATAGGCCGTGCGCACGCGCGGATCGGCGGCAACGGCGGCATAATCGCCCTCCGCCAGAATTTCACCGCGTTGCAAGACCGTGACGTGGTGGCAGATATCGGCCACGACTTTCAGATTATGTTCGACCATCAGCACCGCGCGTGTCTTTGCCACCTCGCGGATGAGTTCGGCGACGTGGGCGACATCCTCGCCGCCCATGCCGGCCATCGGTTCATCCAGCAGCAGAACCTTCGGATCGAGCGCCAGCGTGGTGGCGATTTCGAGAACCCGCTTGCGGCCGTAGGAAAGATCGGCCGCAAGCGCATGTTTTTCCCTGGTCAGGCCGACCATGGCGATCAGCTCCTCGGCGCGGGCGTTCAGCCTGTCGAGCGAGGAGAGCGGCAGCCAGAACTGCGTGGCGAGGCTGTTCGGCCGCTGCAACGCCACCCGCACGTTTTCCAGAACCGTCAGATGCGGAAACACCGCCGATATCTGGAAAGACCTGACGAGGCCGAGACGCGCCACCTTGTCCGGCGGCGTCCTTGTTATGTCCGTTCCCATGAAGGTGATCGCCCCGCCTGTCGGCTGGAGAAACTTGGTCAACAGGTTGAAGACCGTTGTTTTGCCGGCACCGTTCGGACCGATAAGCGCATGCACGCGGGCATGGTGGACGTCGAGATCGACGTTTTTCACGGCCGCGAATGCGCCGAAGGTCTTGGAGAGACCGCGCGCCGAAAGAACGACGCGAGGTTCGGCCTGCCCGGCAAGGGCGGGAGCGATCGTCATCAAGCTTTCCCCTTTTTATTCTTCTTTACTGCGTTACCAGCGGGCAACCGCTTTTTGCGGGGTCCATGAAGGCTTCCTTGCCGGGGATGGTGGCAAGTACCTTGTAATAATCCCACGGCTGCTTGCTTTCGTCCGGCTTCTTCACTTCCATGAGATACATGTCGTGGATCATGCGGCCATTGGCGGCCACATGGCCATCCTTCGAGAACACATCGTTGACAGGCATTTCCTTCATGGCCTTGGCGACGGCATCGGCATCATCAGTGCCGGCCTTTTCGATGGCTTTCAGATAGTGCAGCACGGCGGAATAGGTGCCGGCATGCACCATGTTCGGCATGGCGCCGGTGCGTTCCTTGAAACGCTCGCCGAATTTGCGCGATTCATCGTCGCGGTCCCAATAAAAACCTTCCGTCAGCGTCAGCCCTTGAGCCGCCTCAAGACCGAGGCCATGGACTTCGGCGAGCGTGAAGAGGAGAGCGGCAAGCCGCTGACCGCCGGCGACGATGCCGAATTCAGCCGCCTGCTTGATGGCGTTGGAGGTGTCGAGACCGGCATTGGCAAGACCGATGACCTTCGCGCCCGAGGACTGCGCCTGCAGCAGGAAGGAGGAATAGTCCGTCGTGGCAAGCGGATGGCGCACGGAACCCAGAACCTTACCGCCATTGGACTTGACGAAATTCGACGTGTTTTCTTCCAGCGAATAACCGAAGGCATAGTCGGCGGTCAAGAAGAACCAGCTGTCGCCGCCCTGCTTGACGAGCGCGCCGCCGGTGCCGACCGCCAGCGAATAGGTGTCATAGGCCCAATGGAAACCATAGGGGCTGCACTGCTTGCCGGTCAGCTCGGTGGTCGCCGCACCCGTATTGATGGTGATCTTCTTCTTGTCCTTGGACAGCGCCTGCACGGCAAGGCCGACCGACGACGAGGTCAGTTCCATGATCGAATCGACCTGTTCGGTATCGTACCATTGGCGGGCGATATTGGAGGCGACGTCCGCCTTGTTCTGGTGGTCGGCGGTCACCACTTCCACCGGCGCATCGAGCACCTTGCCGCCGAAATCCTCGACCGCCATCTTCGCGGCTTCATAAGAGTATTTGCCGCCGAAATTGGCGTAGACGCCCGACTGGTCGTTCAAGATGCCGATCTTGACCTTGCCGTCCGAAATCTCGGCGGCATAAGCGGCGGTGCCAGCGGCCAGCGCCATGGCCGTGGATAAAACGATACTCTTACGCATGACTTCTCCTCCCAGAGATGATTGCGAGCCTCAGATGGGTCTGTGCAACGGTGAACGAAACCGCCTGCGGGCTTCCATGCCATTGCACCTGAACGGTCACACCGCCCTCCTCAAAGCGATGCATCCTGAGCCTAGACTTCTCGAATTCGGCCGTTGACACAAGAGCGGGGCATCATCAAATTGCGAACAGGAACTGTTCATTTTTGAACAGAACTCTTGATGGGAGACAAATATGGCTACCCCTTTCACCTGGGACGACCTGCAATATTTTCTGGCCGTGGCCCGCACCGGACAGCTCTCATCGGCAGCCCGAAGCCTGCGCACCAGCCACGCCACCGTCTCCCGCCATATCGACCGGCTGGAATTCTCGCTTAAAACCAAGCTGTTCGAGCGAAACCCGCGCGGTTATGAACTGACAACCGTCGGGCGGCGGCTGGTGGATACGGTCGAGCGTATCGAGGCGGAAGCCGAAAGGCTGCAATCGGATATTTCCGAAAGCGGCAGCCTGCTGCGCGGCGTGGTGCGCCTTAGCGCGCCTGAAGGTTTTTCCAATTTTTTCTTCGTGGAAAGGCTGAAAGACTTCGCCATCACGCATCCCCACATCATGGTGGAAATGGTGACGATCCAGCAGATCATGGCGCTTTCCAGAAAGGAGGCGGATGTGGCCGTCACGCTCGACCCACCGAAAGCCGGTCCCTATATCAACGAACAGATCATCGATTATACGCTGCATATCTATGCCTCGCGTTCCTATCTCGCCGGACGGCCGAGAATCACCAAGCGCGAGGACCTGCTCGATCACTTCTTCATCGGTTACGTACAGGACCTGATCTTCTCACCCGGCCTTGATTATATGCGCGATGTGCTGCCCGGCCTGCGTCCGGGCTTTCAGTCCTCGAGTATTTTCGCGCAGCTGACTGCCACGCTGAGCGGCCGGGGCCTATGCATCCTGCCGAATTTCATCGCCGCGCGCTTTCCGGATTTGCAGATGGTGCTTGCCGGCGAAGTGGAACTGCGGCGCGGCTACTGGCTGACGAGCCATCAGGACCTTGCCAATGTGCCGCGTGTGCGCTCGCTGATGGACTTCATTCTCACCACGGCGCGCGCGCATGAAAAACTCTTCATCCTCGACCGCCGGATGATGGTCTGAACAGCCATCGTTCACATTTCGGCGACACCCTGTCTACGCGCGGCCGGTTGGAGGATGCGCGTGCCAGCCTATATGACTGACAACAACGAAGCCGGTTTGTGAAGACCGGCATCCTCCGACATCTGGAAGGTCATCATGAAAAAGATCGGATTCCTGTCCTTCGGCCACTGGACGCCCTCGCCCCAGTCGCAAACCCGCTCGGCTGCGGACACGCTGCTGCAATCGATAGACCTCGCCGTGGCCGCGGAAGAACTCGGCGCCGACGGCGCTTATTTCCGCGTGCACCATTTCGCCCGCCAGCTTGCCTCGCCCTTTCCGCTGCTGGCTGCCGTCGGCGCGCGCACGAAAAAGATCGAGATCGGCACCGGCGTCATCGACATGCGTTATGAAAACCCGTTCTACATGGCGGAGGACGCCGGTTCGGCCGACCTTATCGCCGGCGGACGCCTGCAGCTCGGCATCAGCCGCGGTTCGCCGGAGCAGGTGATCGATGGCTGGCGTTATTTCGGTTACCGTCCGGCCGAGGGCCAGAGCGAAGAAGACATGGCGCGTCAGCACACCGAAGTCTTTCTCGAACTTTTGAAGGGTGAAGGTTTCGCTGAACCGAATCCGCGCCCGATGTTCCCCAACCCGCCCGGCCTTTTGCGGTTGGAGCCGCATTCCGAAGGGCTGCGCGAGCGCATCTGGTGGGGTTCGAGCTCCAATGCAACGGCGGTGTGGGCGGCAAAGCTCGGCATGAACCTGCAAAGCTCCACACTGAAAACGGACGAAACGGGCGAGCCTTTCCATGTCCAGCAGGCGCAGCAGATCCGCACCTTCCGGGAAGCATGGAAGGAAGCAGGCCACACCCGCGAGCCGCGTGTGTCGGTCAGCCGCAGCATCTTCGCCCTCGTCAACGACCGCGACCGGTCCTATTTCGGTTACGGCAACGAAGGCGATGACAAGATCGGTTATATCGACGACAAGACGCGCGCGATCTTCGGGCGCAGCTATGCCGCCGAGCCGGAAAAACTGATCGAACAGCTGAAAGCCGATGAAGCCATCGCCGAGGCTGACACGCTGCTCCTGACCGTACCGAACCAGCTGGGCGTCGATTACAACGCCCATGTGATCGAGACGATCCTGAAGCAGGTGGCGCCGGCTCTCGGCTGGCGCTAAATTTGGAAAAATTGCATCATCCACACTCCGTCATGCCGGATCTAGTCCGGCTTGACGGAGGACGTGTTTTCCCTCCCTTAAAATCCGGGCTGTATACCGCTGCTCATTTGACCGCCTTGCCGTAACGGGCGAAACTTTCCGCCAGCGGCGTCGTGCTGGCGCCGGGGCGCTCCGGACGTTTGTAGACACCGTCCCGCACATGGATCGGCTCTTCGAAGTGATCCTTGATCCAGGGAATATATTCGAGAATGGTCGAAGCCGGGTGCCAGTAGCTCAGATGCACATGCACCTGGCTCATCTCGCCGGCATGCGGCACCACGGGCAGGCGATGGGCGAGCGCGAGATCGGCAACCTGAATATATTCGGTGATGCCGCCAAGCCGGGTCACATCAGGCTGGACATAGGCAACCGCACCGGCATCGATGAATGAGCGGAACGCATCCACCGTGTAAAGCTGCTCCCCGAGCGCAATCGGAATGGACGTATTGCGCGCCAGCCGTGCATGGCTCGTCACATCGTCATACCAGAGAGGCTCCTCGAACCAGTAAATGTCCAGATCTTTCGCCGCCGCGCAGAAACGCTGGCATGTGGGCAAATCCCACTTGCCGTTGCCATCGATGGCGATGCGGATGGACGAACCGGCACGCTTGCGGACGGCTGCAAGGCGGGCAATGTCGATATTCGGATCGTCATGCCCGACCTTGATCTTCAGCCGGGTAAACCCATCCTCCTCCACCGCCCTTGCGCTGCCCGCCAGCAAATCTTCCAGCGTGAAGGAAAGCCAGCCAATATCGGTATTATAGGCTTCCACGGCCGCCGTGCGCGCGCCGCCGAGATAGTGCCAGAGCGGCACGCCCGCCTTTTTCGCCTTTAGGTCCCAGAGCGCAACGTCAACTGCGGCGAGCGCCAGATGGGTGATGCCCGCCCTGCCGACCCATTGCAGCGCCGGATAACGGGCCAGTTTCGTCCACAGCCTCGAATGGTCAGACGCATTCTCCCCCACCAGCAAGGGCGCGTAACAATCGCTGATGCAGGATGTGATAAGCCTGTCCGACGGCAGATGCGCGTGGGTGCCGGTGAAACCATAGCCCTCAAGGCCATCGCTGGTGGTGATCTTTGCACCGACGACGCCCCAATGGGTGATGCTGTGGGTGGAATCGGAAATGGACTCCGATGTCAGCGGCAGGTGCAGGATGAAAGGTTCGACAGCGGTAATTTTCATGATCGGTCATTCCTCGATTGCTGATTGCTTGCGGGGAGGAATAGACGCCGCGTCCCCGCGACCACGGGCCGCGAAGATGGCTTTAGGGAAATTGCCAGACCGCCCTCCTCCAGCAGCCGGCTTCCGATGACGGATAGAGCTAAAGGAAAACCGGCTTTTGTAAAATAAAAAATTTTTTATTTTTAATATTCAGCCATTGCCAGCCCTTCTAAGCTGGGCAATGATGCCGCCATGAACTCGCTGGTCAAAGTCACGCTCGCCGAACAGGCGCATCAGGAACTGCGCGCACGCATCGTCAGCGGCAGATTGCGCGGCGGCGAACGCCTGCTGCCCAATGAGCTTGCCGCCGATCTCGGCATCAGCCCCACGCCGGTGAAGGAAGCCTGCCTGAAACTCGAGGCCGATGGGCTGGTGGTCAATTCCTCCCGGCGCGGCATGGTTGTGCGCGATTTCACCGTGGAGGATGTGGAGGAACTTTACGCCGCCAGAATGCTGCTTGAAAAAGGCGCGGTGGAAGTGGCCTTCGACGCCGGGCAACTGGATGGAGCGCTGCACGCGGAACTTCTGGAAAGCCTTGCGAAACATCGTAAATTCGCCAAAGGCTCGACGCTCGACGAATTGTCGAAAGCGCTTTTGTACGACCGCAGCTTCCATACGACCCTTGTGTCGGCGGCGCGCATTCCGGTCATTTCCGGCTCGCATGAGCGCATTCTCGACCAGACCCACACGGTTTTCGTCTCGATCCTCGGCGACTACGCCCGCTCGGTCGAAGAGCACCAGAATATCGCCGATGCCATCGCCGCCGGCAGCAAGGCCCAGATCGTCGATGCCCTGTGGCGGCATCTCGAGCGCAGCCGCCAGAATACGCTGCGCCAGGTCCGGCTGCTCAAAGAGGCCGGCGCCTGATCATTCCGCATATAGGGGAGGAACCGACATGATGCGCCACAAGCCGGACGCCGCAATGAGAGCGGCGCGAGCCACAATCGTCCCGTTCCGCATGGGGATTTCGCATCGATGACAGACCGGCTTTCCGCTGCAACCCTGCCCCGCCTGCCGCAATCCGTCACGACACCCGCCTATGACCGCCAAAGCGTCACGCCCGGCATCGTCCACCTCGGCGTCGGGGCCTTTCATCGGGCTCATCAGGCGGTTTTCATCGACGATTGCCTTAATCGCGGCGAAACCCGATGGGGCATCGTTGCGGCATCGCTGCGCAGCCCGGATACGCGCGACGCCATCGAGCCGCAGGATAATCTCTACACCTTTTGCCTGCGAGACGGGGAGAGCGAGCGCCTGCGCATCATCGGCTCGATTCTTGAAACCATCGTCGCCCCGGAAGAGCCCGAACGGCTGGTGGAGCGGATGGCCGATCCGCGCGTCCTCATCGTCACACTGACCGTGACGGAGAAGGGTTACCTGACCAATCTTGCCGCCCGCAGCCTGCTGCGCGATCATCCCGATATCGTCCATGATCTCGAAAACCCGGAGCGGCCGCGCTCCATCTTCGGCTTCATCCTTGCCGCCACTCGGCGCAGGCGCAGGCAAGGTTCTCAGCCCCTGACGCTCCTTTCCTGCGACAACCTGCCCGCAAACGGCCATGTGCTGCAAAAGCTGCTGCTGGAATTTGCGGAACTGGCCGATCCGGAACTGGCATCCTTCATCGAAACCAATATTGCCTGCCCCTGCTCGATGGTGGACCGGATCGTTCCCGCCACCACGGATGCGGACCGTGAGGCGATTTCGACCGCACTCGGCCTCAGCGAGGCCTGGCCGGTGGTGGCCGAACCCTATTTCCGTTTTGTCATTGAGGACCGTTTTCCGCATGGAAGGCCGGCGCTCGAGAAATCGGGCGTGGAATTCGTCGGCAATGTCGAGCCATACGAGCATATGAAGCTCAGAATGCTGAACGGCTCCCACAGCGCCATCGCCGCCATCGGCCAGATTGCCGGCCTTGCGACGGTGGCGGATGCATGGGTTGAAAAGCCCGTGCGCGATTTCATCGACGCCTATTGGCGCGAGATCGAACGGACGCTCGACCCCGCCGTTGACGGGGCGGAATTCGCAGCCGGCCTGCGGGATCGTTTCGCCAATCCCTCATTGCAGCACAAGACCATGCAGATCGCCTCCGATGCATCGCAGAAAGTGCCGCTGCGCATTCTTGGCCCCTTGCGCGAATTGCTTGCGGAGAAGGCTGAAAGCCGGACGGTTATTTTCGCCGTCGCGCTCTGGATAAGGTCCTGCGCGGACAAGAATGAAAAGGGGCAGCCGATCACCATTCTCGATCCCGCTTTCAAGGAGTGGGATGCGCCGGATCAACTGGCAATGGGGCCGGAGGCGGTCGTCGACCGTTTTCTGACTTTCGAACGCACATTTGGCAGCGACCTGCCCGGGAACGAGGCCTTCGTCCCAGCCCTGAAAGCCGCCTATCGAGACATTCGGGAACACGGCGCGCTTGCGGCAATCGAGCGTTTCGTGAAGTCCTGAAAAAGAACAGGCCGGAAATCCGGCCTGTTCCTAACCTCGGTCGTCAGCCTTCAGGCGGTCGCCGCCAGCCGTGCCGCCTTGCGGCGTTCCACGCGGGCGCGGATGGCATCGACATCCGTGATCGGTGTCGCGGCGAAAAGCTGGCGGGTATAGGGATGCTTCGGATCGGCGAAGAGTTCCTCGCGCGTGCCCTGCTCCACCGCCACACCCTTCGAAATGACCATCACATCGTCGGCGATGTAACGCACCACCGAAAGATCGTGGCTGACGAAAACATAGGTCAGCTCGAATTCTTCCTGAAGGTCGGCAAGAAGGTTCAGCACCTGCGCCTGCACCGAAAGATCGAGCGCGGAGACCGGCTCGTCCAGCACCAGCAGCGCCGGGTTCAGCATCAGTGCGCGCGCAATGGCGATGCGCTGGCGCTGGCCGCCGGAGAACATGTGCGGATAACGGTTGAAATGCTCAGGACCGAGACCGACCTTCACCAGCATGGCTTCGGCCCGCTCGCGGCGCTCGGAAGCCGGTATCTTGGTGTTGATGACCAGCGGCTCCATCAGCACGTCGCCCACCTTCTGGCGCGGATTGAGGCTGCCATAGGGGTTCTGGAACACCATCTGTACCTTGGAGCGCATCTCCGTATCCGGACGGCGTCTTGCGATAGCGACAGGTTTGCCTTCGATCTTCAGTTCGCCGCCGGATGCCGGATCGATCAGCGCGATGATGCGGGCCAGCGTCGATTTACCGGAGCCGGATTCACCGACTATGGCGAGCGTCTTGCCGCGCTCGACGGTGAAGTCGATGCCCTTCAGGGCCTGCACCGTCTTGGCGCCGCCGAACAGGCCGCCGGGAACGTGATAGTCGCGGGTAATGCCCTTGCCTTCGACAACGATACTCATTGAACGCCCTCCTTGCCGAAGAAATCGGAAACCGTGGGCAAACGGTCGCCGGTGGCATTTTCCGGCAGGGCCGAAAGCAGTGCCTTGGTATAGGGATGCTGCGGGGCCTCGAACAGGCTCAAGACATCCGCCTCTTCCATCTTGCGGCCCTTATATTGCACGACGACGCGATCTGCGGTTTCCGCCACCACGCCCATGTCATGGGTGATGAGGATCAGCGCCATGCCATATTCCGCCTGCAGGTTCATCAGCAGATCGAGAATCTGCTTCTGGATCGTGACATCGAGCGCAGTGGTCGGCTCGTCGGCGATCAGCAGGCGCGGCTTGGAAGCGATCGCAATCGCGATCATCACGCGCTGGCACTGGCCGCCCGACATCTGGTGCGGATAGGCCTTGAGCTTGGTTTCCGGCTCGGGAATACCGACAGCCCGGAACAGTTCCAGAGCGCGGGCGCGCGCGGCAGCGCCGCTCATGCCGAGATTGAGGCGCAGAACCTCCTCGATCTGGAAACCGACCGTGAATGACGGGTTGAGCGAGGCGACCGGCTCCTGGAAGATCATGGTGATCTCGCGACCGATCACCCGGCGGCGTTCCTGCGGTGACATGGCCAAAAGGTTCTTGCCATCGAAGGTCATCTCGTCGGCGGTAATCGTCGCCGTATCGGGCAGAAGCCCCATGACGGCGAGCATCGATACCGACTTGCCGGAACCGGACTCGCCGACGATGGCCAGTACCTCGTGTTTGTCGACGGAAACATCGATGCCGTTGACGGCCGTGAAGGCGCCGGTGGCGGTGGCGAATTTGACGGTGAGGTTCTTGATTTTCAGCAGGCTCATCGCTCAGCTCCGCTTCAGTTTGGGATCGAGCGCATCGCGCAGGCCGTCACCCATGAGGTTGATGGCGAGCACCGAGATCAGGATCGTCAGGCCCGGAAGGGTAACGACCCACCAGGCGCGCAGGATGAATTCACGCGCTTCCGCCAGCATCGTGCCCCATTCGGAGGCAGGCGGCTGCGCGCCCATGCCGAGGAAGCCGAGTGCAGCCGCATCGAGAACCGCAGAGGAGAACGAAAGCGTTGCCTGGACGATCAGCGGCGCAAGGCAGTTCGGCAGGATGGTCTTGAACATCAGCCGGAGATTGCCGGCACCGGCCACGCGCGCGGCCGTGACATATTCACGCCTGAGCTCGCTCATGACGGCAGCGCGCGTCAGACGGGCAAAATGCGGCTGATAGACGATGGCGATGGCGATCATGGCATTGGTGAGGCCCGGACCGAGGATCGCGACCAACACCAGCGCCAACAGCAACGACGGAAACGCCAGGATGACGTCCATAACACGCATGATGACGGTATCGACCCAGCCGCCGAAGAAGCCGGCAATGAGACCGATGACGATGCCGCCGACGAGCGCGATGGAAACGACAACGATACCGATGAACAGCGAATATTGCGCGCCGTAGATCAGGCGGGACAACATGTCACGCCCGACGGCGTCCGTGCCGAAGAAGAAGCCGGCACGGCCGCCTTCCTGCCAGACCGGCGGCACCAGCAGCGCATCGCGATATTGCTGGGTCGGATCATGCGGCGCGATCAGCGGCGCAAAAACCGCGACCAGCACGAGAAGAATGAACACGGCAAGCCCGATGACGGCGCCACGGTTCTGGCGGAAATAGAACCAGAAATCGGCGATCATCCGGCGGCGGATGGCGGCGTCTGACAGGCGCACGCCCGGAGTGGTGATCACATCGGTCATTTGTGACGGATCCTCGGATTGATGAGGCCATAGGTCAGATCGACGAGCAGGTTGACGATCATCACCAGACCCGCGATCAACAGCAGGCCGCTCTGCACGACCGGATAGTCGCGGCGAGAGATGGAATCGATCATCCACTTGCCGATGCCCGGCCAGGAAAAGATGGTTTCGGTCAGGATCGCGCCAGCCATCAGCACGCCGATCTGAAGACCGATGGTGGTGACAACAGGGATCATGGCGTTGCGCAGCGCATGAATGCCGACCACACGGGAAGGAGACATGCCCTTGGCACGGGCCGTGCGCACATAATCCTCACCGAGTACTTCCAGCATGGCTGAACGCGTCTGGCGCGCAATCACGGCAAGCGGAATGGTGGCAAGCACCACCGAGGGCAGGATGAGATGCGACAGGGCCGAGGCAAACGCGCCCTTCTGTCCCGAAATCAGGCTGTCGATCAGCATGAAACCGGTAACGGAGGGGAAGAAATACATCAGCGAGATTCGGCCTGACACCGGCGTCCATTGCAGGATACCGGAGAACATGATGATGAGCAGCAGCCCCCACCAGAAGATCGGCATGGAGAAGCCGACGAGCGCCGTCGTCATGGAAATCTGGTCGAACCAGGAGCCACGACGAATGGCGGCGATGACGCCGACCGGAACGCCAATCAGCGTTGCGATGATGATGGCAACGAGACCAAGCTCGACCGTCGCGGGAAAGAGCGACAGGAACTCGGTGAGAACCGGCTTCTTGGTGACCAGCGAATTGCCGAGATCGCCCTGAAGCAGCCGTCCGAGGAAATGGAGATATTGCTGCCAGATTGGCTGGGCAAAACCGAGCTGTTCGGCAAGCTGCGCATGCCTTTCGGGCGAAATGCCACGCTCGCCCGCCATCAACAGCACGGGATCGCCCGGCAGGACGCGCACGAAGGCGAAGGCGACGATGGTAATCCCGAGGAAGGTCGGAACGAGATAGAGAAGTTTGCCGAGAATGAACCGGATCATGGTTTTTTCCTGAAAAGACGCGCGGAAGAACAGGGTTCTTCCGCGCGTCCGGTTGTTCGGGGATTACTCCGCGATGTCGACGTTTTCGAAGGTGAAGTCGCCAAGCGGGCTCATGGTGAAGCCGGAAACCTTGGCGGACATGGGAACGAACTGCGTGGAGTGCGCAAGCGTCGCCCACGGAGCCTGTTCCTTGAAGATCACCTGTGCCTGCTCATAAAGCTTGGTGCGCTCGGCAACGTCGGTGGTCTGCTTTGCCTTGGCCAACAGGTCCGAGAACTCCTTGTTGCACCACTGTGCACGGTTCGCACCGCCTTCACCGGTTGCGGCGCAGGACAGGAGAACGCTGAGGAAGTTGTCCGGGTCACCATTGTCGCCGGTCCAGCCGAGGATGACGGCGCCGTCGCGCTTCACTTCGGTGGACTTCTTGAGGTATTCACCCCATTCGAAGGAAACGATCTCGGCCTTGACGCCGACCTTCGCAAAATCCGACTGGATCAGCTCGGCAGTACGACGGGCGTTCGGCATGTAAGGACGCTGCACCGGCATTGCCCAGATCTTCATCGACAGATCCTTGACGCCAGCGGCTTCGAGAGCCTTTTTGGCAGCTTCCGGATCGTAAGCATCGTCCTTGATCCTGTCGTTGTAGGACCACATTGTCGGCGGGATCGGGTTCTTGGCAACCTGGCCGGCACCCTGGAACACGGCGTCGATGATCGCCTGCTTGTTCATCGCCATGTTCAGCGCCTTGCGGACTTCCGGCTTGTCGAAAGGTGCAACGGTCGTGTTGTAGGCGAAGTAAGCGACGTTCAGACCCGGCTGCTCATCGAGCTTGAGGTTCTTGTCGGCGCGGATGGTCGCCAGATCAGCCGGAGCCGGGTATGGCATCAGGTGGCATTCGCCAGCCTTCAGCTTCTGCAGGCGGACGGCGGCGTCAGGCGTGATCGCGAAGATCAGGTCGTCGATCTTCGGAGCTTCACCCCAGTAGTCGGCATTCTTCTGGTAGCGGATGACCGCGTCCTTCTGATAGGCGACGAACTTGAACGGGCCGGTGCCGATCGGCAGGTTGTTGAAGTCTTCCTTGGTGCCGGCCTTTTCCAGCGTATCGGCATATTCCTTCGACACGATGGAGGCGAAAGGCATGGCGATATTGGCGAGGAACGGCGCTTCCGGGCGGGTCAGCACGAACTTGACCGTGTAATCGTCGACCTTGACGATTTCCTTGATCAGGGACGGCATTTCCATGGAGTTGTAATATTCGTAGGTGATGCCTGCGATGTACTGGTTCCACGGGTTCTTCGCGTCGCCCTGGCGGTTGTAGCTGAAGATCACGTCGTCAGCGTTGAATTCGCGGCTCGGCGTGAACTTGTCGTTGGAGTGCCACTTGACGCCCTTGCGGAGGTGGAAAGTGTATTCGAGACCATCCTTGGAAACGTCCCATTTTTCCGCAAGGCCGGGCTCTACTTCGGTCGTGCCCTTCTTGAACTCGGTCAGACGGTTATAGACCGGATGCGCGGAGGCATCGAAGGTGCCGCCTGCGGTATAAGGCGACGGATCGAAGCCTTCCGGCGATGCCTCGGAGCAATAAACGAAGGTCTTCGCCATGGCGGGCATGGCGGAAGTGATCGCAATCGCAGAGGCGATAAGCAAACTGCGGGTCAGCGTTTTCATCTGGTGGTCCTTTCCCTCTTTTTCTGAGTTCCTGCGGCCCCGTCCGGGGGCCTACCTCTTCTGGTCAGCAGCGACATGGGATCACCCCTATCGCCGTTCGGTCCTTTGCCTCCCGACCAATTACCCGGCGACCGGCTGAAACAACCGGTCGAGGTTCTTCTCCGGTGGGCAGAACCAGCGCGGTCCCGCCTCCGTCATATAGGCTATATCCTCGAGACGGACGCCGCATTCGCCATAAACGCACAGCATCGGCTCGATGGAAAAACACATGCCCGGCTCCAGCGCCGTGGCATTTCCTGCAACGATATAGGGTTCTTCGTGAATATCCAGCCCAAGCCCGTGGCCGGTGCGGTGCGGCAGGCCAGGAAGCTGATAATCCGGGCCGAAACCGGCCGCTTTCAGGCTGTCGCGCGCGGCCCTGTCCACATCCGAGCAGGCAGCGCCGACTTTGGCTGCGGCAAAGGCCGCCGCCTGCGCGTCGCGCTCGGCGTTCCAGAGGAAACACTGCCGTTCCGTCGGTTTGCCAAAGACATAGGTGCGGGTGATATCGGAACGATAGCCATGAAGAATGCCGCCAAGATCGACCAGCACCATATCGCCTTCGCTGAGCGTCTGCGCATGGGGCACGCCATGCGGATAGGCCGTCGCCTCGCCAAACTGCACCGCCACGAAAAGCGGCTTCAGGCCAAGGGCAATATGCGCCGCATTAACGAAATCAGCGACTTCCGTGGTGGAAACGCCGGGACGCAGACCTTCGAACACGGCCTTCTGCACGCCGTAACTCGCGTCCATCGCCGTCTGGATGATGGCGATCTCGGCTGCGGATTTGACCTGCCGCTGGGCGACGATCATCGGCTGGGCGGAAATGATGCGCCCTTCAAGGCGCTGCATGAGGGCCGATGCGAAAACAAAGGGGGTGGCGGGATCGATGGCGACAAGATGACCGGGACAGGTCAAGGCACCGATACGTCTTGCCATCAGGTCGAAGGGACTTTCATCCTCCTCCCAGACGGCAACCTCACCCGCAATGCGGATGAGCGTCTGAAGCTTCGGCTCCTCGAAGGTCGGGCTGACATAGACCGGCACACCTTCCGCCGGCACCAGGGCGCCGTGAATGCGCTCGGAAAGACCAAGCGACAGGCCGGTATAATAGGTTAGCGACGATGATGCATCGAGCCAGACCGCCTTGATATTTTGCTGGATCATTCGCGCCTGCAGGCCGCGTAGTCGCAACCTGAGCTCGTCTTCAGCGATCGATGAAACCGCGATCGGCTGAAACCGCTTCAGCGCCTCTTGAAAGTCTGCCATTCTCTCCCCGCCGCTTTCGGGCCGCAGACACAGGCGTGCCAGCAACCTCCCAAGCGTTCTTTTGCCCATGCTTAAACACAGGGCGGGGGGTAAGCAATGGCCCGGCAGGGCACGCCACCACAAAACTGTGCAAATTTATCTAGACATAACGAAAATGTGATCGACGCACGCCTGATTTCAACATTCGTTGCCTTGACGCAGAAATTCAAAATCCCCCGGAAATCCAAGGGGAGACTGCGGACCGTCTTCAGCACCGAGCCGGTGCACGGGAAGTAAACGGCCAAAAACATTTAAGGAAAAGACGCCCAGAAAAGGAAAAAGCCTGCCGCGGGAGGAGGTGCGGCAGGCTTCAAACTTGATCGGTGATTGGGAGGAGGAGTACCACCGATCCACATCGAGCGACGCTGGGAGGAGGAGTGCGTCGCTTCGATGATTTGAATATAGCGGTATCCGTGATTTTTAACAGAGCAAGTCTCGCAATGCAGCATTGCATTTCTGCATAGCTCGAAAATTCCTGCCCGGTTTTTCAGCACTCCCCAAAATCGCGGGAAAATCAGCTTTCCCGATAGACCTGGAAACCGGCGAAGGACTGGTTGACCGGCATGAGTTCGAGGCTGTTGATGTTGATATGTTTGGGCTGCGAGGCGACCCAGTGGATGGTGTTGGCAATATCGTCCGCCGTGATCGGATTGACGCCCTTGTAGAGATTGTCCGAGGCTTCCTGATTGCCGCCGGTGCGCACCAGCGTAAATTCCGTTTCGCACATGCCAGGCTCGATGGACGTCACCCGCACGCCCTTGCCATGCAGGTCGGAACGCAGGCCGAGCGAAAACTGCCGCAGGAACGCTTTGGTACCGCCATACACATTGCCGCCCGTATAGGGGTAATGCGCGGCCACAGACGAGAGGTTGACGACAATACCCTTGCGCCCGATCAGCGTCGGCAGCAGATGGTGGGTGATGTTCAGGAGACCGGTGATGTTGGTGTCCACCATGATCTGCCAGTCTTTCAAGGGCACCTGCGGTGCGGGCGCGGTGCCGAGTGCGAGACCGGCATTGTTGACGAGAACGTCGATATCCCGGAAGCCCTCCGGCAATCCGGACAGCGCCTTTCCTGTCGCTTCCTCGTCGGTGATATCGAAGGCGAGGCCATGAAAGGCGGAACCGAGCTCGGCGGAAAGCGCCTCCAGCCGTTCCGCCCGCCGGCCCGTGCCGATGACCTTCCAGCCCTCCTTGACGAAGCGCCGCGCCGTGGCCTGTCCGAAGCCGGATGTCGCGCCAGTGATGAGGATGGTTCCGCTCATGATGATGCCTCCACTCTATTGGTTTTTTCAGGGTCAATCGGTGTCAGTAACTTTTCGGCCGCCGCCGCGAGACAGCGCCTGTAGGCCTCGAGATCCGTATACAAAGCCTCTTCGGGAGCATCGCCAACGATGATGACGCCGCCGCGCCGCAAAATCCCGCCATGCAGCATGAGATTGTCGACCATGTCGAAATTCTCGATCGACAGCCCGTCCGGCCCACGATAACGGCCCGTTTCATCCAGGGTGGCGACGCCGCCATAATGCGCCTTGATGCGGGTGAAGTGATTGGCCGCGACATTGGTATAGGCGAAAACCGGCTTGCCCAGCGCACACATGAAGCCCAGCTCATAGCTGGTTCCCGTATCGGCGGCGATACCGCGAAACGGCGTGAGGTTGGCGACCACCGCATCCGCTTCCAGCATCATCCGCTCATCGACGGCATTGATGTTGCAGCCGTGACCGACCCTGGTATCCGCCGGCGGAATTTGCAGATCGCCCGGCGAAAGCGGCGTGAAACCGGCTTCCCGCGCCAGCGAGGCCTTGAGATCGAGCATTTCGCGCGCGTTCGGGAGGAAGACTTCCGGTCCGGCGAGATAGATTTTCTTTGTCATCGGGAATTCATGCGATTTGTCAGGAAAGGATTTCCCGACCCTAACCCGGGGGCTTTCGCAAAGGCAAGGGCCAAGGGCATGCGGCGTGACGCACCGGACGAGCCGATAAAACGGTATCGTCCCGCCGCTCTTTCCGTTATAGCCGGAGCAAGAAACTTGAATTTCTGGAGCAGGACATGGCAGCACCCATCCGTTACCACGAAGGCGATATTTCCGCCGAAGATGCCGCGCGTTACACCGGCGCCATCGCAATCGATACGGAAACGCTGGGACTGGTGCCGCGCCGCGACCGCCTCTGTGTCGTTCAGCTTTCACCGGGCGACGGCACGGCGGACGTCATACGCATCGCCGCCGGTCAGAGGCAAGCGCCGAACCTCGTACGGATGCTTGCCGACCCCGCTCGCCAGAAGATTTTTCACTATGGCCGTTTCGATATCGCCGTCCTGTTCCACACCTTCGGCGTGACGACCACGCCGGTCTTCTGCACCAAGATCGCCTCGCGGCTGACCCGCACCTATACGGACCGGCACGGGCTGAAGGATAACCTCAAGGAAATGCTGGAAGTCGATATTTCCAAGGCCCAGCAATCTTCCGACTGGGCGGCCGAGACCCTGTCGCCGGCGCAGCTCGAATATGCCGCCTCCGACGTGCTGCACCTGCATGCGCTGCGCGACAAGCTAACAGGTCGTCTCGTGCGTGACGGCCGCCTCGACCATGCCGACGCCTGTTTCGCCTTTCTGCCGACCCGCGCGAAGCTCGACCTCCTCGGCTGGGAGGAAACCGATATTTTCGCCCATAGCTGAGCGAGCCCGCATCCGGTTTAAGCACTGATTTACCAGAATTGCCTATTCTCGGCCGCAACTTTGAGCGGCCAGGGACTTTGAGGGATGATTACTCCGCTACAGCAGACGGCGGGCATTGCAGTCAGCGACCTCATGCGCTCGATGGCCGAAACCATCGAGGAACGCCAGCGCGAAGAGCAGGAAAAGGCCAACGGCACCAAAAAGGACGATGCGGTCAAGACAAACCCGCAGCCGGACGAAAGCCAGCGCGCCGCCAATGAGAAGATAAGCGCCTATCTCTTCGGCGTCATGAAGCCGGATGCCGATGCTTTCGCCTCGCTTGTCTCCCGTTTTTCCTCCGCGCTGGGCATCACACAGGAAAAGGACGAATCGAGCTTTTCCTTCGCACGAAGACTTCAGGATGCGCTGACCCTGACCGACAGCTTCGAAAAAACCGATGCGCAGGGGAAAGCCACGAGGATTTCCCTGAAATCCTTCGGCGTTTCCGAGGCTGAGGTCGTGGACGTGCTGAACAATGGCGTCAACAGCAAGACCGATCCCATGGCCGCCCTTGCCGCCCGCATCGCAAAGGGTGCAGGCCTCACAGGCACGGAAGAGGATTTCGGCGAGCAGATGTCGAAAGCCATCATGGCGGCGCGCGCGACCCTGCCGAAAAACGTCGACGATCTGGAAGAATCGACCGGCCTCAAACAACTCGGCGTCTCCGCCCGTCAGATGATCTCCGCCATCGCCAACCCCTATGGCGATGAGGCGCGCGCGGTGAAGGAGGCCTTGGACGAACAGGCGCAGGGCACCCGCTTCATGACGCGTGAAACCCTGAAGGTAATTCAGCGTCTCGAAGATGTCGCCGATCCCAAAACCAGGGAAGAGTTGCAGGCCGAACGCGGCAAGGATCGTATCGGCGAAATCAACGATGCCGAGGTGAAGGCCGAGCGGGAACAGGATATTCAGGCGCGCGATGCGCAGGGCAAGCTTGAAGATGTGCAGGAGCTTCAGGACGTCGTGAAGGAGCATATCGATGCTTCCGGCGATGAAAAAACGGAAAGCGTCGACCCGCAGGCGCCGGCCGGCACATCGTCGGAAACGGCCCTGATCGCCGTGCTTGCGGCTGCGCCGGCTGAGCAAGCCGCCCCGGCGGAAAACGAAAATCAGCCTGCGGAGACAGACGCGGGCACCGATCCGGCCGATGCGGAAGACGACGGCGAAAAACTGCTCGATGCGCAGGCGCTTGTCGAAGACACCCGCAACGCCATTTTGCCGATCTCGATCGACGACAATGGCCTTTATGAACTGCTGAAGAAAAAGGCGGCATGATTGCCGCCTCCGATCGTCACTTGAGCGAAACATGATGTGAGTTCAGACATGAACGATATTTCCGGCCTATCCGGCAGCGCCGCTTACGACACAGAACCCAATGCCGCGCAGGCGCTGCTATCCATGGCCGCCCCGTCGCTCGTTCCGGATGATGCGGCCTTCACCGCGCCCGCTGAGGAAGACAGCCTCATCGACCCGGTCAACATTCAACCGGAACGAAACCTTCCCAAGGCAAGCTGGCTCGATGCCATGCCGCCGGAAGCATTTGAGACGGCGCCCAGCGATCCCGACCATATTTCCTCGGTCAATTCCGACGATAACGGACTTTACCGCATGTTCATCGGCGTTTCGCCCTGACCGGACGCGCAATTCCTTGGTTAGCCAAATCTTAATATCTGCAAGCCAAGATTGAGCTTGATGATTCTGTATGCGCTGCAACCGACATTGCGGCCAGAGGCGTATACGGCGCTCCCGCATGAGCGGGCGAGATGACACCTGTCCATCACCGGCGCGGCGATTTTTCAACATTCAAGCCAGATGCGGATCACAGAGCCAATGGGGATTGGCCCTTTCGCAGCCAGCGGCGGTCACCGATAGAAACGGAGCGCAGCATGTTACCGCCTGTACCGAAAATTGCGGCAACCGATGCCGCCTATGGAACCACGGTTTCACTGACACCGCGCGAGCAGGTGAAACAGATTGCACCGCCGCAACCGAACACTCCCGCCCCTGAAAACAGCAGCCTTTTTGCCCGCGCGGCAATCGCCTCCCTTGCCAGCGAATTTCAGCTCTCGCGCAGCACCGCCGTTCTGGCGGAAGCGCTCGGCAAGCTGATGAACCTGCCCCGGCGGGATGGCGAAGCCATAGAGACCTATGTGACGCGGCTGACGGAGGCGCTCCGCACCCTGCCCGCGCCACAACGCCTGGCGCTGGAACAGCAGGTCGGCAAGGCCCTGCAGGGCCTGACCCTTTCGATGCTTGCCGAAATCCTGAAACAGCCGACCGGGCCGGATGCTGCCCGCCTCGCGCTGCTGATCGAGCTTTCCCGTTACAAGGGAACGGACCTTGCGGCAAAGGCGGTGGTTTCCTCCTATCAGCAGAACAATTCCTCCAATCCCGCCCCCGCGCAATCGGCCCAACCGAAACAGCAAAACGCACCGGGCCAGAATGCGGAAGCTCGCCCGTCTCCGGCCGCGACAGCGCAGGCGGCAAATTCCGCCACCGTCAGCCGGCTCCTGCCGCTGCTCATCGGGCCGCTCGCCCTCAGTGGCGCAGCGATGAAAGCCACGGTGGCGGCGCTAACGGCGCAACTGGACCCCCGGCCCACGCTTTCCACCCCGCCTGCCGACACACATGATACGCCGACCAATGCCGCAAAGCCGGATGGAAGAGCCGAAAACACGGCACGTCCGCTTCCGCCACAAACCGGCAGCGTGATGAAGGAAGTGTCGGCCGAGGCCCGCCCGGCAAATCCGCCCCGCGCCGAGACCGGCGAAGCCCGCCCTGCCCTTCCGCATCGGGAGACGATGAAGCCGGAGCAGAAAGAAATCCGCACGGGCCTTACCCCGCCATCCGGTTTGTTCGCAGACGACGCCGAGACCGTGAACAGCCTGCTGCTTGCCGCCACCGCCGGCAAACTTCCGCTCAAGCCGACCGGCACGCAAGAACCTCCGCCCGCACAGCAGGGTGTTGCGCAGCAACCGTCCGACGATCAGCCCGCCGAAAAATCGACCCTCGCAACAGCCGCCGCCCGCCCCTCGGGTGAGGAAACGGAAACGGCGACCCATCGCCCCGAAACCCAGCCGCTGCCGCGGGCCATGCTGGACCCGGAAGCGAGGATGGCGATGCTGGAGCAATCGGCTTCGCAATCGTTGATCGCCGCGGCTCTGGTAAAAGACGGAACACCGCTGCCGCTTGTCGCCTATCCTCCGGCGGATGAGGACTATGAATCGGAAACGCCGCCGCGCGGAGGCAGCCCGTTTTCCGAGGATGAGGCAAACGACGAGACCGAAGCCGGCGCTGATAATTCCGACGGTCAGGACGAAAAAGAAGAGCGCATCGCCGCCAATGACGGGATCGACACGCAGGAAAGCCCGACGGCGGTGGCTTCCGACGACAGCGCGGAAAATTATTATCTGAAGATGAGCGGCATGCTCTGAATTCGGCGTGATCAGATTGGAATGTAAGTCGCGCCAATCACGCCGACGTCATCCTCGGGCCTGTCCCACTACTGTCCGGTTTAAATTTGTGGCCATTGGAAGGCCATCTGGTTTTGATTTGTGGGTTTGTCTGGTGGCGGGTTTAGAAGCCGATCGG
>NZ_JBNWBW010000032.1:0-72711 GCF_053522725.1 Agrobacterium sp. 16-172Ci
AGACCACTCTAAGCAGTCACAAAACCAAATCCCCAAAGCCTAAACCCCGGGAAACCAACAAGCATTCAGCTCATCAACTTGATTTCTTCAGAACGAAAGCCGCCGTCGCCAGCAGCGCCGCCGCCCTCGTTCAGTGAGCGGACTTATAAATCCACACCCTCAAACAAGTCAACACAGCAATATCAAAAAAAACAAGAAATGTGATATCTAACTGATTGTAAAAGGTAATTTGAAAATTATCGTATAAATTAACGACTTTTAACGGTTTTTCCTGTCGGTGACTGAAAAGCTTGATGGGCCTTCCCCTATATAGGGTCTCCATACCGCAATAACAGGGGCCGAGGCCTTGTAGATATCAGTCGGAAGACGGGCTGAAGCGGGCAACCAGCGCATGCGCATTGCCGGGATAGGTGAAGCGCACATAGGTAACAGCGCCCGAATTGCTCCAGGTACGTCGCTCCACGACAAGACACGCCTGCCTGTCGGAAATGCCGAGCAGGCGCGCGATCTCCTTCGACGGTGTTTCGGCACTGATCCGGTGTTCGGCAGTGCTCCACGGAACATGGCCGAGCAGCCAGGGGCCTGGCGCAATTTCGGTAAAGTCGGTTTCAGCCGCTTCCGGCACGGCCGTCAGATTGATGAGGCGCTGTTCGACACAGAATTCGCGCGCACCGGCGAAATGGATGCAGAGAATGTCGAGCAAAATTGTCCCGACCGAAACGTCGAGCCGCTCACGATCCGCGCCTTTCGCGCTGCACCTTTTGCGCTCCAAGATTTTGAAGCCATAGTCGAGGCCAAGGGATTCGACCTCGGCCCCGATATCGTGAATTTGAAGAACGGCGGACTGGATCTGCGGCTGGCGGACGAAACTGCCGGATTTCTTGCGGCGTTCGATCAAACCGGCCTTGGCGAGCTGGCCCATGACCTTGTTCACCGTCATGCGCGAACAGTGATATTGATCGGCGAGGTCGACCTCGAAAGGCAATCGATGGCCCGGCGGCCATTCTCCCGAAACGATCCGCCCCTCGATCTCACTGAGGATACGCTGGTGCAGGGTCTGCCCGGCTGATGCTTTCGTCACGTCCGCAATGCCTTTCCCCGCTGGCTTTTTCCCGTTTCTGCCGAGCCCATATCAGCTATCGAGAAGTTCAGCCATGACCTTGTTGAAACGATTGGATATTTCACGGCGATGGATATGCCGGCCGGCCTGCACGCGCTTTTTGCCGCGAACCCAAACGGAATCGACAGAAACGCCGCCCGCGAATATCCACTGATCGAGAATCTGGGATATCGGAAGATAAGAAACGACGGAAACATCAAGAGCGACGAAATCGGCGCTTTTCCCTTTTTCCAGACCGTTTCGCGACGCCAGAGCCCTTCCGCCGCCTTCGAGCGCCTGTCGGAAGAGTTTTTCTCCCGTGGAACGGCCGGCATCGGCGATGACATTGCGTGCTCGGCGCGAGAGACGTTGCGAATATTCGAGCGTTCGCAACTCTTCCGGTACGGAAATCAGAATGTTGGAATCCGATCCGACGCCATAATGGCCGTTTTCAGCGATAAAAGCCGGAGCCGGGAAGATGCCGTCGCCGAGATTGGCTTCCGTGATAGGGCAAAGACCGGCAACAGCACCGCTTTTTGCCATGCCTCGCGTTTCGGTTTCCGTCATGTGTGTTGCATGGATAAGGCACCAGCGGCCATCGACCGGCGCGTTTGCAAGCAGCCATTCCACCGGTCTCGCACCGGAAAAGGCGAGCGAATCTTCCACTTCTTTCGTCTGTTCCGCCACATGAATATGGATCGGCCCGCCTTTTGCCAGCGGCTCGATGGCTGCCAGCTCGTCGCCGGTCACCGCACGCAGGCTGTGCGGCGCTATGCCAAGGGTGGCGCCCGGCAGCCTGTCCACCACGGCCTGCGCTCCCTGCATCAGCTTTCCGTAACTGTCGAGCGAATGGATGAAACGTTTCTGCCCGTCGATTGGCGCCTGGCCGCCGAAACCGGAATGGGCATAAAAGACCGGCAGCAATGTGAGGCCGATGCCCGTCTGCGAGGCGGCCGCGCCGATACGTTCGGCCATTTCGGCGATATTGCCGTAATGCGAGCCATCCCTGTCATTATGCAGATAGTGAAATTCTCCAACCCGCCCGAAACCGGCCTCGAGCATTTCCATATAAAGCTGGGCGGCAACCGCCTCGACATGGTCAGGCGTCATGGAGAGCGCGAATTTATACATGACGGTGCGCCAGCTCCAGAAACTGTCATCACCCGGACCACGGATTTCGGCAAGCCCGGCCATGGCGCGCTGAAAGGCGTGGCTGTGAAGATTGGGCATGGCCGGGACAATGACGGCATGTCGCTCATCCTGCGGCTGCGGGGAAACGCCGGTTTCCACGGATAAGATGACGCCGCCATCGCAGACGATGCGAACATCCTTCGCCCATCCATCCGCCAGAAGCGCTGCGCCCGCGTGAATTGCCGTCATGCCACCCTCTCCTTTGGTTCTGTCCGGCAAGGCCATTTCAGACACGAAATTGCAGCTTGCCAAGCCGATTATTATGTATATACATTTAGCGCACAAAGGAAAGGCGAAAAGCAAATGCCAGGGAACAAATCTGCAAACGGAACGGCGACGGGGAACGCCACGGCTTTGTGGCGCAACGCCCGGCTGGCAACCTTCAATCCCGCCATGGAAGGCATCGGCGCTGTCGAAAATGCCGCCATTGCCGTGCGTAACGGCCGCATCGCCTTTGCCGGCCCTGAAAGCGATCTGCCCGCCGATCTGGCGACAACCGATGAGACCAATGATTGCGGCGGCCGCTGGATCACCCCTGCCCTGATCGACTGCCACACCCATCTCGTCTTCGGCGGCAACCGCGCCATGGAATTCGAGATGCGGCTGAATGGGGCGACCTATGAAGAGATCGCCAAAGCGGGCGGCGGCATTGTTTCTTCGGTGCGCGACACGCGCGCGCTCTCGGAAGATGCTCTGGTGGCGCAGGCTTTGCCGCGCCTCGACACGCTTCTTTCCGAAGGCGTTTCCACGGTCGAAATCAAATCCGGTTACGGTCTCGACATTGAAACCGAGCTGAAAATGCTGCGCGTCGCCCGCAGGCTCGAGACATTGCGGCCGGTGCGCATCGTCACCAGCTATCTCGCCGCGCATGCGACACCTGCAGACTATAAGGGGCGCAACGCCGATTATATTGGCGATGTCGTTCTGCCTGGGCTGGAAAAAGCCCATGCGGAAGGACTGGCGGATGCGGTTGACGGTTTTTGCGAAGGCATCGCCTTTTCCGTCGAGGAGATCGACCGGGTTTTCAAGGCTGCAAAACAGTATGGCCTTCCGGTCAAACTGCATGCCGAGCAGCTTTCCAACCTTGGCGGTTCCGAGCTTGCGGCATCCTATAACGCCCTTTCGGCCGATCATCTGGAATATCTTGATGAGGCCGGTGCGAAGGCGCTGGCGAAAGCGGGAACCGTGGCCGTGCTTCTTCCCGGCGCTTTCTATGCGCTCAGGGAAAAACAATTGCCGCCGGTGCAGGCCCTGCGCGATGCCGGGGCCGACATTGCGCTGGCAACGGACTGCAACCCCGGCACATCGCCGCTCACCTCCCTGCTGCTGACCATGAATATGGGCGCAACGCTTTTCCGCATGACCGTGGAAGAGTGCTTGACCGCGACGACACGCAACGCGGCAAAGGCGCTCGGCCTGCTTACGGAAACCGGCACGCTGGAGGCTGGAAAATCCGCTGATTTCGCCATCTGGGACATCGAGCGTCCGGCAGAACTTGTCTACCGCATCGGTTTCAATCCGCTCCACGCCCGCATTTTCAAGGGACAGAAGGTTCTCCCATGACCATGAAGACCATCACGCTTCACCCCGGCAATGTCACCTTAGCCGATCTCGCCGAGATATACTGGGAGAACGGCAGCGCCAAACTCGACCGCAGCTTTGATGCAGGCATTGAAAAGGCGGCGGCCCGCATTGCGGAGATCGCTGCCGGCAATGCGCCGGTCTATGGCATCAATACCGGTTTCGGCAAACTCGCTTCAATCAAGATCGACGCGGCCGATGTGGCGACGTTGCAGCGCAATCTCATCCTGTCGCACTGCTGCGGGGTCGGCGCGCCGCTTCCTGAAAATGTCGTGCGGCTGATCATGGCGCTGAAGCTGGTTTCGCTCGGTCGCGGCGCATCCGGCGTGCGGCTGCAACTTGTGCGGCTGATCGAAGCCATGCTGGAGAAGGGCGTCATCCCCGTCATTCCCGAAAAGGGTTCGGTTGGGGCTTCCGGCGATCTCGCGCCGCTTGCCCATATGGCGGCGGTGATGATGGGCGAAGGCGAGGCCTTTTATGCGGGCGCGCTTCTGCCAGCGGGCGAAGCGCTTGCGAAAGCCGGACTGTCCCCGGTGGTGCTTGCCGCCAAGGAAGGACTGGCGCTGATCAACGGCACGCAGACTTCGACGGCGCTGGCGCTCGCCGGTCTTTTCCGAGCCCACCGCGCAGCACAGGCGGCACTTATTACCGGTGCGCTTTCCACCGATGCCGCCATGGGCTCATCTGCACCTTTCCATCCCGATATTCACAGCCTGCGGGGTCATAAGGGCCAGATCGACGCGGGAGCGGCGCTTCGTAATCTGCTGGAGGGTTCGGAAATCCGCGTCAGCCATATCGAAGGTGACGAGCGGGTGCAGGATCCCTATTGCATTCGCTGCCAGCCGCAGGTGGATGGCGCCTGCCTCGATCTTCTGCGGCAGGTGGCCCGCACGCTGGAAATCGAAGCCAATGCCGTGACCGACAATCCGCTGGTGCTTTCAGACAATTCCGTCGTCTCCGGCGGCAATTTCCACGCCGAACCGGTGGCCTTTGCCGCCGACCAGACGGCGCTCGCCATTTGTGAGATCGGCGCAATCGCCCAGCGCCGCGTGGCGCTGCTGGTCGATCCGGCCCTCTCCTATGGCTTGCCCGCCTTTCTTTCGAAGAAGCCCGGGCTGAATTCCGGCCTGATGATCGCCGAAGTCACCTCCGCCGCGCTGATGAGCGAGAACAAGCAGATGGCGCATCCGGCCTCGGTGGATTCCACACCCACCTCCGCCAATCAGGAAGACCATGTCTCCATGGCCTGCCATGGCGCGCGCCGCCTGCTGCCGATGACGGACAATCTCTTCGCCATTCTCGGCATCGAGGCGCTTTCAGCCGTGCAGGGTGTGGAGTTGCGCGGGCCGCTGAAAACAAGCCCCGAACTGCAAAAGGCGATTGCGGCGTTGCGCGCGGCGGTCCCTTCGCTGGAGGAAGACCGCTATATGGCGCCGGACCTGAAGGCTGCGGCGGAATTGATTGCCTCCGGCGCGCTGGTCGCGACGATTTCGGACGGCATTCTGCCGAAGCTGGAGGTTTGAGATGATGAGTACTTTATCCTTCACTGCCGTAGGGTTACCCCCCTCTGCCCTGCCGGGCATCTCCTCCTCAAGGGGGGAGATCAGATGCCGCACCCGCTCGTTCCCAGATATTGTGACGCAAGGCATTCGCCGCTTGCCGATCTCCCCCCTTGAGGGGGAGATGCCCGGCAGGGCAGAGGGGGGTAACCCCACGGCAGAAGAGGCCAATCGATGAACAGACCCTTCACGCTTCACCAGGGCACCTCGCCCATCATCCTCGGACTACCTCACACCGGCACGGATGTTCCGGCTGAGATTTGGGATCGTCTCAACGATAACGGCAAGATTCTCGCCGATACGGACTGGCATATCCATGAGCTCTATGCCGGCCTTCTCGAGGATGCGACAACGGTAAGGGCGACCTTCCATCGTTATGTGATCGACGCCAACCGCGATCCGGCCGGGGTAAGCCTTTATCCGGGCCAGAACACAACCGGGCTTGTTCCGGAGACCGATTTCGACGGCGAGCCGATCTGGAATGAAGGACAGGAACCCGCAGCGGACGATATCGCCTATCGTCTGGAAAACTTCCACGCGCCCTATCACGCGGCCGTTGCGGCGGAAATCGAGCGGGTCAAATCCATCCACGGCATCGCCATTCTCTATGATTGCCATTCGATCCGTTCGCATATTCCCTTCCTGTTCGAAGGCAAGCTGCCGGATTTCAACATCGGCACGGATATGGGCAAGACCTGCGATCCGACCATCGAGAAGATCGCCGTTGAGGTGACCGCCGCAGCGGACGGCTACGACAGCATTCTGAACGGTCGTTTCAAAGGCGGCTGGACGACGCGCCATTACGGAAAACCGCAGAGCGGCGTGCACGCCATTCAGATGGAGCTGGCGCAATCCACGCATCTTCAAAGCGAAACGCCGCCTTTTGCCTATGACACGGGCAAGGCCGAACGGCTTCGCTCTTATCTCAAAACCATTCTCACGCGCATGGAAAAATTTGCGCTCGACACGAAACGATAAGGGGAAAGCACATGAACAATCCACGCCACAATATTCGCGATGTCCGCTCGCCGCAGGGCACTGACCTCAATGCCAAAAGCTGGATGACGGAAGCGCCGCTGCGCATGTTGATGAACAATCTCGACCCTGACGTGGCCGAGCGCCCGCATGAGCTGGTGGTTTATGGCGGCATCGGCCGCGCCGCCCGCACCTGGGACGATTTCGACCGCATCGTCGCGACGCTGAAGGATTTGAACGAGGACGAAACCCTCGTCGTGCAGTCCGGCAAGCCGGTCGGCGTGTTCCGCACCCACAAGGATGCGCCGCGCGTGCTGATCGCCAATTCCAACCTGGTGCCGCATTGGGCGAACTGGGATCATTTCAACGAGCTGGATAAGAAGGGCCTTGCCATGTACGGCCAGATGACGGCCGGTTCGTGGATCTATATCGGCACGCAGGGCATCGTGCAGGGCACCTATGAAACCTTCGTGGAAGCCGGCCGCCAGCATTATGACGGCAACCTGAAGGGCAAATGGATCCTGACCGGCGGTCTCGGCGGCATGGGCGGCGCACAGCCGCTGGCTGCCGTCATGGCCGGCGCCTGCTGCCTTGCCGTCGAATGCGATGAAACCCGCGTCGATTTCCGCCTGCGCACCCGTTATGTCGATGCGAAGGCGCATACGCTCGATGAGGCACTGGCCCTGATCGACCAGTGGACCAAGGCGGGCGAGGCGAAATCCGTCGGCCTGATCGGCAATGCGGCGGAAATCTTCCCGGAACTCGTCCGTCGTGGCGTTCGCCCCGATATCGTTACCGACCAGACCTCGGCGCACGATCCCGTCCATGGTTACCTTCCGGCCGGATGGACCGTTGCCGAATGGCGCGCCAAGCAGGAAAGCGACCCGAAGGCCGTTGCGGCTGCCGCTCGCGCCTCGATGAAGGTGCATGTGCAGGCCATGGTCGATTTCTGGAACGCCGGCGTTCCGACGCTCGATTACGGCAACAATATCCGCCAGGTCGCCAAGGATGAGGGCCTCGAAAACGCCTTCGCCTTTCCGGGCTTCGTGCCGGCCTATATCCGCCCGCTGTTTTGCCGCGGCATCGGCCCGTTCCGCTGGGCGGCCCTTTCCGGCGATCCGGAAGACATCTACAAGACCGACGCCAAGGTGAAGGAACTGTTGCCAGACAACAAGCACCTGCACAACTGGCTGGACATGGCGCGCGAGCGCATCGCTTTTCAGGGCCTGCCGGCGCGTATTTGCTGGGTCGGCCTTGGCGACCGCCACCGTCTCGGCCTCGCCTTCAACGAAATGGTCAAGAACGGTGAGCTGAAGGCGCCGATCGTCATCGGACGCGACCATCTGGATTCCGGCTCCGTCGCCTCGCCCAACCGCGAGACCGAGGCCATGAAGGATGGCTCGGACGCCGTTTCCGACTGGCCGCTCCTGAACGCGCTGCTCAACACCGCATCCGGCGCGACCTGGGTGTCGTTGCACCACGGCGGCGGCGTCGGCATGGGCTTCTCGCAGCATTCCGGCATGGTCATCTGCGCCGATGGCACCGACGATGCCGCTCGCCGGCTGGAGCGCGTGCTGTGGAATGACCCGGCAACCGGCGTCATGCGCCATGCCGATGCCGGTTACGACATCGCCGTGGAATGCGCCAAGGAACAGGGCCTGCGCCTGCCCGGCATTCTCGGCAATTGATCCTCTTTCGGCCGGAAAGAGAAACACCTTTTCCGGCCGATCCCTCTCAAAAGTGGAAAACCATGACCCTGCTGCGCGCAAGCGATTACAAGCGAATGCCCTGGAAAAACGGCGGCGGCGAGACGGTGGAAATCGCCATCTTTCCACCGACGTCTTCCGTCGAGAATTTCGACTGGCGCATCAGCATGGCGACAGTGGCGAGCGACGGGCCGTTTTCGATCTTCCCCGGCATAGACCGCACCCTCTCCATTCTTGAGGGAAACGGCATGGCGTTGGCAATTGCGGCGGGCGATCCGCTGTTGCTGACAATGGAAAGCCCACCCCTGCCCTTTCCGGCCGATGTTCCCGTGAATGCGACCCTGCCTGATGGCGCGATCACCGATCTGAACGTCATGACCCGCCGCTCGCGCTTTCGTCATGTCGTTAAAAGGCATTCCGGCCCGTTTTCGGGAAAAGCCGCCGGAAACACGACGCTTGTTCTGGCGCTCGACCCGCTGGCGGTTTTAACCGGTGAAGGCGAGAACCGATTGGGGAAGCTGGATGGTCTGCTGATCGAAGGCGGTTTACCGTTCACCGTCGAAGGAGATCGAAGCGAAAGCGCGTTTTTCCTGATCACCCTCGAGCGTCTCTGAAGCCTTCAGGGAAAGGCTTCACAGTTTCATCCAGATAATGCCCAAACCGCTGCCGCCTCAGTCCAGGCCCAGCGGATCGGCCACGCGGGGCCAAAGCTCCAGGCTCGCCTTGCGATAGGGCGTTTTTGCCGGATCGGTCGGATAGGATGTCGGAGCCGCTATGTAAACGATCTCGGAGGCGACCGGCGCAAACCCCGCATGAAAATGGTTGGTGGACTTGACCAACAGCACGTCTTTCTTCGCAAAATCGACGCCGAGGTTGGAAAAGATATCCGGCTCATAAGTTTGCGTGCGGCTGGTGATGAGGATGATATCGATCTGCGTACCGAGCGGCCGAACGACGGCGGCACGGCCGAGCGTGACGCGGCTGTTGCGGAAACTCTGCCAGCCGGCCTCAGTCGTGCGCATCACCTTTATGCGGAAATCGAGCGGCTCGCCGCCTTCCGGGCTGGATTTGCCGCCGATGCGCAGATCGATCTCGGCCCCCTCGCCCGCCGCGTGACAGAAAGACACCGCAATCGGGTCCCAGATCGTCGCGACGGCGATATTGTCCATGCCGCGCTCCACCATGCGCCGCAGAATATGGGTCGCGTCACCGGCGACGCCGCCGCCCGGATTGTCCCAGATATCCGATACGACGACCGGCCTGTCCGGATTGTTGCTGCGAATGGCAAGAACCTGGTCGAGACCCGATTCCGTATCCAGCATCGGCATGGCGGTCAGTTTTCGCATGGCATAAAGCTCATGGCCGAGCTTTTCGGCCAGCGCATCGCCCTTTGCCCTGTCATTATCGGTCACGACAACGATGCGCGTTCCCATATCCGGCACATCGCCCGCCATAAAACCGTGAATGACGGAGATCGACAGGATGCCATCCCTGCCTTCCATCGCCTTCAGTCGGTCGACGTAAGAGCGCATCGGCTCGCGGCTGGTGGGATAAATGGTGATCATGCGGCAATCGAAAGTGGAGATGACCGGCTTGATCTCCCCCCGAAGCGTGCGCAGCGCCATTTCCACTACATGCTCGCCGCGCTCTTCGAAATCCGTATGTGGAAACTCCAGAAACGTCGCCATTATATCGAGATTTTTGACCCGAAGCGGCGTCAGATGGCTGTGCGGATCGAATTCCGCCGCAACCAGCACATCCGGTCCGACCAATGCGCGGACGCGCGACAGGAAATCCCCTTCCGGATCATCATAACCCTGTGCCACCATGGCGCCGTGCAGACCGAGCACCACCGCATCGATCGGCATTGCGGCGCTGAGTTCTGCGAGAATCGTATCCCGCAGCGTTTCATAGGTCTGGCGCTGGATGAGGCCCGCCGGTTCCGCCCAGCAGGAAGTTCCCTCTATTACCGTGAACCCTTCCGCCTTACCACGACGGCGCAAGATCGGCACTGGCGACGAGCAGAGCGTCGGCGTTTCGGGATGTTCCCCCGGCCCGGCATAAAAAGCCGCGCGAAAGGCGTCCATATCCGTCGGGACAGGTGAAAACGTGTTGGTTTCGGTGGCGAGTGACGCCGTGAAGATGCGCATGTCTCTAGATTCTCGTTACCGCAATCTGCCCTTCGGCAGCTTTATTTCAGGATTTAATTAGCCGGGTAATTTTACCAGACTGTACCGCGCGCCGCGACCTGCTCAACCCGCGTCACGACACCGTTTCGATGGAAAACCATCCTGTCGAAAAGATTGCTGACAACGCAGGTGTGGTTCGGAACGACCTTGACCACATCGCCGATTTCAGGCCGGCCCGAGGCGCAGCCGGATAGATCGACGACCGCATGTTCTTCCGAAAGCGAGATGATTTTCGCACCGTCATAGCCTTCGAGCAGCCCGTAATCGCTGAAACCCAGAAGATCCGAGGTCAGGGCCTTGGAGCCGCAATCCAGCACCGCCCGATCGGCTGTCGGTCGCGATATGACGGTGGCAAGAACATGCATGGCGAGATCGCCCGCTGTGCAATGTCCGGCGCGCAGCATGGCGCGATCATTATAAACATAGGTGCCGGCCCGATGTTCGGTGGCGGAAGGAACGAGATGCGCGGCGTAAAAATCCGGAGAACCGCCGCTGGATCGCACCGGGCAATCCATGCCCTTTGCCGCCAGCAATGCCATGGTCTCGCGAAGGAAATTTTCCACCGTCGCGGCGCCTCCCGGTGCCGGATAGGTCAAAATGCCCTTGAATGTGAGGCCCGGTGCCGCCGCGATCTTTTCCGCAAGCGCCAGTGCCGCTTCCGGCGTCTGCACACCGCAGCGCTTACCGCCCGTGTCGCATTCGATCAGTACGGCAAGCGGCCTTGCCGCATCGAATGTATCGGCAAGGCCGGCAATCGTGACCACGCTATCGGCAACCACGCTCAACCGGCCGATGCGCGCATTCAGCGCCTTCAGCCGCGACAGCTTTGCTGCACCGAGAATATTATAGGTAATCAGAATGTCATCAAAACCGGCATCCGCAAAAACCTCCGCCTCACTGACTTTCTGGCAATTAATGCCGATGGCACCGGCCTGAAGCTGCTGCTTTGCGACGGCGGGTATCTTGTGCGTCTTGATATGCGGCCGAAAGGCCTTGCCGTGATCATCCAGATAAGATTGCGCCCTGAGGATATTGGCGGCGAGCCTGTCCTCGTCGATGACAGGCATCGGCGTCGAAATCGCATTGAGGGGTGTGCCCGCATCAGGCCAGGGATAGGTCATCATCTACTCTCAAACATCGGCAAATTGGGCTTCAGGTCAGCGGCTTATAGGCGATAACGTCCATTTCCACCTTGGCATCGACCATCAACGGAGATTGCACGGTGGAGCGTGCGGGCGGATGATCGATGAAATATTTCTGGAAGACAGCGTTAAAGCTCGAAAAATCCCGGGCATCGTCCAGCCAGACATTGACCTTGACCACATCCGCAAGCGTACAATCGGCAAGCGCCAGAACATCCTTGATATTCGCAACCACCTGCTCGGTCTGCGCCACGATTCCGCCGGTCACCACCTCGCCATCGACGGTCGGCACCTGCCCGGAAACATAAACGAAATCGCCGGCCCGGACGGCCTTGGCAAATGGTCGCCGCTGTCCACCAGCCTGATTGTCCGCCGCCTCATATCGTATCAGTTTCGGCTTTTGCATAAGTCCTCGCAAATTATTTTCATAATTTCAGAAATTTTCGCGATTTGTAGCCGATTTCATGGCGCATTTCCATAAGCAATGTAAATTATTTAGCAATCGGGCACATTACGTGCGAAATCCGCCGCCACGCTTTCTGCTGTTGATTACAGGGAAATATACGGCTTATGGTCGATATATGCCATGATTCAAGTAAGAACAGCGCGCTTATCTTGCGGTTCCCATCGGCATTCGCGCTGCGTTCCACTCGCCAATTGGGCATCCATGGAATTTCCAGCACATTATTCAGAGAACAAGTTTGCCGCGGCTAACCTCTTAGGACAGGTACTAGGCACGTCTGACTGCGGCCGGCCCTTCACCAGCTCATCCCCGTGCGGAAAGCCGATCGCTCGCTGTCACTCTGTCCGTGATCTCTTGCGCGATCTTCTGCGCCTGCACACGAATATCCGGAACGGCGGTAATTTCCCAGAAGCGGCCCGCCGTCAACGCACCGGCGGCGAAAAGACCGGGCCAGCTTCGTCCGTCAGTCCGCAGCAAACGAGACTGGCGATCGACTTCTACACCGAGCCCGAAGGGATCGAGCAAAATAACACCGTCCCCACGCATCGTTTCAAGAAGCCGCGAATGGCCGATGCCGGCCCGCTCCATTCCCGTGCAATTGACGACCCAATCGACCTGCAGCTCCTTCAATATCTGCGTATGCCTGCGGCGGTAACGCACGGCGATCCCCTCCTCCCCTTCTTCCATGGAGCGAAGGTAACCTGCATGAATTTCAAGAACACCATCTGAAAGCAACTTCCCGAAGGCGCGAGACACTTCCGGCGCGATACGGTGCCGATGGATGTTCCACCACGGCAAGGCATGCCGAAGGAACCGGCCGCGTTGCGCAGGTGTAAGACGTTGCCAAAGCGATTGGGTTTGCGGCCGCAAGCCATCCATGACGGCGCGCCACGGCGCCCCATCGCGCACCTGCTTGCGCAGAGAGTGCAGCAACCAGCTAATCTCCGTCGAGCCTTCGGGTAAATTCGGCTCCACGGGCGGTGACGGTGGGCTGACATGCGGATGCGGCACCAGACCACGACGGGACAGGACGTGGATTGGCCCTTGATGTCCCTTTCCTCGCAAAGTCAAAACCTGATCGATCATCGTCAGGCCCGAGCCCAGAATGCAGATACGATCCCCTGCTTTGATTTTGGACAACCATCCCGGCTGCCAGCAGTGGCCAATGATACGTTGCGGCCCCTCTTCTTCCCTTGCGACAGTTTGCACCGGCAAACTCGCAGCGCCGACACCGAGACACAGAACGACATTCTGCGCGCGCAGCTGCTCACCATTTTCCAGTGTAAAAGAAAATCCGCCTGCACCATCCGGCCGACAGGCCGAAGCCTTGGCCCGAACGAAGTCCACCCGGGCTCGTTGCTCCCTGCTTCTGAGCAGGCCGGCCAACCTGTCGCGAAGATAAAGACCGTAATCACCGCGCGAGGCGAACAGAAGGGGATTGTCCGCGATCCCGTTTTCCGCCAACCAGTCGACAAAGTCATCAGGCCTGTCAGGGAAGACACTCATCCGCCCGGCCGGCACATTCAGACGATGATAGGGCAGTTCCGTGCGATAGGCGGTGCCGCGCCCGAAATCCGACTCATCACCGACGATAGCGATAGAGGCTTCCGCCGGCAGAGACGATAAAAGATGGGCGGCGGTACAGATGGCCGAAAAACCCGACCCGACGAGAGCGACATCATAGGACATTCATTCCTCCAACCTGCGGCAGCTTGAAAAGCCAGACGACGGGTGTCGAACCCAACGATACTCTAGTCAACGAGTAGAGATTAAACAGATGCGAATGTCCACCCTTCACTTTCTGCCGCCGGGATTATCGGAGCCAAAGAAGATCAACCCCAAAGTTAGCCGCGGCAAACTTCCGCACGGGACGGATATCTGGGGCGCCAAAAGGCGCAACGACGCCCTTCATTATGATCGACAACGAGAAGTTAGCCGCGGCTAACCGTCAAACCGTCACAAAAAGCAAATGTGATTCTTCCACAATGCTTTAGCGGCACTTTCCAACCTGGGAAAAAAGCCTATTGCGCCAAAAAGAGAATCGGCGCTTATATCTCAGTTGCGGAAAAAACCGCCTTTTTCGAAAAAAACCGCTACTGCAATTTCGAGCGAAAGAAGACCGATGACACAGAGTGCCGATTTAAGACGTGCCGCAGGAGCACCCGACCTGACGAGTCTTATACAACAGCATTCGGCTGCGTTGTCAGCCCAATTGCAGGCTCATAATGCAAATACATTTTCACCGCACACCGAAAAGAGCATGCGCCATTTTTCACCGGCGGAAACCGCACGGTTGATCGGCATCGGCGAAGCCTATCTTCGCCAGATCGCCGCCGAGCGTCCGGAGCTCGATGCGGCGCAGGCTTCCGGCCGTCGTTCCTATTCCGTCGAGGATATGGACGAGATCAGAAAATTCCTCGATCAGGGCGCGCGTGGCACACGCCGTTATCTGCCGCATCGCCGTGACGGTGAAGAGTTGCAGGTCATTGCGGTCATGAACTTCAAGGGCGGTTCGGGCAAAACCACGACATCTGCGCATCTGGCGCAATATCTGGCGCTGCGCGGTTACCGGGTACTTGCCATCGATCTCGATCCGCAAGCCAGTCTGTCCGCTCTCTTCGGTCATCAGCCGGAGATTGATGTCGGTCCGAATGAAACGCTTTATGGCGCGATCCGTTACGACGACGAACGCCGGCCGATCGCCGAGATCGTTCGTGGCACCTATATTCCAAATCTCCATATCGTTCCGGGCAACCTGGAGCTTATGGAATTCGAACACGACACGCCCCGCGCCCTGATGCGTCGCGCACCGGGAGATACCTTGTTTTTTGCCCGCATTGGCCAGGCAATAGCCCAGGCGCAGAACTTCTATGACGTTGTAGTCATCGATTGCCCGCCGCAGCTCGGTTATCTGACACTTTCGGCGCTGACGGCCGCCACATCGGTTCTCGTCACCGTTCATCCGCAAATGCTCGATGTGATGTCGATGAACCAGTTCCTTGCCATGACCGGCGATCTTCTCGCTGAAATCGGCAGGGCGGGCGCGCGTTCCGACTACAACTGGATGCGTTACCTGATCACCCGTTTTGAACCGAGCGATGGGCCGCAAAACCAGATGGTCGCGTTCCTGCGCTCGATTTTCGGTGAAAACGTCCTCATCCACCCGATGCTGAAGAGCACGGCCGTCTCGGATGCCGGACTGACCAACCAGACACTTTTCGAAGTGGAAAGAACCCAGTTCACCCGGTCCACCTATGACCGCGCGCTGGAAGCCATGAACAACGTAAACGCTGAAATCGAAGGACTGATTAAAAAAGCGTGGGGTAGGGCAGCATGAGCAGAAAACAGATTTTCGCCAATCTCGGTACACCGGGCGCAGACAGCAACGAGGCTGCCACCGAGCGGTCGCGTCCGCGTATCCGGCCCATCCTCGGTTCTCCTGAACTCGTGACGGATGTTCTGAATTCCCCGGTCGGCATGATCGGCCAGTCGCTCAACGAAGTATCGGAACGCGCCAAGCGGGCAGAAGAGATCGAAAAGCAGCTCGCCGAAGGTCTTACGATCGTTTCGCTCAACCCTGCCGACATCGATCCCTCTTTCATACCGGATCGCATGCCAGCCTCGGAAGAGGCGGATGCTGGCCTGATAGAGGCCATTCGTGAACAGGGCCAGCAGGTTCCCATTCTGGTGCGCCCGCATCCCGAATTCCCCGGCCGTTATCAGGTCGCCTTCGGCCATCGTCGCCTGCGCGCCGTTTCCAGCCTCGGTATTCCGGTCAAGGCGGTCGTTCGTGATCTCAGCGACGAGCAGCTTGTCGTTGCCCAGGGACAGGAAAACAACGAGCGCCGCGACCTCACCTATATCGAAAAGGCGCGTTTTGCCCAGAAACTGCAAATGCGGTTTCCTCGCGATACGATCATGGCCGCCATGTCGCTGCACAAGGGCGATCTCTCCAACATGCTTTCGGTTGTCGGCCGTATTCCCGAAGATTTGGTCGATCTGATTGGCCCGGCCCCGACTGTCGGCCGTCGTAACTGGATGGATCTTGCCGATCAGCTTTCCTCCTCTCAGGTCAAGGAAGCAGCCCGCGCCTATGTCAAGGACGCATCGGTTGCCGCCCTGCCATCGGAAGAACGTTTCAAGTCGCTTCTGGATTTTCTGAAGCCCAAGGCGCAGGCGAAAAAAACCGGCGTCTGGTCATCGCAAACCGGCGGCCGACTGGCAAAGGTGGTCGAGAGCGACCGCAAGCTGGATATCTCCATCGACAAGAACGAAGCCCCGGAATTTGCCGAGTTCGTTCTCGAACATCTTCAGACGCTGTATGCCGAATACCGGTCCAAGCAGTGATTTTTAACTCGAACGACTAACAGGAGACGCATCACAAAAGAAAAAAGCCCCCGAACGTTGCCGCGCGGAAGCCTTTCTTTGATTTAAGCACCCGAAGAATCTCATTTCCGCGAATCATAGTCAAGAGTCTTGGCATCGAATTTTTCGGTGAGCGATTTTCTTTTGCCTTGTGAAAGGTGAAAGACATGGACAGCACATGTGTAACGACGCCCTTTGGGCGGCGAGCGATGTCGTTTGGCGTCCTCGCAACCCAGTTTGCCGCGCAGAAAAACAAGAAAATCGAAGCGGTCGATAAATGGAAACTCTATCGTTCGGTCTGCGAAGCCAGGCCATTGCTCGGCGTGACTGATCGCTCGCTCGCGGTTCTGAACGCGCTTTTGAGTTTTTATCCGAAGAACGAGCTTTCCAGCGAAGCCGGATTGGTCGTCTTCCCGTCGAATACGCAATTGTCACTCAGGGCCCATGGCATGGCCGAGCAGACATTGCGCCGGCATCTTTCGGCTCTTGTCGAGGCCGGTCTTATCATTCGCAAGGACAGCCCGAACGGAAAACGATACGCGCGCAAGCATAGGGGAGGGGAAATCAGCGAGGCTTACGGTTTTTCGCTGGCGCCGCTTCTTGCCCGCAAAGCGGAAATCGAGGAACTGGCCGAACGCATCGTCAGCGAGCGGCTCGATCTTCAGCGGCTTCGTGAAAATATCAGTCTTTGCCGCCGCGATATCCAGAAACTCTGCGAGATGATTGCCGCGAGGGGAGAAGTCGAAACCTTCGAAGGGTTTCAGACCCGCTACAATGCCATTGCCCGCTCTCTCGGCCGCAATTCCAAGCCTGCGGAGCTTCGGGAAATCGCCGGATTTTTGGCCTCTTTGCGCGCGGAAGTGACCAACTATCTGGAAAATATTGAAAAATCGGAAAAAACGGGCGGCAATGACTGCCAAAATGAGCGCCTCATAAAGAATTCAGAATCCGAATCCATATCTGAACGGCAAGATTTGTGCGAACCGGCAACCGTTGCACCTGCCAGCACAGCAAGCACCCAGCCGGCATATGTGGCGCCCGTCAGTGCAAAAGCTTCGCCGCAGTCAGCAAAGCCTGTTCTTCATAAGCAATTTTTTGTTCCTGATATTGTTTTGGTTTTGAAGGCTTGCCCGGATATCTCGCTCTATGCCCCAGGCGGAGCGGTTACCGGATGGCGCGATCTTGAAGTGGCGACATCCGTCATCAAAACCATGTTCAACATCAGCCAGTCGGCGTATCAGGATGCCCTCCTCACTTTCGGCCGACAGGGAACGGCAGCCATTCTCGCATGCCTTTTGCAGAAAGCGGACCAGATAAGCTCGCTCGGCGGATATCTGCGTAATCTGACCCGTAAGGCGCAGGAAGGCGGCTTCGATGTGCAGACAATGCTTCTGGCGCAGTTGCGAGGGCGTAAGGACACCATGGAGGCGAACATGCTTTCGTGAGTTCGCACGGCCGCGCGAAATGGTCATCGCTTGCGGAAAAAGCAGACGGAAGTTACATTAACGCCGTTTCCGCAAGTAGAAAGAGATTCGCATGAGGGTGGTGTAGCAACAGTGCAGCCGGTGGATTTCTATGGTTAATGCAAAGTAATGAAAACTAAGTTCCATTTAGCTTTCGTTTGCGTTTTTCCGTGATTGGTTTCAATCGCTTGAGTCGAGGGTATTTTTCGTCGAAATGGCGACGAGAAGAGCGGAAAAGTGCAATCTGTATGCACGAAGCACGTGGCAAAACACGTGTTGGGTACTGAATGGAAGTCTATGCCCGAGCGCCACAAAACCGGGATATGGCCCCATCAGAAGTGACTGGACGGGGATTGATAAAGCCCCGCGCCGAGGGCGGCGAAGTTGAACTTTTTGCAAGGTCCTGCGTTTGGGCTTGATTGCTTGAACGGATGGCTGAGCTGATGAATTTTCCGGATGACATGGAACTGGCCGTCGCCCTCTACATGGCGGATAACGCCTTGCCCCGGGAAAGGGCTATCGAAAAGCTTCTGCGGGCGGAGCTCGAAAACACTGGCCATCTGCCCGGTGGTGAAGGTCGACCGCCGGAGATCGTCGGTGGGCAACCGAGCGCGGACTATGTTCAATATAGCTCCTACCTTGATGGGGATCGCTGACGAGCGGCGGAACCAAAGCGGGCGAGGGCTGTTTATGGCGCAACCAATTGTGCCAGGATATGCGTCCCATGTTTCCAAGATCATTTATTCTCTCAGCCGCACTCACCGCGATGGCGAGCCTGCCTGCAATTGCCCAGCCTCTCGAGGTCAGCACGCTTGCGGTTTCCAGCGCCGACAGCATTCCACTTTCGCCCAAGGCTGCGACCCCGAACTACATTACCGACGTCTCTGGGAAGAAAGTCCGTCTGGTTGGGCCGCGCTTTTATCCCGACAATGCGCGGGCGCTGGAGTTTCCCGGCCGAAGGTCGAACCCGGTTGCTTCGGGGAGCGAAGAGGCTTTGTCGCAACGGTGAGGGGGCGTGGTGAGAAGACCGGTCGAAATCTTGCGGCGGAGGTGGAATGAGAACCGGGGGTGAGCTTCAAGAACGCAAAGCGGATGCGGAAAGCTGGATAAGGCAGGAGGGCCAGGACGCCGGCAAGGCCAGCTTCCCCGAATTGTTCTTCGACCTGGTCTTTGTTTTCGCGCTGATCCAACTCTCCCACGCTCTGGCTAAGGATTTTGGGCCGACGGCTGCGCTTGAGGCTGGCATCCTGATATTGTCGCTCTGGTGGCTATGGATACACACCACCTGGATCACAAACCTGCTGAACACGGAAAAGGAGCCAGTCAGGATCCTGCTGTTCGTGCTGATGTTCGGCGGCGTTCTGCTGGCGATCGCGCTGCCGGAGGCTTTTTCGGAACAAGGCCTTGTCTTCGCCCTGATCTACAGCGTGATGCAGGTCGGTCGAAGCCTGTTCGCCCTCTATGCGTTCAGGGGTGAAGACCGGCAGTCTTATCTGGTCTTCGTGCGCGTGACGATCTGGCTCGTGGTATCGAGCCTGTTCTGGCTGGCCGGTGGGTTCGTTGATCTCGCGGATCGCATTCTCCTGTGGGGCATCGCACTTGCAATTGAATATGCCGGCCCCGCCTGCCGTTATGTCGTGCCGGGCGTAGCCTCGAGCGACGAGGACAGGCTGCATCTTTCCGGCGAGCATCTGGCGGAGCGATGTGCGCTCTTCGTGATCATCTGCCTTGGCGAAACGATCCTGACCACGGGACGCACGGCAACCGAATATATGAATTCGGGCCTGACGTTTATCGTCTTCTGCTCCGCTTTCGTCAGTACCGTGGCGATGTGGTGGATTTATTTCCATCACGGGCAGGAAGAGGCGTCGAGAAAAGCCGAGAATGCCGAAGAAAAGGCGAAGATCGCCCATAATCTTTTTAACTACGGGCATTTGCCCATCGTGGCGGGTATCATCCTGACGGCGGTGGGTGAAGATTTCAGCCTCTCCCATGCGCGGGATGGCGCAACGATGCGTGAGGCGCTCGCCATTCTCGGCGGTCCGGTCCTGTTTCTGGCCGGCAATATCGGCGTCAAGATCGCCGCCGCCTATCAGCGACCGGTTTCGCATTTTGCCGGCGTGGCGGCGCTCTGCCTGCTTTTGCCGGTGCCGGGTATTCCGCTTTTCGTGCTGCAACTGGTGAGCACGGCAATTCTTCTGCTTGTCGCCCTTTGGGAATATCTGGCGCTGAAAAGGGCCGTCGCCAATGCCTGATCGCTGATCAGGCGTTGACGAGATTGCGCGCCCTGTCGTTCCAGAGCCGAAGGCTGCGGGCATAGGCTTCCTCAAAGGGCAGAGCCATATCGTTGACCAGCATCAGCGCGATGGCTGCCGTCGAGATGATAATGGTTTCTGCCCTTTCGTCCCTTGCGGCACCCGTCCATACCGCCCGCCAATATTCGAAGGTTGTGAACATGGTCGGCATTTCGGCGGGCGGCGTTTCGCGTGCGGGAACGATAAATTCCACATCCCTGCCCTTTGAAAGACCGAAAATCCGGGTGCTGCGAAACGGCGTGAATTGCGCAAAATCCCGCGTATTGCCGAGAATGGCGAGGTTTTCCACCGAAAGCAGTCGCGCCGTGTCCCGATGAAGTTCCTGATAGGACGGGCGGGCGACGCCGATGATCGTGCTTCTGGCGCGAAGCGGATTGAGAAGATGCACGACCGTGTTGAGCGGCAGGCGCATCTCCAGAATGCCGTACAGGCCGAGCAGGCTTTGAAACTGCAGGGACAGACCACCGATCGGCAGGTAGGCGATGCGCTCCGAGGCTGTGGCTTTCGCCGCCTGCGAAAGCGAGTGGCAAAGGGGAATGCCGCAGGCCTGTGCTGCAAGTTCAAGCTTGCCGCCGTTTTCTCCCTGCCCCACATGCCCGTGCAGCAGGACGCTGTATCCCGCCATGGCGACAAGACGCGCGGAATGGAGGAACCACGGCGCATCTCGATGCTTCGGCGACATATAAGCGGGCCAGTCGAGATCCGCCGATGCAGGAGCTTGCTGGTCCCTCTCTATATGTCGCCACATGGCTTCGATGAAACCGGCAAGCTCCGCCGCGGTCACGCCGCGATAATTCATGGTGGCGAGCAGCGCGCCTATCTGTATAGGGTCGGCATCGCCGTCGAGAATGATCGAGAGCGCATCCATCGCTTCCACCTGGCTGAGCGGGCGGCTGTTGCCGATGCCCATCGCGCAGGTTGCGATATATTTGGCAAGCCTCTGCTGCGGATCGGCATTGTGGCCGATGCGCGCAAGACGGTCGGCGATGTTTTCCGGTGTCGGCTGACCTTCCAGAAGAACGCTGGGGCGAAGCGAAAGCGGCGGCGCCTTCATCAGCACGGGCTGCTCCCAGCCGCTTGCACTGGCGTTGGCCGGGGCGGCGGGTTTTTCCTGCGAATAGTCGATCAGGTTCTCGGCCTCCGCCGCCAGCGAACGAATGCGCAGCCGCATGTTTTCAGCAAAGGGGGTGGGACGCAGGCCCTGACCGGTGCGCAGAAAAAGCTGGTCGCCGTATCTTTCGCGCAGCTGCTGCAAGATGCGGCTCATGGAAGATGTCGGCAGTCCCATGCCCGCCGCCGCGCGGCTGACGCTGCCTTCCCGCAACAACGCATCGAAAGCGACAAGTAGTTTCAGCTGCCCAAGCCTGTCGGGCCTTGTCGTGGAAGCGGGTTCATCTTTTCTCTTGCCGGTTGTCATCTTGCGATTTTTTTACTCCGCCGCTCGTCCGGGGAGCCCTTTTTGCAATTTCTGGAATTTAGAACTGTTCGAAAACAAACGCGTTGCGCCCGCACTCCCTCCTAAATAAGTGGGGTTAAATTCTCAAGTTAAATGCGGGGGCATAACATGGAATTGAAGTACCGCGGCCGCGAAAAGTCCGCGACGGTAATAAAGGCCGGTCTTTCGGCAGCAATGGCGGGAACGGCCCTTAGCATTGCTCTGCCCGTTTTTGCGCAGCAGGCGTCTGAGGGGAACACGGTTCTTCAGCAGATCGTCGTCACCGCATCCGGTTTCGAGCAGAATGTGAAGGACGCTCCGGCCAGCATCACGGTTGTGACGCGGGAAGATCTGGAAAAGGGGTCCTATCGCGATCTGACCGATGCCCTGCGGGAAGTTCAGGGTGTATCCGTCACCGGCATTGCCAATGAAAAGGATATTTTCATTCGCGGTTTGCCTGGTGCTTACACGCTGGTTCTGGTTGACGGCAAGCGACAGAGCACGCGCGATGCCCGCACCAACGGCAATTCCGGCTTTGAACAGAGTTTCGTGCCGCCGGTTTCGGCGATCGAGCGCATCGAAGTGGTGCGTGGGCCGATGTCCTCGCTTTATGGTTCGGATGCCATGGGCGGTGTCATCAACATCATCACCCGCAAGGTCGGCGATGTCTGGTCAGGTTCCGTTACCACCGAAGGCACGGTTCAGCAGCATTCCAAATTCGGCAATAGCGGCCAGGTCTCCTGGTACGCCAACGGACCGATCCTGAAGGACCAGCTCGGTCTGCAGCTCTGGGGCAGGGGTTTCACACGCGGCGAAGACCGTATTCTGAGCGGCACCACGGGCGCCAAGGAATATGATTTCAACGGTCGTCTGACGTTTACGCCGAACGAGGATCACGACATCTATCTCGAAGGCGGCAAGACGCGGCTGCGCCGCAGCGCCGAGCCCGGCGACACGCTGGCGGCAACCGACGCCAACGGCACCTACAATACCAACACGCGCGACCATTGGTCATTGTCGCATACCGGCCGCTGGGGGCCGACCACATCCGAATTCTCGTTCCAGCAGGAATGGGCGGAGCGTACCAACTTCACCAGAAATATCCGCACCGGCCGCGTGACAGAAAACCCGCGCTCGCCGGAAGTGCGCAACACCGTTCTCGATGGCAAGTTCACGACGCCGTTCGAATTGTTCGGCAACCACACGCTGGTCACAGGCGGACAATATTTCGAGGCGCGGCTGACCGACCAGAACCCGGGACGCCGCACCGGCCGCGACGAGACATTTTCGGCGACGCAATGGGCGCTCTTCCTTGAGGATGAATGGCGCATTGTCGATAATTTTGCGCTGACGGGCGGTCTTCGTCTCGATAATCACGAGAAATACGGCAATCATTTCAGCCCGCGCCTTTATGGCGTCTGGAGCGCGACCGAGGAACTGACCATCAAGGGCGGCATCTCTACCGGTTTCCGCGCCCCGGAAATCCGCCAGATCGCACCGGGTTACGCCTATACGACGGGTGGTGGCGGTTGCACCTATGGCCCGAGCGGCACCTGCGGCGTGATCATCGGCGATCCCAACCTCGAGGCGGAAAAGAGCACGAGCTATGAAGTGGCCGCGCTTTGGGACAATGGCGACGTCGCTCTCGGCGCTACCTATTTCTATACCGATTTCAAGGACAAGATTTCCAACGCGCTGGTGCTCAATCCGGATGGAACACCGGCCCGCTGGAGCGAAGACCGCAACTATCGTCTCTGGTATAATTACAACATCGACGATGCGGTCATTCAGGGCGTGGAACTGACGGCGACATGGTATGCGACGCCGGACCTGACGCTGCGCGGCAACTATACCTATACCCATTCCGAACAGAAAACCGGCGACTATGAGGGCTTCCCGCTGGCGCGCACGCCGGAACATATGGCCAATCTGCGCGGCGACTGGGTGACCCCAATCGACGGTCTGGAAGCCTGGGCCTCGCTGAATTACCACGGATCGGAAATCAATGCCGGCCCGCGCATCGGCACCAACGGCACGCCGGTGACGATCAACGGCAAGGCCGGGCGCAAATATGACGCCTACACTACACTCGATATCGGCGCGAAATATGCGGTCGCCGAAAATGTCGATCTCAATGCCGCCATTTATAATGTCTTCGACAAGGATGTCGGCACCGACGATTTCAACACCGTCATGGAAGGCCGCCGTTTCTGGATCAGCATGACAGCGAAGTTCTGATCCGTGGCCACATTCACGAAATTTGGAGGCGCCTTTGGGCGCCTCTTTTTTTTGGGCTATCGCCTATTGACCTCAACTATGGTTGAGGAATTATACCGGCTGCTCTTCACTATGTTTCCGCGTTTTCCGAGCGGAAATCGTTACGGAAGCAGGAGCCAGAATGGAAAATACCGTATTCAAGCACAGCCTGACGGTTGGGGAGGTTGCCCGCCGCAGCGGCATCGCCGTGTCCACCATCCATTTTTACGAGGCGAAGGGGCTGATTGAAGGTTGGCGAACCGCCGGTAACCAGCGTCGTTATCATCGCGCCGTCCTGCGGCGTATCGCCATCATCCGCATCGCGCAGCGGGCGGGTATACAGCTCAGCATCATCAGGGATGCGATGGCCGATCTGCCGCAGGATCGGGTGGCAACGACGGCCGATTGGCGCAGGTTTTCCCAATCCTGGCGGGAAATGCTGCAGCTTCGCATCAACAGCCTTATCATGCTGCGCGATCAGCTGACCGGCTGTATCGGTTGCGGGTGTCTTTCGCTGGATGATTGTCCGTTGCGCAATCCGAACGATGTTCTGGCCGATGACGGCGCAGGTCCGCGCCGCCTCGTTTCTGCGGAATGAACGGGATTTCCGAACCGGAAAGCTTGTTTCTCACTCGGAATCGGTGGCAACCCAGACGCTGACGCTGCCGCCATTGGTGGGAAAGACGCCCTTGCCACTCTCATCGAGGGTAATCCGTTCTTCACGGTGCCCGAGAAAGTCATGCCAGACCGCCCCGGCGTGATCGGGACCGAGATCGATCTGCTTTTCCGCCGGCTCGCCATTCGAAATCACCACCACGCAGCCCGGCGCATCGGCGGCGCCGTGGCGAATAAAGGCGATGCAGCTTGCATCGTCGAGAATATCCGTCTGGGCTCCGTTGGCGAAACGGCTGCGGGCCTCGATGAGTTTCGGCAGGCATTCAATGGCGGGCATATCGATTTTATACTCGTTGCCGTCATTGCCGGTGTCGGTATAGCTCGTGCCGAACAGATCGGGATAAAAGACGCAGGGCACACCCTCTTCGCGCAGCAGGATGATCGCATAGGCAAGAGGCTTGAACCAGGGCTCCACCGGCGCTTCCAGCGATTGCAGCGGCTGCGTGTCGTGATTGTCGACCAGCGTGACGGCATGGTCGGGAACGGCGGAAACAAGCGAACCATCGAAGATGCTGCGCATATCGAAATCGCCGCCCTGTTTCGAGGCATCGTGGAAGCTGTGGTGAAGGGCGACATCGAAAAGCATCAGCTGCTTGTCGACGAGTTCCAGATAGCTTTTCAACGCCTCGAGATCGGGGTGCCAATATTCCGCCACGACGAAAAGATCGGGATCGACCGTTTCGCGCATATGGCCGACCCAGTCGCGGAAGAACCAGGCCGGAATATGTTTGGCGGCATCGAGGCGGAAGCCATCGACCTGCACCTGCTCGGAGAGCCAGCGGCCCCAATATTTGAGCTCTTCGTAAACCGCCCGGTTCCTGAACTCGACATCGGCACCCATCAGATAATCGAAATTGCCGTTTTCCTGATCGACTTCCTCATTCCATTCCCCATCGCCATACTCATTGACGAGGCGGAAAATGCCGTCTTCGGTCGGCTCTTCGATATGATCGACACCGCTGAAGCACTTCAAATCCCAGATGAATTTGGAGTGTTTGCCGTTGCGGCCGGGAAAGGTGAAGCGGGTAAAGGCCAGCGCCTGAAAGTCTTCATCGTCGATTTCGGTACGGTCTTCGGGATTGACGCGGCGAACCCGCACCTTTTCCTTTTCATCCGCACCCATCTTGTGATTGAGAACCACGTCATGAATGACGCGGATGCCGTTTTCCTTCAGCGTCCGGCCCGCATGTTCGAGGGCGGCGCGATCGCCATATTTGGTGGCGACGGTGCCCTTCTGGTCGAATTCACCGAGGTCGAAGAGATCGTAGGTATCGTAACCGACCGAATAACCGCCCGCAGCACCCTTATAGGCGGGTGGCAGCCAGATATCGGTGATGCCCATTTTGGCAAGGCTTTCGGCCTTTTCGGCCACCTCGCTCCATAATTTCCCTCCGTCCGGATAATACCAATGGAAGAACTGAAGCAAGGTGCGTCCGGCCATATTTCCCTCACAGTCGTTAGCAGGTCGCGCCATAAACGGCCCGGCGGCGAAAGGGTTCCGCGGCCGGCCATGCGCGATCTGCAATTGTGAGGCCGGTGGCCTGTCCGTATATTAGCCGGCTATCTCGAGAAGGGCCGCGCCCGCCTGCAGATAGTCGCCTTCCTTGACAATGAGGCGAACTTTGCCCGCCTTGGTGGCGACAATCTGCGTCTCCATCTTCATGGCCTCCATAACGGCCAGAAGATCGCCTTGCGACACCGCATCACCGTCTTTTACCTTGAAGGATTGCAGGGTGCCGGAAACCGGGGCGGTGATTTCGCCTTCCTTTTCCTTGGGGGCGGCGGTGCCGGGAGCAGCCGCGCTGCCGCCGCTAACCGCACCGAGGCTGGAGAGCAGCAGGCTGGGCAGACCTACCGATACACGCTTGCCGTCGATTTCCAGAAAAGTGCGGGTGACGGAAGGGTCGTCGGCCGGTGCCGGGCGCTCCATGGCATCCGGTATGGCGGCGAAATCGGTCTCGATCCAGCGGGTGTGAACCTTGAAGCCGTCAGTTCCGACGAAGTCTTCGGTTTCGATTGCGGCCCGATGGAACGGCAGGACGGTGGCGATGCCTTCGATGCGGAATTCTTTGAGCGCGCGGCGGGCGCGGCGCAGAACCTGATCGCGGTCGGCACCGGTGACGATCAGCTTCGCCATAAGCGAGTCGAACATACCCGGCACGCTGGAGCCGCTGACGACGCCGCTATCCACGCGAATGCCGGGACCGGAGGGGGCGTTGAAAACCGAGATCGACCCGGGGGTCGGCAGGAAGCCCCGGCCGGGATCTTCGGCATTGATGCGGAATTCCATCGAATGGCCACGCGGTTCCGGCGTTTCGAGAACCCGCAGCTTTTGGCCTTCAGCAATACGGAACTGCTCGATGACGAGATCGATACCGGTGGTTTCTTCGGTAACGGGATGTTCCACCTGCAGGCGCGTATTGACCTCGAGGAAAGAAATCGTGCCATCGACGCCGAGCAGGAATTCGACCGTGCCGGCGCCGGAATAACCGGCAGCGGCGCAGATAGCTTTTGCAGCCGCATGGATTTTCTGCCGCTGTTCGGCGGAGAGGAACGGGGCGGGAGCCTCTTCGATCAGCTTCTGGTTCCGGCGCTGCAGCGAACAATCGCGGGTGCCAAGGACGAGCACATTGCCATGCTTGTCGGCCAGAACCTGCGCCTCGATATGGCGCGGCCGGTCGAGGAAGCGCTCAAGGAAACACTCGCCGCGGCCAAAGGCGGCCGTTGCCTCGCGCACGGCGGATTCGTAGAGATCGGCGATCTCTTCCATCTTCCACGCAACCTTCAGACCGCGACCGCCGCCGCCATGGGCCGCCTTGATGGCGACGGGCAGGCCGTGTTCTTCGGCGAAGGCCGTGACTTCGGCAGCGGAAGAAACCGGGCCGTCACTGCCGGCGACCAGCGGTGCGCCGACGCCGGTGGCAATGCGCCGTGCCTCTACCTTGTCGCCCAGTGCCTCGATGACATGCGGGTCGGGGCCGATCCAGATGAGGCCGGCATCGAGAACGGCACGCGCAAATTCGGCGCGTTCGGACAGGAAACCGTAACCGGGATGAATGGCATCCGCGCCGGCGCGTTTGGCAATCGCAATCAGCTTGGCGATATCGAGATAGGTCTCGGCGGGACGCACGCCCTCCAGCGCATAGGCCTCATCCGCGAGCCGGACGAAGAGCGCATCCTGATCGGGATCGGCATAAACGGCGACCGATTGCAGGCCGTAATCGCGACATGCGCGGATGATGCGCACCGCGATCTCGCCGCGATTGGCAATCAGCACTTTTTTCATCGCTCTTCTCCTCGGAATTCTGTGTTCTTGGCCGCGATTTCGGCGAAGGGGCCGATCGGGCGGAATTTGATTTTGGCGTTGACGGGGATTTGTCCCGCAAGATCGAGATGATATTCGGCTACCGCGCCGATGACGGGATAACCGCCGGTTAGCGGATGGTCGGCAAGGAAGAGAACCGGCTGGCCGCTATGGGGAATCTGGATCGCCCCTGTCGCCGTGCCTTCGCTCGGCAATTCGGCGCTGTCCTTGCGCTCCACCGGCACGTCGCCGGCAAGGCGGATGCCGACGCGGTTCGATTGCGGCGTGACCTGCCAGAGCTGGCCGGTCAGCGTCTCGACGCCCTTCTGCGTGAACCAGTCGGTGCGGGGGCCGAGAACGACGTCCAGCGTGACGACCTCACCCATTGCCGGCGCTTCGAAGGCCGGAACCTCGTCGATCGATACGCTGGAAAGGCCGGTCTTTTCGCCTTTGAGGGAAAGGATGGCGCCTGTACCAACCGGCTCTGGGCCGACGACTGCCAGTGTATCCGTTGCGAAACTGCCGAGCACCGGCTCGACATCGAAGCCGCCGCGCACCGCAAGATAACAACGCATACCCTTTGGCGGCTGGCCGAAAGTGACCACATCACCGGGTTCGAGCGGCACCGGGCCATGGGTCTTTGCCGCGAAGCTGCGATCTGCCGTGGTGATGGTGATGGGGCAGGGGGCGCCTGCAATGCCGATGACGGCGCGGCTTGTGCTTTTAAAGGAAAATCCACCGAGCGTCAGTTCGAGACATGGCGTGTTGACGGGGTTGCCGACGATGCGGTTTGCGGCATTGAACGCACCGCGATCCAGCGCGCCGGAGGCCGAAACGCCCTGTCCGGTCTGGCCGAAGCGGCCGAGATCCTGGAAGATGGCGGGCATGGGGGCCGCGAGCACCTCGAAATGCGGGCCTGCTTTTGCCCGGTCTTTCCCGGCGCTGCGTGGTGCCGGGACGGGGATGTCGACCGTTTTGCCGGCCTTGTCCATGTCGAAGAAACGCACGCGGTAACCCGGCTGGAAAAGCGCGCCGGGATCGCGGTCTATATCCCACATCTTCACCGGCGTGGTGCCGATGATCTGCCAGCCGCCGGGGCTGTTTTGCGGGTAGACGCCGCTGAAGGCGCCGGCCAGCGCCACCGAACCTGCCGGAATGCGGGTGCGCGGGCTTTGCCGGCGTGGCACATGCAGCGCCGGATCGCCGCCGACCAGATAACCAAAGCCGGGAGCGAACCCGCAAAAGGCCACGGTGAATTCACTTTCGGTGTGGCGGCGGATGACCTCTTCGATGCTCATGCCGGTCAGTTCGGCAACATCGGCAAGGTCCTCACCATTATAGTGGACGGGGATTTCCACGAGATTGTCCGAAGGCGCGATTTTTGCCGAGAGATCGCGGCTTGCCAGTCGCGCGACCAGCGCTTCGGCACCGATCTTCTCAGGGCGAAAGCGGATCATCAGGGTGCGGGCAGCCGGCACCGTCTCTTCGATACCTTCGACCGGATCGTTCTGAAGCGAGGCGAAAAGCGCCAGCGTTTCATCGAGATCGGCGAGTTCGACAAGAATGGTGGTGAGGCTGACGGGGAGAAAACGCATCATGTCCTCACGCGTGATAGGCTGAATCGGGAATGTCGGTGATGAACATGTGCCCCGGCGCATGGGTGATCGCAAAGGGTACGCCCGACGCCATCACGGCGGCCTGGGGTGTGACGCCGCAGGCCCAGAACACCGGAACTTCGCCCGGCTCGATCCGCACCGCATCGCCGAAATCAGGCTTTGCAAGATCGGTGATGCCGATCTCTTCCGGTGCGCCGACATGCACGGGCGACCCGTGTACGGCCGGAAAACGTCCCGAAATGGTCGCAGCATCGGCGACCCGCGAGGCCGGGATCGGCCGCATGGAAACGACCATATTGCCCTTCAGCCGACCGGCCGGGCGGCAGGGTCGGTTGGTGAGATACATCGGCACATTGCTCTTGTCGGTCATATGGCGGATTTCGATGCCCGCTTCCACCATCGGCGTTTCGAAGGTGAAGCTGCAGCCGATCAGGAAGGCGACGAGATCATCGCGCTCCGCCCAGGCGGCGGTTGCATCCGCTGTTTCCTCGACGAGCTTGCCGTCCCGCCAGATGCGGTAGAGCGGCAGGTCGGTTCTCAGATCTGCGCCGGGCGCGAGCAGCGTGGTGGGCGAACCGGGATCGGACACGTCCAGCACCGGGCAGGGTTTGGGATTGCGCTGCGCGTAAAGCAGGAAATCGAAGGCCCAGTCGCGCGGCAGCACGATCATGTTCGCCTGCGTGAAGCCGGGCGCAATGCCGGAAGTTGGGGCGACGAGGCCGCCGCGATAGGTCGCACGGGCCTTTCGTGCGGCGTCGGCGTCCGTGTGGTTGAGATAGGATGTCGGTATCGTCATCGGCTATCCTTTCAACGATTGGATGCGAAAGAGCGGATGTCGATACCATCAGCCTCGAAACGGCGACGGATTTCCTGGGCGATGGCGACGGCACCGGGGCTGTCGCCGTGCACGCAGATGGATTGCGCTTCGATCTTTATGATGCTGCCATCGATGGCCTCCAGCGTGCCTTCGCGGGCAAGCTGCACCATGCGGTCGGCGATTTTGGCCGCGTCATGCAGCACGGCACCGGCTTCGCGGCGGGAGACGAGCTGGCCCTGAGGCGTATAGGCGCGATCCGCGAAAGCTTCTGCGACGACGGCAAGACCTGCCTTGCGGGCAAGATCGAGGATGGGCGCGTTCGCAAGACCCATCAGCACCAGCGAAGGATCGACGGCCTTGATGCCGTCAATGACGGCCTGCCCCTGTTTCGCATCGTTGGCGATGCGGTTGTAAAGCGCGCCATGCGGTTTCACGTAACGCACCGTTGTGCCGGCAGCGGCGGCGACGCCTTTCAGTGCGCCGATCTGGTAGATGACATCGGCGATCAGTTCTTCCGAGGTCGCGTCCAGATCGCGGCGGCCGAAGCCGACGCGGTCCGGATAGGAGACATGGGCCCCAACGACCACGCCTTTTTCGGCGGCGGCCTTGACGGTGCGGTAGATACCGGCTGGATCGCCGGCATGAAATCCGCAGGCGATGTTGGCGCTTGAAACGATAGCGAGCATCGCTTCGTCGTCTCCCATGCGCCATGCGCCGTAACTTTCGCCAAGATCGCTGTTGAGATCGATAGCGGCCATGTTTGCCTCCCTTCAGAGCATTTCCAGCAAAAGTGCGTAGCGGTTTTGCGTCCGGAAAATGCGTAAAAACACTAGTTTATTACAGGCCGAGCAGGCCGAAGATGGTGCCGGCGGACTTGTAGCCCATGTACCATGTCAATGCGCAGGTCAGGACGCCAAGCACAAGCAGGATGCGCGGGTAACGATAGCCGCCCATCAGGTCTTCGCGTTTCCATGCGGCGAACAGGAAGATGCTGAGGCCGATGGGCAGGATGAGACCGTTCAGGCCGCCGACGAAGACCAGCATGGCGGCGGGCGGCGTGGTGATCAGCAGGTAGCAGACGAGTGAGACGGCGATGAAAACGACTGTCGCCATGTTGCGGGCACGTTCGGTCATGTCCTGCTTGAAGACGGGCAGGAATGAAACTGAGGTATAGGCCGCACCGATGACGCTGGTGATGGCCGCTGCCCAGAAGATGATGCCGAAGAGCCGGAAGCCGAGATCGCCTGCAGCCGAACGGAAGGCCTGTGCGGCCGGATTGGCGGCCTGGCCCGACGTATCGATGATGACACCGCTGGCGACGACGCCGAGAATGGCGAGGAACAGCACATAGCGCATGACGCCGGTGACGGCGATGCCGGTCAGCGCCGCGCGGTTGACGGCAGGCAGGTTTTCGATGCCGACCATGCCCCGGTCCAGCAGCCGGTGTGCGCCGGAATAGGTGATGTAGCCGCCGACGGTGCCGCCGACGATGGTGGTGATGGTTGCGAAATTGATCGTATCCGGCAGGAAGGTCTGGCGGAAGGCGTCACCCACCGGCGGTGCGGAAACGAAGGCCACATAAAGTGTCAGCACGATCATCAGGATGCCGGCGAAAATGATGAACCGGTCGACGGCAAGGCCTGCGCGTTTGGAAACGAAGATGGCGATGGAAAAGACCGCGCTGATGGCGCCGCCGATTTTCGGGTCCAGCCCGAAAATGGCATTCAGGCCAAGGCCGGTGCCGCCAATATTACCGATGTTGAAGAACAGGCCGCCGATAATGACGAGAATGGCCAGAAGATAACCCGAACCGGGAATGGCGGCATTGGCAATATCGGATGCGCGCATGCGCGTCAGCGTCACGATACGCCAGATGTTGAGCTGGACGACGAAGTCGATGAGGATGGAGGCAAGGATGCCGAAGGCGAAGGCGGCACCGAGCTGGGTCGTGAATGTCGCCGTCTGCGTGATGAAGCCGGGACCGATGGCGGATGTCGCCATCAGGAAGATCGCCCCCATCAGGGATGCGCGTTTTGACATTTTCATATCGGCAGTCGGGGTGAGCTTTTTCTGCTCCATGGATTTTCTCCGCTCCTGTCGCAATCCGCCCCTCGCGGATGCTTTATGCGGACGATCTTGTCCTGTTCTGCAAAATTGTCAACTTTGTTCAACAATATAAAGTTATCGTTCTTTCATTTTGTCCATTTGTTGGACGTAATGAGCAGGATTTAATCACGTTTTTTTCGTGCTTTGCTAATGCTTTGTGCTATGGGCAATCATGCCGTGTCCGAACATGCCTGTCACGGAATTCCCGATGCTGCATTGCTCTTAAGGAAAGGAGCGCCATGACCGAAACGATAGAGGGTCTGCCGCTTGCGGATCGATTGGCCAAGGGTATTCGCACCCTGCTGATCTCCGGCGAGTTGATGCCGGGACAGCGCCTATCAGAGGCAGCCTTCAGTGAACGTTTCGACGTCTCGCGCAATTCGCTGCGCGAAGCTTTCCGGTTGCTGACCAAGGACGGGCTTTTGCGCCACGAGGCAAATCGCGGCGTGTTCGTCGCCGTTCCCACCATGTCCTCGGTCATCGATATTTATCGGGTGCGACGCATGGTGGAATGCGGCGCACTTCGCCAGGCCTGGCACAAGCATCCCGCAATCAAGACGATGCGGGCAGCGGTCGAGGACGCCAAGGTCAAGCGTGAAGATGCAGACTGGCTGGGTGTGGGCAGCGCCAACATGAAATTTCACGCCGCCGTCGTCGATCTTCTCGACAGCGCCCGTCTCAGCGATTTTTACGAGCGTATCGCCGCTGAACTCAGGCTTTGTTTCGGTTTGCTGAAAGATCCCGAACAGCTTCATTCCCCCTTTGTGGACATGAACAGCAAGATCCTGTCGCTGATGGAAGAGGGCAAGGCGCAAGAGGCCGGCGACGAGATGGAAATCTATCTCAATCTGTCCGAGCGGACGGTTCTGAAGGCGCTTGAACGCGCCGTCGAACACGCTTCCTGATATGACGGGCGGCAGGGGAGGAAACGACCCCTGCCGCTCCAGCCATTTTTTGCATCCGCAGCCGATTGCCAAGTTTGCTGCGCTGCGTCATCAATGCTGACATGACGCTTCGCGACCTGACCATCCTCGTTATCGACGAAAACGCGATCCGCGCCTCCATCATCGAGGAGGGGCTGCGCGAGGCCGGCTATCATCGCGTCACTGTCATCCACGAGGTGAACGGGGTGGCGCGCACCATCGAGACGCTGCAGCCCGATGTCATCTTCATCGATCTCGAAAATCCCAATCGTGACATGATGGAGCATCTGTTCCAGCTTACCCGCACGGTCGGGCGGCCGATCGCCATGTTTGTCGATCGTTCCGATACCGCTTCCATCGAGGCGGCCGTCGAGGCGGGCGTTTCCGCCTATGTGGTGGACGGGCTGAAGAAGGAGCGGGTCAAGCCCATTCTCGATATGGCGGTCAGCCGCTTCAATGCCTTCAGCCGTCTTCAGCGGGAACTTGCCGAAGCGAAATCGGCGCTTGAGGAACGCAAGGTCATCGAGCGCGCCAAGGGCATTCTGATGAAGATGCGCGGCCTTTCCGAAGAGGAGGCTTTTGCGCTTTTGCGGCAAACGGCGATGAACGAGAAGAAGAAGATTTCCGAGATCGCGCAAAGCGTGGTCACCGCGGCCGGTCTGTTGATGTGACGAACCGCCGGTCGGACAGTGTGGAGTGAATGATATGGCGGCACCGGAAAAAACGGCCGGATCAGACAGCGGCGTAACGCAAGCCCCGGCAATCGTCGGCAGCGACCGGCAGAAAATTCTGCGTGCCGGCTTTATTCCGCTTGTCGACGCATCCGTCCTGATTGCTGCGGCCGAATTCGGTTTCGCAGAACGCGAAGGCCTTTCGCTCGATCTCGTCAAGGATGTTTCCTGGGCGAATGTGCGCGACCGGCTGGCGTTTCGGCAATTCGATATCGCCCACATGCTGTCGCCGATGCCCGTCGCCTCCATGCTCGGGCTTGGCTCAAATCCGTCGCCGACGATCACGCCCTTTTCACTCGGACGCGGCGGAAATGCGATCACGCTTTCGACCCGGCTGTTTGCACGGATGAAGGCTTTGACCGGGCTTTCCGAAACGGCCGGAGCGCTCGAAAATGCCGAGGCGTTGAAGCGGGTGCTCGATGATATGCGCGCCCGCGGCGAACCGACGCCGACGCTTGGCATGACCTATCCATTTTCATCGCATAATTACGAGTTTCGCTACTGGCTTGCCGCCGGCGGCATTCACCCCGATCACGATGTCAAGCTTGTGGTCGTGCCGCCGCCATTGACCTCGGATGCGCTTGCCGCAGGGGCCATTGACGGTTTCTGCGTCGGAGCGCCGTGGAACATCGTCGCCGCCGAGCGCGGTGTCGGCCGGATCGTTGCGGCCAAGCAGGATTTGTGGCCTTCCGCACCGGAAAAAGTCATCGGCATGCGACCCGAATGGGCGGAAAACCAGCAGGAAACGGTCGGACGGTTGCTGAAGGCGCTCGATGCCGCCGCGCGCTGGTGCGACCTAGCCGAAAATCACGATGATCTCAGCGCTGCCCTTGCCGATCCCCGTTATATCGGCGCACCGGAAGGTATCATTCGCCGTGTGCTTGCCGGTGAATTCAGTATCGACAGCCAGGGCAACCGCCGGGTGATCGACAATTATTTCATCTTCCACGATGGTCACGCCAATTATCCGCGCCAGAGCCAGGCATTGTGGATCTACAGCCAGATGATCCGCTGGGGGCAGGCCGAGTTTTCCCAGGCCGGTGTGGAGGCCGCCCTGTCTGCCTACCGGCCGGATATTTATCGGGCGGCGCTTGGCGACGCCAATGCACCTGACGATGCCGATATCCGCATCGAAGGGCAGGAAGAGCAGGACCGTTTCGTGGATGGCCTCATATTCGATCCCGCCGACATTGCAGGCTACGTGAACGCCTTTTCCGTGCGCACCGCCGCACCGTTTTCTCCGACTTCAGGCGAGACGTAAGCGGCGTCTTGCCTTGCGGGCTGCGCAAATTTCAAGCGCAGGATTCTGCTCTTTGCACAAATGGAAGACAGAAAACACGCTGATTAAAATTTAATCAGTAGATTGATTTTAAAAAATACTCTTTTATTTTCAATAATATAATCTGGTTTTTATAAACTGGCACGCCTCTTGCTTCTTGTTTTTTGCACCGGTCAACGGCGATCGGGGCAAAGCAAGGCGCGGCATAGGCGCTTTCAGAAGACACAGACGTCGCAAGGTTTTGCTGCCCGGAACACCTCCCGTTCCGCAGGCGCAAACACCGAGCGGCGTTTTTTTATTTTCAGGTTTTTTCGCAAGCGAAAGCGTCACCCGCAGAGGTGGCCCAATAAGGGGAACATGCGAATGAAAAAGATATTCTCCGGCGATGTCAGCCGCCGCACGATACTGAAGACGACAGCCGCCGCCGCCCTTGTCAGCGCCGTGCGCGTGGCCTTTCCGTCCGGTGCTTTCGCAGCCACCGCTGAGCCCGAGGTGAAAGGCGCGAAAATCGGCTTCATCGCGCTCACCGATGCCGCCCCGCTCATCATTGCGGCGGAAAAGGGTCTGTTCGCCAAACACGGCATGCCGGATGTCGAGGTTCTGAAACAGGCCTCCTGGGGTGCGACGCGCGACAATCTCGTGCTCGGCGGCGTATCGAACGGCATCGACGGTGCGCATATTCTGACGCCCATGCCCTATCTCATGCATACCGGCAAGGTGACCCAGAACAATGTGCCGGTGCCGATGACCATCCTCGCCCGCCTCAACCTCGACAGTCAGGGCATTTCCGTCGCCAAGGAATATGCCGAAACCGGCGTTCAGCTCGATGCTTCCAAGCTGAAGGCGGCTTTCGAGAAAAAGAAGGCCGAAGGCAAGGAAATCAAGGCCGCCATGACCTTCCCCGGCGGCACGCATGATCTCTGGATTCGCTACTGGCTTGCCGCCGGCGGCATCGATCCGGACAAGGACGTCTCCACCATCGTCGTTCCGCCGCCGCAGATGGTCGCCAATATGAAGGTCGGCAATATGGACGTCTTCTGTGTGGGCGAACCCTGGAACGAGCAGCTCGTCAATCAGGGCATAGGCTTCACCGCCTGTACCACCGGCGAACTCTGGAAAGGCCATCCGGAAAAGGCGCTCGGCATGCGTGCCGACTGGGTGGAAAAGAACCCCAACGCCACCAAGGCGCTGCTGATGGCGGTGATGGAAGCGCAGCAATGGTGCGACGAGATGGCGAATAAGGAGGAAATGTCCACCATCCTCGGCAAACGCCAATGGTTCAACGTGCCGCCGAAGGATGTGCTTGGCCGCCTGAAGGGCAATATCAATTACGGCAACGGCCGCGTGCTGGAAAATACCGGCCTGCAGATGAAGTTCTGGCAGGACCATGCCTCCTATCCCTTCCGCAGCCACGACAGCTGGTTCATCGCGGAAAACATCCGCTGGGGCAAATTCGCACCCGATACGGATGTGAAAGCGCTGGTGGAGAAGGTGAACCGTGAGGATATCTGGCGCGCGGCGGCCAAGGATCTCGGCGTTGCCGATCTTCCCGCCTCCACCTCGCGCGGCAAGGAAACCTTCTTCGACGGCAAGGTCTTCGACCCGGAAAATCCGTCGGCCTATCTCGAAAGCCTGTCCATCAAGGCGGCCTCCTGAGGAGGAGACCCGGGGTATCGCCCCTCATCCGCCAGATGCGCTGCCCAACCGGCGCGACTGAAGACCGGATGAGGGGCGAGCCCCAGACCGCAACCGAAATCAAGAGGAAACGCCCATGTCCGCATTGGCCCGAAAATTCAACGAAGAGCCGCAGCAGCGGGTAGCGCAGAAGGCAAACGTCGTGTCGCTTGCGCCGAAACAGTCGCCGCGGATCGATCTGCGCAAATGGGGTGCGGCCGCTGCCCGCAACATCGTACCGCCGTTCATCGTCCTCGCCATTCTGCTGGGCGTCTGGCAATTGCTCTGTTCCGCCCCCGGCTCATCGCTGCCGCCCCCGAGCCAGGTTTTCGAGGAGAGCTACGATCTCATCGTATCGCCGTTCTTCCATAATGGTTCGCAGGATATCGGCCTTGGCTGGCGCGTGCTGGTCTCGCTGGAGCGTGTGGCTTACGGTTTCGGCCTCGCCGCCATTGCCGGCATCATTCTCGGCGCTGTCGTCGGTCAGTCGGTCTGGGCCATGCGCGGTCTCGATCCGATCTTCCAGGTGCTGCGCACCGTGCCGCCGCTTGCCTGGCTGCCGCTTTCGCTGGCCGCCTTTCAGGACAGCAATCCTTCGGCCATTTTCGTGATCTTCATCACCTCCATCTGGCCGGTCATCATCAATACCGCAGTCGGCGTGCGCAATATTCCGCAGGACTACCGCAACGTGGCGCAGGTGCTGCGACTCAACCAGCTGGAATTCTTCTTCAAGATCATGCTGCCTTCGGCGGCACCCTACATCTTCACCGGCCTGCGTATCGGTGTCGGCCTTTCGTGGCTCGCAATCGTCGCGGCGGAAATGCTGACCGGCGGCGTCGGCATCGGTTTCTTCATCTGGGATGCGTGGAACTCCTCGCGCCTGCCCGACATCATCGTGGCGCTCGTCTACATCGGCGTCGTCGGCTTCGTGCTCGACAAGCTGGTGGCGGCGCTCGGCAAGGTCATCACCCGCGGCGCTGCGGCAAATTAAGAGGGCGACGATCATGAACGCTTATCTGAAGCTCGATCACATCGACAAATATTTCGACAAGGGCGGCTTGCGCGCCGAGGTGCTGAAAGGCATCAATCTCACCATCGAAAAAGGCGAATTCGTCTCCGTCATCGGCCATTCCGGTTGCGGCAAATCCACCATGCTCAATCTCATCGCCGGACTGACGAAAGTGTCTGCCGGCGCCGTTCTGCTCGAAAACCGCGAGGTCAACGAGCCCGGCCCGGAACGCGCCGTCGTGTTCCAGAACCACAGCCTGCTGCCATGGCTTTCGGTTTATGAAAACGTCAATCTTGCCGTGGAAAAGGTCTTCCGCAACACCAAGACCCGGGCCGAGCGGCATGACTGGGTCATGCGCAATCTCGATCTCGTGCAGATGGCCCATGCCAGAGATAAGAAACCCTCTGAAATTTCCGGCGGCATGAAACAGCGCGTCGGAATTGCCCGCGCGCTCGCCATGGAGCCGAAGATCCTGCTGCTCGACGAGCCTTTCGGTGCGCTGGACGCGCTGACCCGCGCCCATCTCCAGGACGCGGTGATGGAAATCCACGCCCGGCTCGGCAACACCATGGTCATGATCACTCATGATGTCGACGAGGCGGTGCTGCTTTCCGACCGTATCGTAATGATGACCAACGGTCCGGCAGCCCACATCGGCGAAGTGCTGGAGGTGCCGCTGGCACGCCCGCGCAACCGCATCGAGCTCGCATCCGACAAGACCTACCTCAAATGCCGCGAGGCCGTGCTGAAGTTCCTTTACGAACGTCACCGCTTCGTCGAAGCTGCGGAGTAACGCCCATGACGCAAAAACTCGTCATCATCGGCAATGGCATGGCGCCGGGACGCATGCTGGAAAACCTGTTCGAAACCGCTCCCGGCCTCTACGACGTCACCATTTTCAACGCCGAGCCGCGCGTCAATTACGACCGCATCATGCTCTCGCCGGTGCTTTCTGGCGAAAAGAGCTATGAAGACATCGTCATTCATAATGACGAATGGTATGCGGCTAACAATGTGACGCTGCACAAGGGTGCGAAGGTCACCGGCATCGACCGCGACAGAAAGACCGTGACCAGCGAAAACGGCATCACGGTTTCCTACGACAGGCTGGTGATCGCCACCGGTTCGTTGCCTTTCATCATTCCGGTTCCCGGCCATCAATTGCCGGGCGTGCTCGCCTACCGCGATCTCGACGATGTGACGAAGATGCTGGAAATCGCCGAGGGCAAGGGCCGCGCCATCGTCATCGGCGCCGGTCTTCTCGGGCTGGAAGCCGCCTATGGCCTCAAGCGCCAGGGCATGGACGTTACCGTCATCCACCTGATGCCGACGATCATGGAGCGTCAGCTCGATCCGGCAGCGGCCTATCTTCTCGAAAAGGCGCTCAATGAGCGCGGCATCGACATCATCACCAAGGCCAATACCAAATGCATTCTTGGTGAGGAGAAGGTCGAAGGCATCGAGCTGGAAGACGGCCGGGTCATCAAGGGCGACATGGTGGTGATGGCGGTCGGCATCCGTCCTGCCTCGGGTCTCGCCAAGGAGGCGGGTATAGCCGTCAATCGCGGCATTGTGGTGGATGACGGCATGATGACGTCCGACGCTTCGATCTATGCGCTTGGCGAATGCGCCGAGCATCGTGGCATGTGTTATGGCCTCGTTGCGCCGCTTTATGAATCGGCACGGGTGCTGGCGGACCGGCTGTGTGGCGGCTCGGCCGAATATCACGGCTCTGTCACCAATACCAAGCTGAAGGTCACCGGCATCAACCTGTTTTCCGCCGGTGATTTTGCAGAAGGCGACGACCGCGAGGAAATCGTGCTGCGCGATGCCACCGCCGGTGTCTATAAGCGCCTGATCCTCAAGGAAAACCGCATCATCGGCGCGGTGCTATACGGCGAGACGGCTGATGGTTCGTGGTTCTTCGATCTGATGAAGAAATCGACCGATATTTCCGCCATGCGCGAAACCCTGATTTTCGGTCAGGCCTATCAGGGAGGGTCGCCGCTGGACCCTATGGCGGCCGTTGCAGCCTTGCCGGATGATGCGGAAATCTGCGGCTGCAACGGCGTTTGCAAGGGCAAGATCACATCGGCCATCACCTCCAAGGGGCTGACATCGCTGGACGATGTGCGCGCCCACACCAAGGCGTCCGCCTCCTGCGGCAATTGCACCGGCCTCGTCGAGCAGCTCATGACGATAACGCTCGGCGACAGCTACAATCCCGCTGCCGTGCAGCCCATGTGCAAATGCACCGATCTCGGCCATGACGATGTGCGCCGTCTCATCAAGGCCAAGGGGCTGAAGACCATCCCGGCCGTGATGCAGGAGCTGGAATGGAAGACCTCCTGCGGCTGCGCCAAATGCCGACCGGCGCTTAATTATTACCTCGTCTGCGACTGGCCGGATGAATATGCCGACGATTACCAGTCGCGTTTCATCAATGAGCGCGTCCACGCCAATATCCAGAAGGACGGCACCTATTCCGTCGTTCCGCGCATGTGGGGCGGCGTTACCTCTTCCTCCGAACTGAGGGCGATTGCGGATGTGGTCGACAAATTCGAAATCCCGATGGTGAAGGTGACCGGCGGCCAGCGCATCGATCTTCTCGGCATCGAGAAAGAGGATTTGCCGGCGGTCTGGGCCGATCTCGGCAAGGCCGGCTTCATTTCCGGCCAGGCCTACGCCAAAGGTTTGCGCACGGTCAAAACCTGCGTCGGCCAGCAATGGTGCCGCTTCGGCACGCAGGATTCCACCGGACTTGGCATCCGCATCGAAAAATTCATGTGGGGTTCGTGGACGCCCGCCAAGCTGAAGCTTGCCGTTTCCGGCTGTCCGCGCAACTGCGCGGAGGCCACCTGCAAGGATATCGGCGTCATCTGCGTCGATTCCGGTTTCGAGATCCATTTCGCCGGTGCCGCCGGTCTCGATATCAAGGGCACGGAAGTTCTGGGTCTCGTCAAAACCGAGGATGAGGCGCTGGAGCATATCGTGGCGCTGACGCAGATGTATCGCGAACAGGCGCGCTATCTCGAGCGCATCTACAAATGGGCCAAGCGCATCGGTTACGACGAAATCCGCCGCCAGATCATGGACGATGCGGAAAAGCGCAAGGCCTATTTCGATCGCTTCGTCTTCAGCCAAAAATTCGCGCAGGTCGATCCCTGGTCGGAACGCGTATCCGGCCACGACAAGCACGAATTCAGGCCCATGGCGGCGATCGGTTTCAATCAGGCGGCGGAGTGAGAACGATGGACAGCAACTGGATCGATATTGGCGATATCTCCGACATTCCCCTGCGCGGCGCGCGTTGCGTCAAAACGCCGATGGGCAAGATCGCCGTGTTCCGCACGGCGGAAAATCAGGTCTTCGCCATCGAGGACCATTGCCCGCACAAGGGCGGGCCGCTGAGCCAGGGCATCGTGCATGGCGCTTCGGTGACGTGTCCTTTGCATAATTGGGTCATTTCGCTGGAAACCGGCAAGGCCTTGGGGGCGGATGAGGGCGAGGTGCGGACCATTCCAGTGCGTAATCTGGATGGGAGGCTTTCGATAGCGCTCGAAACCCTGATGATTGCGGCGGAGTGAATTGCGATGGCGGCGGCGTTACCCCCCTCTGTCCTGCCGGACATCTCCCCCTCAAGGAGGGAGATCACTCGCGGCACAAACTTCCATTCACAACTGGCGTCGTTGCCGGTGGAGAGGGAACGGGGAGCCATCCGCTTTTCGATCTCCCCCCTTGAGGGGGAGATGCCCGGCAGGGCAGAGGGGGGTAACCGCCACGCACTGAGGCGGGGTAAGCGCCACCCACTGAGGGGGCAAACCCATGCCCGTTGAAACAAAAACCACCTGTCCCTATTGCGGCGTTGGCTGCGGCGTCATCGCCACCGTCAACGACGATGGCGCGGTATCCGTCAGAGGCGATCAGGACCACCCCGCCAATTTCGGACGGCTGTGCTCCAAAGGTTCGGCTTTGGCCGAAACCATCGACCTCGACGGTCGCCTGCTCCACCCGGAAATCGCCGGCAGGTGGGCGTCATGGGACGAAGCGCTTGACCTCGTCGCTTCCCGGTTTTCTCAAGCCATCGCCGAACACGGCCCGGACTCCGTCGCCTTTTACGTCTCCGGCCAATTGCTGACAGAAGATTATTACCTCGCCAACAAGCTGATGAAGGGTTTCATCGGCTCGGCCAATATCGATACCAATTCAAGGCTGTGCATGTCGTCGTCCGTCGCCGGCCATCGCCGCGCCTTCGGTGCCGATACGGTGCCGGGCACCTATGAGGATATGGAGCTTGCCGATCTGGTGATCCTCACCGGTTCCAATCTCGCCTGGTGCCATCCAGTGCTTTACCAAAGGCTTGCGGCGGCAAAGGCGGCGCGGCCGGACATGAAAGTCGTTGTCATCGATCCGCGCCGGACGATGAGCGCCGATATTGCCGATATGCACCTCGCCATCCGCCCGGATGGAGATGTGGCGCTGTTTACCGGTTTGCTGGCGCATCTTTCAGATAGTCCTGCAGTCGATCACGGTTATGTGGAAAATCACACGGTCGGTTTTGATGCAGCGATGCAGGCAGCAAACGAGCATAGCCTGCCGGAGATCGCCGAAGCCACCGGCCTGACGATTGCCGAACTGATTTCCTTTTACGAATTGTTCGAACGCACCGAAAAAACCGTCACCTGCTACAGTCAGGGTGTCAACCAGTCTGAAAGCGGCACCGACAAGGTCAACGCGATCATCAATTGCCACCTTGCCACCGGCCGCATCGGCAGGCCGGGCATGGGTCCCTTTTCGCTCACCGGCCAGCCGAACGCCATGGGTGGGCGTGAGGTCGGCGGGCTCGCCAACATGCTGGCCGCCCATATGGCCATCGAAAATGCCGAGGATCGCGACCGTGTGCGGCGCTTCTGGGCCTCGCCCGCCATTGCGGAAAAACCCGGACTGAAGGCGGTGGACATGTTCAGGGCCGTGGCCGATGGCCGCATCAAGGCGCTGTGGATCATGGCGACCAACCCGGTGGTTTCCATGCCGGATGCCGGTGCCGTCGAGGCGGCCATCAAGGCGTGTCCTTTCGTCGTGGTGTCCGATGTCATGGCGAGTACCGATACGGCCCGCCATGCGCATGTGCTTCTGCCATCGCGTGGCTGGGGTGAAAAGGACGGCACCGTCACCAATTCCGAGCGGCGCATTTCCCGCCAGCGCGGTTTTCTCGATGCGCCCGGTGAAGCGAAATCGGACTGGTGGCAAATGGCGGAAGTGGGCCGGCGCATGGGTTTCGGCACGGCCTTCGCCTACGGCCAGCCATCGGATATTTTTGCCGAACATGCCGCTCTTTCAGGTTTCGAGAATGCCGGCAGTCGCGATTTCGATATCAGCGGCGTCGAGCGGAATTCCTATGATGCGATGACGCCGTTTCAATGGCCGAAGGCCGGGCAGGGCGATGCCGTCGTTACCCGCTTTTTTTCGGATGGGCGGTTTTACCATGCCGATGGCAAGGCGCGGTTCATCGCCACCGCTTTGCCGGAGACAGGCAGGACATCGGCGGATTACCCGCTGACACTGAATACCGGCCGTATCCGCGATCAATGGCACACCATGACCCGCACCGGCAAAAGTGCGCGCCTGACCGCCCATATCGCCGAACCCTTCGCCGAGCTTCATCCGCGCGATGCGCAGGCGCTGGGAATCGAAAGCGCCGATCTGGTGGAACTGGAAAGCCCCCATGGCAAGGTTCTGCTGCGGGCGCTGGTGAGCGAAAGGCAGGCGCGCGGCTCGGTGTTTGCGCCGATGCACTGGAACGACCAGTTCGCCTCGCAGGCGCGCATCGATGTTGTGGTTGCGCCGGTGACGGACCCCTATTCCGGCCAGCCCGCCTCGAAAAACGTGGCAGTAAGGGCAAGGCGCTTCGAAGCTAAAGCCTATGGTTTCGCCATCTCCCGCATCCGGCCGGATGCGCCGGATTGTGCGTACTGGGCCACGGCCAAAGCGGATGGCGGCTATCGCATGGAGCTTGCCTTTGCCGAGGAGCCGCAGGACTGGACACTCTGGGCGCGACAGGTCTTCGGCATCGAGGCCAGGGTCGAGCCGCTGGGTTATAGTGACCGGCAGACGGGTGACCTGCGCCTCGCCTTCTTCGACCGCGATATCCTGCTGGCGGCGCTGTTCGTCGCCAGGCAGCCGGTGGCCGTTGCCCGCAACTGGGCCATCTCGCAACTTGCCGAGCGTCATGAGGATCTGCGCATGCGTTTTGCGCTGGTCGCTGGTCGCCCCGGTGCCGGCCGCGCCGATCCGGGCGCCACCGTCTGCTCCTGCTTTAACGTCGGAGTGAACCAGATTACCGCGGCCATCCGCGAAGGCTGCCGCAGCGTCGAAGCCATCGGCAAGGCGTTGAATGCCGGAACCAATTGCGGCTCCTGCCGCGCCGAAATCAGGGGGATCATCGATGGATGCCTTAAAACCGCAGCGGAATGAACCGGCCCGCATGGAAAGATTAGCCAAGTTGCCGGTCTTCTGGGGGCTTGAGGGCAAGCGCGTGGTGCTGGCGGGCGGATCGGACGGGGCCGCCTGGAAGGCGGAACTGCTGCTGGCCTGCGGGGCGGAATTGCATCTTTATTGCGAGGCAAGCGAGCTTTCGGAAAGCTTTGCAGTGCTTGTCGCAAAAAGCCAGATGCTGAGATGGCATGACCGTCCGTGGGGTTCGGATATCTTCGGCGGCGCGGAACTGGCGCTGGCGGATTGCGAAACCGATGCGGAAGCCGCGAGCTTCTACGCTGCCGCGCGCGCGGCCGGCGTTCCCGTCAATGTCATCGACAAGCCGGAATTCTGCCAGTTCCAGTTTGGCTCCATCGTCAATCGCTCGCCCGTGGTGGTGTCGATCTCTACCGATGGCGCAGCACCCATTCTGGCGCAGGCTATCCGCCGGCGCATTGAGACATTGCTGCCGCTTTCGCTGAGGGATTGGGGCGCGCTTGCCCAGACAATCCGCGAGCGCGTCAATCTGCGGCTCGCTCCCGGTGCGTCGCGGCGCTCTTTCTGGGAAAAATTCGTCGATCGGGCTTTTACCGAAAGGCTGGATGAGGGCAGCGAGGAACGGCTGCTTGCGGATATCGGAATGCAGGCTGCGCGGGCAGGATCGGGGCGAGGCCTTGTGACGCTTGTGGGCGCCGGACCGGGCGATGCCGAACTGCTGACACTGAAAGCGGTGCGCGCTTTGCAGGCGGCCGATGTCATCCTGTTCGACGATCTCGTCTCGGCGGAAGTGCTGGAACTGGCGCGGCGGGAGGCGAAACGCATGCTGGTCGGAAAGCGTGGCGGCCGGGAAAGCTGCAGGCAGGAAGATATCAATGACATGATGATCCGTCTCGCCAAGGCCGGCAAACGGGTGGTGCGGTTGAAATCCGGCGATCCAATGATTTTCGGGCGCGCCGGCGAGGAAATCGCTGCGCTTGAGGCTGAAAATATCCCGGTTGAGATCGTTCCCGGCATCACTGCCGCAAGCGCCATGGCCTCGCGTCTGGGTGTGTCCCTGACCCATCGCGACCATGCCCAGTCGGTACGCTTCATCACCGGCCATTCCCGGCAGGGAAGGCTGCCGGAGAATATCGACTGGAAATCGCTGTCTGACCCTTCAGTAACCACGGTCTTTTACATGGGTGGGCGCACCGCAGCCGAGATCGAAGCTGCCCTGCTTGCCCATGGCATGCCTGCCTTGACGCCCGTTGCCATCATGATTTCCGTCAGTCGCTCAAACGAACAGCGTTGGTGCGGTTCGCTTACGCAACTGGCTGCGGCCGTTGAGAGGCTGGGTGTAAACGAACCGGTGCTAATCGGCATCGGCGATGCATTTGGTGCCGCGTCCTCGGCGATGTCCCGTTCCAGCCCGCTCATTCAGAAAGTCGGCTAAATAATATCGTCAAATGGCGTCGTGGGGTTCACGACCTGTTTTCATCCCGCCACTATCGCTGCTGCAAAACCGTCCCTTGACATTGGTTTTTCGTTCGCTCTTCAATAAAACGAAAAAATTGAAAGAGGAGGGAGGGTGAAATGCTGCTCACACCGCGTCAGGATGAAATCGTTGCGCTGGCGAAAGCGAACGGGCGGGTGCTGGTCGACGAGCTGGCGGCGCGGTTCTCCGTCACTCCCCAGACGATCCGCAAGGATCTGAACGATCTCTGCGATACGCGGGTTTTGACCCGCATCCACGGCGGCGCGCTTTTTCCAAGCGGCAATGAAAACGTCAAATACGAGGCGCGTCGGGCGATAGCCTCTTCCGAAAAGCAGGCGATAGGCGCCGCCGCCGCCGCCCTTATCCCGAACAACTCGTCACTCTTCATCAATATCGGCACGACGACCGAAGCCGTGGGCGAAGCGCTGGCGGATCATCACGAGTTGATGGTCATTACCAACAACATCAATGTTGCCAACAGGTTGCGTGTCTTCCCCGGTATCGAGGTGGTGATTGCCGGCGGTGTCGTGCGCGGTTCCGATGGCGGTATCGTCGGCGAGGCGGCGGTGGATTTCATTCGCCAGTTCAAGGTGGATTTTGCGGTCATCGGCGTTTCGGCCATCGATGAGGATGGCGCTTTGCTGGATTTCGACTTTCGTGAGGTCAAGGTCGCGCAGGCAATCATCTCCAATGCACGCCATGTCATTCTGGTGTCGGATTCGCTCAAATTCGAGCGCACGGCTCCGGTTCGTATCGGCCATCTTTCCCAGGTGCATACTTTCATCACCGATCATTGTCCGGTGGATTCGATCCGGGCCATCTGTGCCGATCATGACGTCCGGTTGATCGAAACCGAGATGGTCGAGTCCTGATCGGGATAGCCCATGAATTTCGTTTGACATTCGTTTTGTCTTCGAATTAGATGTCCGTGCTTTCAGTATATCGATGAGGAGAGCGTCGATGAAAGCGCGGGAGGGTCCATGTCTGACGAGGCAATCCACGATATTTTCGTGATCGGCGGCGGTATCAATGGCTGCGGCATCGCGCGTGACGCCGTGGGCAGGGGCTATTCCGTCGCGCTTGCGGAAATGAACGATTTCGCCTCCGGCACCTCTTCCGCCGCTACCAAGCTTATCCATGGCGGTTTGCGTTATCTCGAACATTACGAGTTTCGTCTGGTGCGCGAAGCGCTGATGGAACGTGAGGTGCTGTGGGCCATGGCGCCGCACATCATCTGGCCCATGCGCTTCGTACTGCCGTTCCAGAAAGGTGGCGTGCGCCCGGCCTGGCTCGTGCGTCTCGGGCTGTTTCTGTACGACCATCTCGGCGGCCGCAAGCTTCTGCCCGCGACCCGCTCGCTCGATCTGCGCCGCGATCCCGCCGGGAAACCTTTGAAACCGATTTTTGCCCGCGCCTTCGAATATTCGGATGGCTGGGTGGATGATGCCCGCCTGGTGGTGCTGAATGCCCGCGACGCTGCCAATCGCGGCGCGCTCATCCTCAACCGCACGCAGGTGGTTTCGGCCCGACGCGAAGGCACCTTCTGGCATGTCGAAACGAAAAATGCGGCCGGAGAGGCCAAAACCTACCGGGCGCGCATGCTGGTGAATGCCGCGGGTCCCTGGGTGGACAAGGTGCTGTCCTCGGCGTTCGGCAAAAACAATGTCCATAATGTCCGCCTGGTGCAGGGCAGCCACATCATCGTGCGCAAGAAATTTTCCGATCCGCGTGCCTATTTTTTCCAGAATCCGGACGGGCGGATCATCTTCGCCATTCCCTATGAACAGGACTTTACGCTGATCGGCACGACGGATCGCGACTATACCGCCGACCCCCGGGCTGTTAAGATCAGCGACGAGGAGATCAGCTATCTTTGCAATGCGGCGAGCGAATATTTCGCTGAACCGGTGGAGCCGGCGGATATCGTCTGGACCTATTCCGGCGTGCGCCCGCTGTTCGATGACGGAGCATCGAAAGCGCAGGAAGCGACCCGCGATTATGTGCTGAAAACCGAAGGGGCGGAAGGTGAAGCGCCGCTTCTCAATATTTTCGGCGGCAAGCTCACCACCTATCGGCGGCTTGCCGAACATGCTCTTGAAAAAATCGGCGATGCGCTGGGTGAAAAGGGTGCGCCATGGACGGCGGGCTCGCATTTGCCGGGTGGAAATTTCGGCGCCGAGGCCTACACCGCGGAAGTTTCGGCGCTGCGGTCGCGTTACCCCTTTCTTGAAGAGCGTCATGCGGAGCGGCTTGTGCGCTGCTACGGAACGGATGCGGCGGTGCTGATCGGCAATGCCACGGAGGCGGCGGCGCTCGGGCGGTATTTCGGCGGTACGCTGTACGAGGCTGAGGTTCGCTGGCTGATGGCGCGGGAATGGGCGCTGACGGCGGAGGATATTCTGTGGCGTCGCACCAAGCAGGGGCTCTTTTTTACCCCGGAAGAGGTGCGTGAGCTGGAGGATTATGTCGAAGACATTGCAGGTGGGCGCTTAAGGGCAATCTGACGATCCGGATAAAAGCGGAGGAGGCTTTGGATCACCATGCTTGAATTGCGAAACGTCTCTAAGATGGTTGGCGGTGAATATCATATTCACCCGACCGATCTGACGTTGCAGCGCGGAAGCCTGAACGTCCTTCTTGGACCGACACTTTCGGGCAAGACGACGCTGATGCGGCTGATGGCCGGGCTGGACAAGCCGAGCGCGGGCTCGATCTTTTTCAATGGCGAAGATGTGACGGGGTGGCCGGTGCAGAAGCGCAACGTCGCCATGGTCTATCAGCAGTTCATCAACTATCCGGCGCTCAGCGTTTACGAAAACATCGCCTCGCCGATGCGCGTTGCCGGCAAGGACCAGGCGACCATCGACAGGGAAGTGAGGAAAGCCGCCGAGCTTCTGAAGCTGACGCCCTATCTCGACCGCACGCCGCTCAATCTTTCCGGCGGCCAGCAGCAGCGCACAGCACTCGCCCGCGCCATCGTCAAGAACGCCAATCTGGTGCTGCTCGATGAGCCGCTGGCCAATCTCGATTACAAGCTGCGCGAAGAGTTGCGCGAGGAACTGCCGCGCATTTTCGCCGAATCCGGCGCCATCTTCGTTTATGCCACGACCGAACCTTCCGAGGCGCTGCTTTTGGGCGGCAATACCGCAACGCTCAACGAGGGCAGGGTAACGCAGTTCAGCCGTACCATCGAGGTTTACCGGCGTCCGGTGGATATCGTCACCGCGGAAATTTTTGCAGACCCGCCGCTCAACACCATCGAGGTCATCAAGGCGGGCGGTGCATTCACCCGTGCCGACCAGGCGGTGATTGCGGTGCCGGCGCATCTTGCCGCCGTGCCGGATGGACCTTTGACCATTGCGTTCCAACCGCATCATCTTTTCCCGCAGGCGAAGGGCGAGGCCCGGCAGTCGATCCGGGCGCGGACGCTGATTTCGGAAATCGCCGGATCGGAAAGCTTCGTGCATGTGGAATTTTCGGGCCGGCGCTGGGTCATGCTCGCGCATGGCATTCACGACATCGAGCCGGACAGGGACATAGAGCTGTTTCTCGATACAAAACACCTGATGGCCTTTGACGCGAATGGCCGCGCCATCGGCGAAGCGGCTTGAGGGAGATCGGTCATGGCACGCATCACGCTCGATCACATCCGCCACGCCTATAACGCAAAGGCGCAGGCTGCCGGCGACTATGCGCTGAAGGAAGTCCACCATGAATGGGAGGACGGCGGCGCCTATGCGCTGCTCGGCCCTTCCGGCTGCGGCAAGACAACGCTGCTCAACATCATTTCCGGGCTGCTGCGCCCCTCCGAAGGCCGCATCGCCTTTGATGGAACCGACGTGACGGATTTCGCCACGGAAGACCGCAATATTGCGCAGGTATTCCAGTTCCCGGTCGTCTACGACACGATGACGGTCTATGACAATCTGGCCTTTCCGCTGCGCAACCGGCATGTGCCGGAGGCCGAGGTGGACCGTCGGGTGCGGGAAATCCTCGAAATGACCGATCTTTCCGGCATGGCCAAACGCCATGCGCGTGGTCTGACGGCGGATCAAAAACAGAAGATTTCGCTGGCGCGGGGGCTGGTGCGGTCCGATGTCAACGCCATCCTCTTCGACGAGCCGCTGACGGTGATCGATCCGCATATGAAATGGGTGCTGCGCTCGCAGCTGAAACGGCTGCATCGCCAGTCCGGTTTCACCATGGTCTATGTGACCCATGACCAGACCGAAGCGCTGACCTTCGCCGATAAGGTTGTGGTCATGTATGACGGGCAGATCGTCCAGATCGGCACGCCGGCTGAGCTTTTCGAACGGCCGGGACATACCTTCGTCGGTTATTTCATCGGGTCGCCCGGCATGAACGTGCTGCCCGCCAGTATCGACGGCGCGACCGCAATGGTCGGCGGCCTTGGTGTGCCGCTCGCCGGTGCGCCAAAGGTTGACGGAGCGCAACGCATCGAGATCGGCATCCGCCCGGAATTCGTCCGGCTGGAACGGGGCGGCATGCCCATAGCTGTCGACAAGGTCGAGGATATCGGCCGGCAGAAGATCGTGCGCGCCCGGTTCGCCGGCCAGAAACTCGCGATCGTCGTTGCCGAAGACGAGGAAATCCCGGCGGAAGCGGGTGTTCGCTTCGATCCGGCCGCCATTGGCGTGTTCGCCGACTCGTGGCGTGTAAAGATGGGGGCCTGACCATGGAAAAGAGCTGGAACAACAAGGCATGGTTCATGGTGCTGCCGGTGCTGGTGCTGGTCGCCTTTTCCGCCGTCATTCCGCTGATGACCGTCGTGAATTATTCGGTGCAGGATACGTTCGGCAATAACCAGTTCTTCTGGGCTGGAACGCAATGGTTCGAGGAAATTCTGGCCTCGGACCGTTTCTGGGATGCGCTGGGGCGCAACCTGCTGTTCTCCGGCATTATCCTGGCGATTGAAATTCCGCTCGGCATCTTCATCGCGCTCAAGATGCCGAAATCCGGCATCGGCGTGCCGGTCTGCCTCGTCACCATGGCGCTGCCGCTGCTGGTGCCGTGGAATGTCGTGGGCACCATCTGGCAGGTTTTCGGCCGCAGCGATATCGGCCTGCTCGGTTATTACGCCAATCAGCTCGGGCTCGATTACAACTATGTCAATGATCCGCTCGATGCTTGGATCACCGTGGTCATCATGGATGTCTGGCACTGGACGAGCCTTGTCGTGCTTTTGTGCTATGCCAGCCTCGTCTCCATTCCGGATGCCTATTATCAGGCGGCAAGGATCGATGGGGCATCGCGTTTCGCCGTATTCCGGTTCATCCAGCTGCCGAAGATGAAGCGCGTGCTGCTCATTGCCTTCCTGCTGCGCTTCATGGACAGTTTCATGATCTATACGGAGCCTTTCGTCGTCACCGGCGGCGGCCCGGGCAATTCCACCACCTTCCTGTCCATCGATCTCGTGAAGATGGCGCTCGGCCAGTTCGACCTCGGGCCGGCGGCGGCCATGTCGCTGATCTACTTCCTCATCATTCTGCTGCTGTCCTGGGTGTTCTACACCGTCATGACCAGCCACGACGCGGAGACTTGAGACATGAGCGCCTCGAATGTCACGACAAGCGTGGAGCGCAACGGCATCGGCAGTTCGCCGGTGAGAGCCACTGCGACGGGACGATCCGGCCTTGCCGTCAATGCGCGGCGTCGCCACCATGGGCCGTCGCGTTTTTCCTGGCTGGTGCCGACGATCTATATCCTGCTGCTGCTGGTTCCCATTTACTGGCTCGTCAATATGAGCTTCAAGACGAACACGGAAATCGTCTCCTCCATGACGCTTTATCCGCATCAGCCGACGTTGCAGAACTACCGGACGATCTTCACGGATTCATCCTGGTATTCGGGCTATATCAATTCGATCATCTATGTCGTCATGAACATGGTGATCTCGGTCGCGGTGGCGTTGCCGGCGGCTTACGCCTTCTCGCGTTATCGCTTTCTCGGCGACAAGCACCTGTTCTTCTGGCTTTTGACCAACCGCATGGCGCCGCCCGCCGTCTTCGCGCTGCCGTTCTTCCAGCTTTATTCGGCTTTTGGCCTGATCGATACGCATATCGCCGTGGCGCTGGCGCATTGCCTGTTCAACGTGCCGCTGGCGGTGTGGATTCTCGAAGGTTTCATGTCCGGCGTGCCGAAGGAAATCGACGAGACCGCTTATATTGACGGCTACTCCTTCCCGAAATTCTTCGTGAAGATCTTCATGCCGCTCATCGCTTCCGGCATCGGTGTCGCCTGCTTCTTCAGCTTCATGTTCTCGTGGGTCGAGCTTCTGATCGCCCGCACGCTGACGACGACGGACGCCAAGCCGATTGCCGCGACCATGACGCGGACGGTCTCTGCCGCCGGCATGGATTGGGGCCTGCTTGCCGCCGCTGGCGTGCTGACACTGATACCCGGCGCGCTGGTGATCTGGTTCGTGCGCAATTACATCGCCAAGGGCTTCGCGCTCGGGAGGGTTTGACCATGACGAAGATGCCCGATTTTACCTGGATGGCGTGGACTTGGCAGACGGCGGCCTTTTTTGGCGCCATCGCGCTGCTGCTCGTCGGCATGTGGTTCTGGGAATATCTCTCGCCCGGCGGTAATCCCCGCTTCGGCCTTTTGCGCTTCGAGACCACGCGCGGTGACAGGCTGTTCATCTCGCTGCTCGGCAGCGCCTTCATTCATCTCGCATGGCTCGGGCTGGTCGGGCCGAACCTGTGGTGGGCTCTCGCTCTATCCTTGGTTTACGCCATCGGCGTTTTCCGATTTGTCTAGAGCAGGAAAACGGTGCGGCGGAGGAAAACCGCATCCGCAGACTTCATGCAATCGCAAACCCCTGGGAGGACTGATATGCGACGGCATCTGATGACGACGACGGCGGCTATGCTGCTGGCAATGACGGGTTCCGCTTTCGCCGGAATGGAGGAAGCAAAGCAGTTTCTGGACAAGGAAATCGGCGATCTTTCGTCGCTTTCGCGTGGCGATCAGGAAAAAGAGCTGCAATGGTTTGTCGATGCCGCGAAACCCTTCGCGGGCATGGAAATCAAGGTCGTTTCCGAATCTCTGACGACCCATGAATATGAATCCAAGGTTCTGGCTCCGGCCTTCACCGCCATTACCGGCATCAAGGTCACGCACGACCTGATCCAGGAAGGCGACGTCGTCGAAAAAATCCAGACCCAGATGCAGACCGGCCAGAACCTTTATGACGGCTGGGTCAACGACAGCGACCTTATCGGCACGCATTGGCGCTACCAGCAGGTGCGCAACCTGACCGACTTCATGGCCAATGAAGGCAAGGACGTCACCAATCCCGGCCTCGACCTCAAGGACTTCATCGGCAGCGCCTTTACGACGGCGCCGGACAAGAAGCTCTACCAGCTTCCCGACCAGCAGTTCGCGAACCTCTACTGGTTCCGTTACGACTGGTTCAACAACGAAAAGAACAAGGCCGATTTCAAGGCCAAATATGGTTATGACCTCGGCGTGCCGGTCAACTGGTCGGCCTATGAGGATATTGCCGAATTCTTCACCGGCCGCGATGTCGACGGCAAGAAGGTCTTCGGCCATATGGATTACGGTAAGAAGGATCCGTCGCTCGGCTGGCGCTTCACCGATGCCTGGCTCTCCATGGCCGGCAACGGCGACAAGGGCCTGCCGAACGGTCTGCCGGTCGATGAATGGGGCATCAAGGTCAACGACAAGTCGCAGCCGGTCGGCTCCTGCGTGGCGCGCGGCGGCGATACCAACGGTCCGGCTTCGGTCTATTCCATCGAGAAATACCTCGAATGGCTGAAGAAATATGCGCCGCCGGAAGCGCAGGGCATGACCTTCTCCGAATCCGGTCCGGTGCCGGCGCAGGGCAACATCGCCCAGCAGATCTTCTGGTACACGGCGTTTACCGCCGATATGGCCAAGCCCGGCCTGCCAGTCGTGAACGAGGACGGTTCGCCGAAATGGCGCGTCGCACCTTCGCCGCACGGCGTCTACTGGAAGGACGGTATGAAGCTCGGTTATCAGGACGTGGGTTCGTGGACGCTGATGAAATCCACCCCCGACGACCGCGCCAAGGCCGCCTGGCTCTATGCGCAGTTCGTGACCTCCAAGACCGTGGATGTGAAGAAGAGCCATGTGGGCCTGACCTTCATTCGCGACACCACCATCCACCACAAGAGCTTCACGGACCGGGCGTCCAAACTCGGCGGTCTCATCGAGTTCTATCGTTCGCCAGCCCGCGTGCAGTGGTCGCCGACCGGCACCAACGTTCCGGATTATCCGAAGCTGGCGCAGCTTTGGTGGCAGGCGATCGGCGATGCTTCGTCGGGTGCGAAAACCGCGCAAGCGGCGATGGACTCTCTCTGCGCCGAGCAGGAAAAGGTCATGAGCCGTCTGGAACGCGCTGGCGTGCAGGGCGATATCGGCCCGAAACTGGCGGAAGAGCACGATATCGAATACTGGAACAAGGATGCCGTTTCGAAGGGCAATCTGGCGCCGCAGCTGAAGATTGCCAACGAAAAGGAAAAGCCGGTCACCGTCAATTACGACGAACTGGTCAAAAGCTGGCAGAAGTGATGTCTGCGTAAAATCTGAAACCGGGGCGGCTTGCCGCCCCGGTCATTGCGTCTGAAAGGGAGTAGCATGATGGGCGGTTATATTCTGGCGATCGATCAGGGAACGACATCGACACGGTCGATGGTCTTTGATCGCGACATGCGGGTCATCGGTGTCGGACAGCGAGAATTTCCGCAGCATTTTCCGGCCTCCGGCTGGGTCGAACACGATGCCGAGGATATCTGGAAAAGCGTGCTCGAAACCATCCGGCTGGCGCTTGCCGATGCCGGCATCGCCGCCTCCGATATCGAGGCCATCGGCATTACCAACCAGCGCGAAACGACCGTGCTGTGGGACCGGAACACGGGCGAGGCCGTGCATCGGGCCGTGGTCTGGCAGGATCGCCGCGCTGCTCCCGTCTGCGAGGATCTGAAAAGAAGGGGGCTGGAGCCGCTTTTTTCGAAAAAGACCGGTCTGCTGCTCGATCCCTATTTTTCCGGCACGAAGCTGAAATGGCTTCTCGATAGTGTCAGCGGCCTTCGCGAAAAAGCCGTCAAGGGCGAAATCTGCTTCGGCACGGTCGACAGTTTCCTGATCTACCGTCTCACCGGCGGCCGCCGCCATGTGACCGACGCCACCAATGCCTCTCGAACGCTGATCTACAATATCGAAGACAATGCATGGGACGATGAACTCCTGTCGATCCTCGATATCCCCCGCGCCATGCTGCCGGAAGTGCTGGATTGCGCCGCCGATTTCGGCGTGACGGATAAATCGCTTCTGGGCGCGGAAATTCCGATCCTTGGTGTCGCCGGCGATCAGCAGGCAGCCGTGATCGGCAATGCCTGCTTCGAGCCGGGCATGATGAAATCCACCTACGGCACGGGCTGCTTTGCATTGCTCAACACCGGCACGGATCGCGTCGCCTCCACCAACCGGCTGTTGACGACCATCGCTTACCGTCTCGACGGCGTCACCACCTATGCGCTGGAAGGCTCCATCTTCATTGCCGGTGCCGCCGTGCAATGGCTGCGCGATGAGCTCGGTTTCATCTCGGTCGCTTCCGAGGTCAGCGCGCTTGCGGAAAAGGCTGACGCCAATCAGCGTGTCTATCTGGTTCCGGCCTTCACCGGCCTTGGCGCACCCTATTGGGACGCGGAAGCGCGTGGCGCTATTTTCGGGCTGACGCGTGGCACCGGTCCGGCGGAATTCGCCCGCGCGGCGCTTGAAAGCGTCGCCTATCAGACCTTCGACCTGCTGGACGCCATGCGCAAGGACTGGGCGGGTGACAATGGCAAGACGGTGCTCCGGGTCGATGGTGGCATGGTCGCTTCCGATTGGACCATGCAACGGCTGGCGGATATTCTTGCGGCACCCGTCGACCGGCCGGTCTTCCTGGAAACGACCATTCTCGGAGCGGCCTGGCTTGCCGCCTCCCGCGCCGGCATCTGGCCGGATCGCAAGGCCTTTGCTGAACATTGGCGGCGTGACCGCCGTTTCAGCCCCGCAATGGAAGAGGCTAAACGGAAAGACGCCATTGCCGGCTGGCGCGACAGCGTCGGCCGCTGCCTGTCGCGGCGGGAGAATTGAACAGGCTATACGAAACTGCCGGGTGCGATGCTCTTGCTGGAAACGAGATCGGAAAGGGCGCGCACCAGCTTCGCATCCGCACCCTTGCTCGGCTGAAGCACGAATTCCACGTCCTCCAGCGGCGGTAGCACGCCTGCGGCAATCTCCTTCAGGCCTGCCGGCGCCATGCTGCGTGGCTGCACCAGAATGCCCATGCCCGCTCTTGCCGCGGCGGTCAGCCCGCTGAGACTGCCGCAGGTGCAGACGATCCGCCAGGCGAGGCCGGCCCGGTCGAGCGCCTCCTGCGCCGCCTTTCGGGTGATGCTCGGCGGCGGAAAGGCAATCAGCGGCAGGGCGTCCGGCTGGTTCAGCGTCCGCTCCGGGTCGCGCGCCAGCCACACGAGCGGTTCGCGGTAGAGAAAGTGACCGAGCTTGTCGCCAAGACGGCGTTTGGCGAGCACCACATCCAGTTCGCCATTGTCCTGCATCTGGTAAAGCACGCCGCTCAGCGAAACGGTCAGTTCCAGATCGACGAGGGGATAAAGGCGGATGAACTCTTCCAGAATAGCGGTCAGCCGGCTGGCGACGAAATCTTCCGAAACGCCAAGCCTCAACCGCCCGCGCAGACGGTTCTCGCTGAATAGCGATGACACCTTGCTGTCGATTTCCAGCATGTTGCGGGCGTAACCCAGCAGCGCCTCACCTTCGCCCGTCAGTTTCACCTGATGGGTGCTTCGGGTAATCAGCCGGCGGCCAAGTGCGGCCTCAAGCCTTTGAATATGCTGGCTGACAGTGGACTGGCCAATCCCCAGCCGTTCGGCCGCCAGCGTGAAGCTGCCGGTCTGCTGAAGCATCACGAAGCTGGCAAGATGTTGAAGGTTCAGCATTATCCTGAATCGCGATAACTGTTAATCTTTGCATCGGAATTCATGATGAGCGATAGTAGCGCGCGTTTCAAGCAAAACCGATGCCGGAAAGATCTCCCATGACCCGCTTCCTACCTGATCGCTTCACCATGATGCTGGTGGCCACCGTGATTTTGGCCTCCATTTTGCCGATCAGCGGTGAGCCGGCAGAGTATTTCGGGCTGGCGACAAAACTGGCGATCGCTTTGTTGTTCTTCCTCCACGGCGCGCGGCTTTCCCGGGATGTGGTGATTGCCGGTATCCTGCACTGGCGCCTGCATCTGGCGATCCTTCTCGTGACCTTCGGCCTGTTCCCGCTGCTCGGCGTGGCAATCGGCTTCATTCCCGAGAATATTCTGCCTGCGCCGCTTTATATGGGCGTGTTGTTCCTCTGCGTCCTGCCATCCACCGTGCAGTCTTCCATTGCCTTCACCTCCATGGCGGGCGGAAACGTGCCGGCTGCGATCTGTTCGGCCTCCGCTTCGAATATTTTCGGCATGTTCCTGACCCCGCTGCTGGTCGGTCTGCTGTTTACGGTGGGGGGCCATGGCGGTGGATTTTCGCTGGATGCGTTCCTGCAGATCTTCCTGCAGCTGCTTTTGCCCTTCATCGTCGGTCAGGTGCTGCAGCCGTGGATCGGCGACTGGATCAGGGCGCGCAAGAAACTGCTGGCTCCGGTCGATCGCGGCTCCATCTTGATGGTCGTTTATCTCGCTTTTTCCGATGCGGTCATCGAAGGCATCTGGCACACGTTTTCGCTCAGGGATATCGGTGTGGTCATCGTCATCAATATCCTGCTGCTGGCGCTTGTCCTGTGTGTGACGATGTTCGGCAGCCGTTTGCTGGGTTTCGATAAGGCCGATGAAATCACCATCACCTTCTGCGGCTCGAAAAAGAGCCTCGCCAGTGGCGTGCCCATGGCGGGCGCGATTTTCGCCGGCCAAAGCATTGGTGCAATCGTCCTGCCGATTATGCTTTTCCACCAGATCCAGCTGATGGTCTGCGCGGTGCTGGCCCAACGTTATGCCAGAAAGGCCCATGAAAAAGCGGCCATATCGGAAGCCGCTGCCGCCGAAGGTGCGGTAGTCTCCACCCGCTGAAGAACGAATTTTCATCAAACAAAAACGGCCCCTTTACGGGGCCGTTCGTTCGAGGTCCGGATCGGTTTAGTTGACCTGAGCCGGCGAAATCTGGGCTTCGATGGTCTTCGGCGCATCGGCGCTGTCGGACGAGATCGCAATGCGGCGCGGTTTCATGGCTTCGGGAATATTGCGGACGAGATCGATGTGGAGCAGGCCGTTCTTCAGGGAAGCGGTCTGGACCTCGACATGGTCGGCAAGCTGGAAGCGGCGCTCGAAAGCGCGGGTGGCAATGCCGCGATACAGGAACTCACCTTCGGATGACTTCTCATCTGCGGCCTTCTCGGCCTTCACCGTCAGCGTATTCGCACGGGATTCGATGCTGAGTTCAGTTTCATCGAAACCGGCAACGGCCATGGTGATGCGATAGGTGTTTTCGCCGGTCCGCTCGATATTGTAGGGCGGATAGGACTGGGCCTGTTCAGGCTGGCCGAGGCCGTCAAGCATCGAAAAAAGACGGTCGAAGCCGACGGTGGAACGATAGAGGGGGGAAAAATCAACGTGACGCATGGTGTCCTCCTTAAGAAGCGACTGTTTGCGGTTAAGCCCGGCGTCCCGTTCTGGCAACGGCCGGACATGTGGCGCGGTCCCGTTCTGGCGACCGCATGAATGAGATGGGAATGGCCTGCCGCTGCGTCAAGGGGGGCGTGAAAAGGCGAAAGAAACATGAACCATGGCTGAACGTCAGGTTCCGGCATCGTTCAGTTTGAGAGCCATAAAACATCGGTCATCGGAGACATTCTCCGTGGACAGAAGCAATAACGTCCCTTCTTCTTCTGTCTTATTCGCCGGAACCGCGACTGCTTTAACCGACGGTTCCGGCAATTTTTTCTTTGACCTTCCCGCGCCGCCGACCTATCCCGAAAAGGCAGAAAAGCCGGAAAAGACCGATGATCGAAGCCACATTGCGCGCCAGCGAAGACAACCCGGTTCCCGGCAACCATACCGTCGGTTATTTTACCGGCGATCGCGGCAAACAGCTTCGCTATGCGATCTTTCGCGCCAGCCGCCAGGTGGCTCGCGGAACCGTGGTTCTGCTGCATGGCAGGAACGAATGTATCGAGAAATATTTCGAAACGGTCGGCGATCTCACCGCCATGGGTTTCTGGGTTGCGACCTTCGATACGCGCGGGCAGGGCGGTTCAGAAAGATTGCTGAAAAAACCGGGTGCCGGGCATGTGCGGCGGTTCTCCGACTATCAGCGTGATATCGGCCTTTTTCTCGAACAGGTGGTGTTGCCGGATACGCGGCTGCCATTCTTCATGATCGCGCATTCCACCGGCGCGCTTGCAGCGCTTGCCGCCGCACCCGGCCTGTCGAACCGGATCGACCGTCTGGCGCTTTGTTCGCCTTTCATCGAGCTGGACAGCCAGCAATCCGTCCCCTCATCCGTCATTCGGGTGGTGGCGACGGTTCTAAGTCTCGTTGGTCTTGGACGGGTTCAGCTCGGCAAGGATCAGCGGGAGCGAGATTTCGACGGTAATCCGCTCACCTCGGACGCCAGACGTTTTAGAAGAAATCTTTCGCTGCACAGGCAGTTTCCGGAACTTTTCATCGGTGCGCCGACGGCGCGCTGGGTCTATGAGGCGCTGAAGACCATGGGACGGGTGGTCCGTCAGGACCATCTGACGAATATCACCATTCCGACCCTTATTCTGGCGCCGATGCTGGATACCATCACGCCCTATAAGGCGCAGGAGGAACTCTCACGCAATTTCCGGGCAGCGCAGCTTCTTCCGATCACCGGTGCGCGCCACGAACTGCTGCATGAGCGTGACGTTTTCCGCAAACAGGCGCTGGCGGCCATCGACGCGTTTTTCGCGCCGGAATGATGGCCGCTTAAGCGGGGTGCCTCAGAGTTTTGAGAGAATGGCGAGCGCCTGTTCGTGCACCGCCTTTGAGCCGGCGGCGAGAATGCGGCCGCCATTTTCCGGACGTCCGCCATCCCAGGTCGTCATGATGCCGCCGGCCTGTTCGATGACAGGGATCAGCGCGCCGACATCATAGGGCTTCAGGCCGGATTCGATCACCAGATCGACGTGGCCGGCTGCAAGCAGGCAATAGGCGTAACAATCCACGCCGTAGCGGAAAAGGCGGACCTGATCCTGTACCTTTTCATAGAAGGGCTTTTCTTCCGCAGTGAAGATATGCGGGGTAGTGGTGAACAGCACCGCATCCGACAAAGACGCGCAATCACGCGTCCGGATTTTCTTTTCGCCGTCGGGCCCGAAATACCAGGCTGTCTCGCCATCGGCGAAATAGCGCTCTTTCGTGAAAGGCTGGTCCATGATGCCCATGGAGGCGCGGCCGGCTGACTGGAAGCCGATCAGCGTGCCCCAGACCGGCACGCCGGAAATGAAGGCGCGGGTGCCATCGATCGGGTCGATGACCCAGATATGCTCGCGGTCGAGACCGATATTGCCGTGTTCTTCGCCCAGAATGCCGTGCTGCGGAAAACGGGCCTCGATCAGGGCGCGAATGGCTGTTTCTGCTGCCTGATCGCCTTCCGTCACCGGATCGTAGCCGCCATCCTCTTTGTTGGCGACGGCAATGCCCGTGCGGAATCGGGGAAGCGTTTCTGCGCTGGCGGCATCGGCAAGTTTGAAGAAGAAATCCCGGTCGGGCAGCATGCGAAACCTCATTGCCTGAAAATTGGGTCTGAATTCTATGCGGCAATGCATAGACCGGAATCGCATCCGCCGTCCACTCATACGAATGAAGGCGCCGGTGTTTCCATATTTTCAGCATAAGCCTAAAAAATATGCATAAAATAAAATGATTGACAATTGTGCAATTACTGCGTAGCGTGATCCTACAGTCTTTGACTGTAAATACCCTCCTTGGGTGTTTCCTCCCTAGACTTGACCGCGCCAAGGCGCGGTTTTTTTTGTCCGGCGGGCCGCCAGACCGTCCGGGATAAAAGATTGAAATAGCGGATGATTCGAGCTGCTATTCGGCAGCGAGCGACGTTTCTATCGCGTATTCGGAAACGAAGGCGCCGAGCTGGCGCATGAAGATTTCAAGCGACGCCTGAATGGCGGGAAAATCGGCTTTTTTCAAAAGCGTCTTTTCATCCACGTAAAGCGCCCGGTTGACTTCGATCTGCAGCGCATGGAGAGAGCGGATGGGCCGGCCATAATGTTCGGTGATGAAGCCGCCGGCATAGGGTTTGTTGCAGACAGCGACGAAACCCAGTTCTTCAAGAAAATGCAGCGCGGCGCGGGAGACTTCCTGGGATGCGCTGGTGCCGTAGCGATCACCGATGATTACATCCGGCCTCAGATTCGAGCCGGCAACGCGGATATTGCCCGGCATGGAATGGCAGTCGATCAGTACCGCCATTCCGAAATTGGCGTGGGTGCGAGACAGCAGGCGGCGCAGGCAGGCATGATAGGGCTTGTAGATCGTCTCGATCCGCGAAAGCGCCTCGTCGACCGGCAGGCGGTGGGCATAAATATCCATATTCTCGGCGACGATGCGCGGCACCGTTCCCAGGCCACCTGCGACCCGCATGGAGCCGATATTGGCATAAGGCGGAAGCGTGCCTTCGAACATGCGGGGATCGAGCTCGTAGGGCTCGCGATTGACGTCCAGATAGGCGCGCGGGAAATTCGCTTTGAGAAGCGGCGCGCCGATCTCCGGTGCCGCCGCGAACAGCTCGTCGACGAAATGATCTTCGGAGCGGCGAATCTCGTGCGAATCGAGCCTTGCCGATTCCAGGAAGGAGATGGGGTAGCAGCGGCCGCTATGGGGGGAATTATAGACGAATGGCAGGGTTTGAACGGCAGGTTCCGTTACTTCAAACAGCTCATATTCACCCGTTATCCAGTCCATTCAGGGTCATTTACCATGTCGCAAAACTATCAGGATGTTCATGTTGCCAGTTACGGCGCGGCAAGTCCATACTATCGCCCAATCAGCGCTATACCGATTCACGCGTTCACAGGATATTTACCGTGAAAATCCTATAATCGGGCTAGGGTATTCCAAACATTGAGTAGTTACGGTCACTTATGATGAATCAGAAAATTCTTCTCGCTGAAGACGACAACGATATGCGCCGCTTCCTCGTCAAGGCGCTGGAAAAAGCCGGTTACAAGGTTTCTTCCTTCGACAATGGCGCCAGCGCCTATGACCGGCTTCGCGAAGAGCCCTTTTCGCTTCTGCTGACCGATATCGTCATGCCCGAAATGGACGGCATCGAGCTTGCGCGGCGCGCGACCGAACTCGACCCGGACCTGAAAGTCATGTTCATTACCGGCTTTGCAGCCGTTGCGCTGAATGCCGATTCGAAGGCTCCGAAGGACGCCAAGGTGCTTTCCAAGCCGTTCCATCTGCGCGATCTGGTGGATGAGGTCAACAAACTCCTTGTGGCGTAAGGCCTCTCAAAAAACCTTCACAAAACCGAAAAAAAGCAGTTGACGCATGAACCGGTTTTGTGGTCTATCCGCCGCCACGGAGGGCGTGTAGCTCAGCGGGAGAGCACTACGTTGACATCGTAGGGGTCACAGGTTCAATCCCTGTCACGCCCACCATCCGAATTTTGATATCATTGAGAAATCCCCTTCTGGGGATTTTTCATTTTTAGCGACTGACACGCTTCTGACACGTGAACTAGCCTTGGTACAGTGTAGGTCAAGCCGAGCGTCTCAAAATATGCGTCTATGGCCATTCGTCCTGCGCTCATGTAGTCCGGCGCGTAGTGCGCATACTTCTCCGTCGTGCTTGGTCTACGGTGCCCAAGAAGCCCCTCAATTTCCCAAGCCGACACGCCACGACGGCGTAGTTCAGTAGCCATCGTGTGGCGCAGGCTATACGGCGTAATTTCTTTTGATAGACCTGCATCTAATACGGTGGAGGCAAAGGTCTTTTTTACGCTTGCTATAGGTTTGCTGTTCCAAAGAACGAATGCGGGGATATCTGTCTGCTGGAGGAAGGGTGATAGCGTATTCGTGATAGGGACGATTGGACGGTATTTTTTCGTCTGTTTTCTGCCCTTTGGGTTGAGATTGATCCACCGGTCAGAAAGGTCTACCTGCGACGGAGAAAGCTGGAGGGCGGCTTCCGGTCGAGCCATGGTGTTCAGTGCTATCATGCAATAGATGAACATATGAGGGCGCTCCTGCGCCTTAGTTAGTAGCCGTCTCATCTCCGCGAGCTTGATTAGATAGGGTTCTTTTTCGTCAGACCTGTCTGGCTCGTCGTAGATAAAGGGCACCGAGCTAATTTCGCCGTTCTTCCATGAGAAGCGAACAGCGGACCGTCCGACGGACATTGTCCGGGATACGTAGCTATTCTTGTAGCCTTTTGCCTTTAGCCAGAGAATGAACTCTTTCTGTTTTGGTGGCGTGAGGTCAGCAACCGTTGAGGCTCCCCAGAATTCGGTCCAGAGCGATAAAGCGTATTTTGCTTGGTCTGCCGATGCAATGTTCTTCGCATGGTGTTCCCAATACCGGTAGAAAACGAGGCCTAGTGGCATGTCCGCAGCCCTTTGATCCTTAGGTATTGTCTCCTTCAGGGCGTACTCTGCTAGGAGCTTTTTTGCTTCATGAAAGTCTTTTGTGCCAAGAGATGCGCGGCGTGTTTGTCCAGTGTCAGCATCGTACCAGGTGGCTTTGTAGACGGGGCTATTGTGCTGTGAGAGCCAATATTTGCCGAGTTGATACCGTTCGTTTTGCATTGTTCTAAGCCCTTCAAAAATTCATCAATATGCCGGTCGGTGTAGTAGGCGGAGCGACCTATCTGGTAGCAGCCGATTTCGCCCCGCTTTCGAATCCTACGGAGTGTGTGGATGGACTTGTGTATGCGTTCGGCTGCCTGCGTCTCGGTGAGGAGATGAGCTGAACCGGGTTCTGTAGACGCGCGGGATCGAGGAAGTTTCAGCATTATGCTTCTTCCTCCGCTCTAGCGCTTCTCGCAGTTTTTATAATTTGGATGATCTCGGCGTTTAGGCTTCGCCCGTTTTTGCCAGCTTGATCAGAAAGCCAAGCTTTCAGTTCGAGAGGGAGCCGAACGTTGAATGCAGAAAACAACTTCATATTACACCTTTATGGTTCAGGACCATTATGGTGTACACAGATTTCGGATTGTGGTCTAGACCATTATGATCCATACCGGTGCGATGATTAGCTATACGCAGATGAAAATTCGCCTGTCCCAGGCCCTAAAAGATCAGATCGAGAAGAGTGCTACAGAGTCGAACCGTTCGCTAAACTCTGAGATAATTTCTCGCCTTGAGGCGTCCTTTCCCAATGTTGACTTTGGAGAAGGGCAGTCGAGACGCGCTCCAAGGCGCGATCACACGGAGATTGAGCTCGAAAATTTGCGCGCCGGACTTCGTGCTGAGGAAGCGCGTGGAACTGATCTAGAGCGACGGCTTAAAGAAGTTATGTTTAGACTTGATAAGCTGGAGCGCGGCGAGCGTAGCTAGTTCCTACGAACTCGCCCGTAATTTGGAAAGGGCATCTTCAAGCCCACCGGTGTCGAAAATCAGCGTTTCGACATGTCCGCAGTCGTCTTCATATCTGAATCTAATTTCATCTGCGCCGACGATGGAGTTCAGCAATTTGTCGGATCGAGTACCTGGTTCTATTATCAGTCGTCGCTTGTCTCTAGAAACGTCCCAACGCATTTGCATCGGTTGGGAGACGAGGCCGCCTCTTAGCGAGATGAAATCGATGACAAGCCAATCTCCGCGAATCGTGCAGATGTAGCTTCCTGGATGAATTACAAATGCTGTATTCTCCTGAAAATCTTGTCGTCTTTTGTCTGGCTTCCCTATGTATAGAGATTGCCCTTGGTCGTTTTCAACGCGAGCAAAATCTACATTTAATCCCGTGAAAGCGTCCTGCTCCACGATGTAACGAAACGCTGGAACCATGATGTCGGAACGTGAATGCACTACATCTGCGTTTGCCGACGCCGGAATATGGTAGTTACGTGAGCGCAAAGACGACCAGACTGTGCAAACAGTGAACAGTACTATCAGTGATACCGCGATCAGGAGCGGCCATGTCGCCGGAGAATTTTTCGTTGTTCTTGTCACTCTGGACACGTCAGCTTCGCCGTTTTCTATTGATTTGAGTTGATCCAATAATTTCTCAGAAAATCGAACGCCGGGACGCTCGTTGTTTTTTGACGTGCTGGGTCCGCCAACGGTAAGTGGTTCCGGCTTTTTTTCAGCCATTCTTGTCCCCGAGCAGCATGTCATCTCAAATTGATGATAGCATGCTTCCTTTTAAATGCAATTAATTGCAAATACGTAATTTCAATCCATAACGCGAAACCTTTTTGCCGTTTTACATCTCCTCTTGGAGACGTAATCATGGACCTTCGTTCTACATTTGGGTCATGCGTTAAGGCGCATAGGCACAGGCTAAAGCTCACGCAGCAACAGCTGGCCGATCAGACGGGCATGTCTATCGATACGGTAGCGAAAATTGAAAGCGGAGCAATCGGGGCGAGTTTCGCAACAATCGAGAGGTTCATGAGGTTTTTTGCCGTGGATGCTGCGAGTTTGTTTCGGATTGATGAGACCGACCCTCGGTTTAATCCGCAGCTTAACACTGTTGTAAACAAGCTGGCGGCGCTCTCAGAGGGTGATCTGATTTGGCTATCAGCAATCGTTGACGCCGCGTTGACGCCCCGCCCCCGGTAGCTACTATCTGTTTAGCCGCTAGTGGGGAACAAAGTATCGTCCGATGTCTCGCGCGCATACTTGACCCATCGCGCCCGTGAGAAATTTCTTTGGGCATTGGACGTCCAGCTATGTTTTACGAGGTTTCGACCAAGTGTATTGGCGATGCCTTCTCGAGTTTTCAATAAGTTGCCTCTACGCTCCCGGCCGCTGGAGCATTCATGCCGAATGGATACCGCAGGGCCTCTCTGGTATTCTGCAGGCCGATGGAGATGCCGGAAACATGAGGCTGTTCGCGCCAGACTGCGATGGTCGGGATATTCGGCTCGCTTATTGCTGAGCGCATGCCCGCCGGACTCTGATGGAGAGAACTGGGCCGCCATCGCCTCGTTGATCGAGACCTCTAAACTCAATGTCGATCCTCTGACCTATCCGACCAGCACGCTCACCGCCATCGTTAACGGCAATAAGCAGAGCCGTATTGATGAGCTTTTGTTCAGTACGATCAAGCGGCTGAAGTCTGCTGTGAGCCCCGAGCGATCATTGTTGGCACGAAGGACCACTTTCGCGCCTCCAACTCGGGCATGCAGCTGGCTAGTCTATTTACCGAAAGCGGTCATTGATTGAGATGCGCCTTGGTTACGAATGTATCGAATGGCTGGACACATCAGCGGCCCAAAATCTTTGAATATTGCAAATCCCACGTCCGGTCACGCGACTCCAACATATTTTAATTCTCCGAGTTCAACCGATTTTGATGATCTCTTGCCAGATGTATCTGTATCAGGAGTCAGAGCTACCTCAGGGAGCAGAAAGAAGTTGCATTTTCTTTTCTCAGCTGGTGTAGGTAGAAAAAATTGATACTGCGTCGGGAACAATATGCGACAATTGGACGGTTTTTGATGGAGGGGAAGGTTTTAGGACAGCCAGGAGACCTTTCGCTCGAGCGTGTTTTCGAAATTCTCCAAGCGATATTCTCGGCAATTGTTTTGACAGCAATCGCTGTAATAATCAGCGGGAAACTGGTAGCAGCGACCACCATCCGCTCTGACAAGGAAGATGATTTTTTCACCATCAATCTAGTCTTTTTCCGCATCCGAGCAACTGGCGATGAAGTAATGTGGGGGTTTACAGTTTTCATTTTCACGATGGGTTTGACGGTCACGTTAGGTGGTCAACCAGCCTATCATTTTTTCAGATTGAACACGGGCTTGGATATCGGCCACTGGAGTTCCCTTTGCGCGATTGCCGCTTTTTTCAGCGTGGTAGCTTCTGTGTTGCTTTGGATAGTCGTACCATTTCTTAGATCAACTCCCGTTATTTCGGTTGAGGACAGAGAGGCCCAAATAAATAAGCTAAATGCGCAACGCTCAGCCGACATGGATCAGGGCAATGACTGAAGACAAGCCTAGGCAAAAAATCGGAAAATCTATTGCTGTTGTGAGTGGCAAAGGGGGTAGCGGCAAAACTCTTTTAGCAACCGCTATGGGAGTTGAGTTGGCGGAAAGCGGGCATTCTGTCGTGCTTGTAGACGCTGATCTAGGAACTGCTGGCCTAAGTTACTACCTCGGCTTCAGCGCTTTCTCTGGTGCGAGAGGAGGCGTAGCCGACATCGTGGCAAATGAAGATTGGAGTTCAGATATCCAATTGTCATACCCCACAAGCGAGACAGAGCGATACTTGAGAAAAGATAACATAGGGAGCTTGACGCTGCTTCCCATAGGCGATCATCGAAGGTCTCTGCGCGCCAACGATGAGTTCTCAGGCGAATTCGGAAACCTCTCGCGTGCGATAAATATACTACGCACCGAAAATGAGGTGGTCATCATAGATTGTAGAGGCGGCGTTGACCGTCAATCTCTTGAGGTCTGTTCGATAGTTGACGAAATCGTTATGGTTGTTGAAACTGACGCCGCATCGATTAAGGCGTCTCAACACCTCACTGACACATTATCCGATCACGGTCTCTCATCGAAAGTTGCCGGTTTTTTTCTAAATAAGGTGATGGACGATCCTAGGCCTCTAGCTAACGCAGGGCGATCCTTTTTCTCAGCGCCGTATCTAGCCTCTGTTCCATTCGAGCTAGAAACTACGCGAGACTTTATCAGAGGTTTTCTGCCAAGACCTGGGTCACTATTTCGCAAGCAAGCAAACCTTGGGCTGCACAAATTACTGCCCACGCTGGATCTGGTTCGGTATTCAAACTATATGACCGACCAAGAATTTACGGTGTTGTCTACGGAGCCTCCGGAAATGAAGGTGGGGCGAACATTTGTCGGCATACTGACAGCTGTCACAGTCGTATTCTACATTAGTTACTGGGGATTTGGAAATTTCGGGGGCGTCAACAATTCTGCTCTTTCCGAAGCCGAGCAAGCTATTGTCAGAAGCACAATTTTTATAATTTTGTCATTGATGACAATTTTCGCATTGTCGGCGACCTTACTCGGAGCATTGGGGCGGTTTGTCCGGTTTTACATTCAGGTGTTTGACAGAGTGCTCCAAATATACGCGCGGCTATTTCGCTTTCGTTAGTACGGCAAATCTGAGATTTTGTGCTCGCCGCCAAAGGCAAAGCCAATGGGCCAGAATGTGGCATCGTAGTAGGGCGATGGATGGCTATGTTAGGTCGGAATCCCGGATTGAGCTAGCTTTATACAAACGACTTGATCTGCCATTCGAACAGCCAACCATGATTAAGAGACAGTGTAACTTCACGGCTGCATCGACGGACAAAACTGGAGTGCTCACTGTTTTGCGCCCCTCTTTGCAATAGCATACGAGCGATCTCTGAGCTCGCTGATTCGTCGAACCGAACTACTTGTGCCGGAGTTCCCTGCACCAACGGCCTCGTGCTTATGACCGTAAGCGGTGCTCTCCTCGCACATTGACCAAGGTCGATAGGGCTTTCCAAAAGCTATCGCTGCAACACTGATGGCAAGAATGCACCAAGAGAAGACATTTGCGTGGCGGCGAAGCTGAGTTTGCCTATTCCCATGATCACACATGCGCTTACGCTGACCTTGGTTGAGATTGCACCGCAACAACCCACTGTGCAAAGATAGCTCTCCATAGGCCGAAGCCGCCCTAGTGAATGTTTCCGCTGTAGACCGCTGCAGCCATCACGTGAATGCACGCCGATGCCAGGTAGCATGACCACAACCAGTGGTGATGCGATCTGGCGAAAAACATGGCGACGAGATATGTTACTGCTTGCATCATATAAACGAAGAAGATTGGCGATAACGAGATGAAAGCAGTCACTTGATTTGGTAGATTGTAGAAGAATTCGTTCATTGTGTTGCTCCTTGCTGAGGTCTGCAAGTTACAACGACACACGGTGTAAATGGCGCGCAGTAGCGCATAAAGGTGATGGGCAATCGCAATGAATCGCAAAGGTGATTTACAGTCAAAGCGAAAGCTGGCGAACTTGATCGAGAACTGCATGGCGGGAGGGCAGCGTTCGGACGGTATACATCGGACCGCTCCTAAAAGATGGACGAACAGTGAACTTGGAAGTTTTCTTGGTCAGGGTGAGTCTACCGTCCGCGCCTGGAAGAACTATGACAATCCCGTCACACCAGACGACATCGAAGGAATCCTCAACCAGTTTTACGGTGATCTCCCGAAGTTTGCTGTCAAGCGTACGGAAATGTTCGATGTCTGGCTTGCAGCAAAAGGAATGACGCCAATCAACATCGATGATCTCGAAGATAGGTATCGAGAAGAGCCCATAGCGAGATGGAAAGTCTCCCCTCTTGAGCAGACAGAGGGACTGGCTGAGTTGCGGCTTCATCAGCCGCGAGTTTCAAACGATGGCACTTCGTTCTATCTGGACGCCACTTTACGACTGGATCGTGCCGAGTACGATTACCAGAGTCGGACAGTATTCATCGCGTTGCGCAGCGCGACCCTGGTAATTGACTCTTCGAGCCACCAAGCCGCGAAAGGGTCTCTGATCGGGGAGCGGTCCAGGTTAGATGACGTCAACGTAAAGCCACACGGCGTGGAATTCGCAGCTAAGGAGGGCGAGTATCTCTCTGGAGACGTCCTGCAGGGCGAATACGTCGCGTCGATGGAGAGCACGGGTATCGAAGGCTCAGAGCGGGTAGTAGTCTCACTCCATGCTGGCCGTCAGGCATTCTTTGTCGAAGCAACCTCTGTTGATTCTGAAGATCGTACGACCGTGGCTACTTCCGCCGAAAAGGGCGCGATACTCGATGCCCTGATACATAGTACACGCAAAAAAGATCGTCTGGGTCGTACGATCCTCGCTCGAAGCAGGCTGCGGAAATAGATGAGATACTTAGACTTCGATGAGCCTACGCTATCGAGAATTTTAAGCGTTATTGACGCTTCAACTAACGATTTTGCAGACCTCGCCCTTCTTGCTGGGCTGAAGCCGTCTCGTGATTTCATAAGAAGCGACCTCAAAAATCTCGACTTCGGAGAGAGCGATCTTTCCAAATTCACCTTTACTGGAGCCGACGTCCGAGGGGCCGATTTCTCGCGCTCGACCGGATTGCGCATTTCTGCCCTAGTCGACATAAAGAAAGACGAGACGACGCGGTGGCCGAAACATTTGGTGCAGGCACTTTCTCGGCAAAACAACGAAGGATCGGACTTCGCTGTTTTGGAAACTCGCTCCTACGATGAGATTTACCGGATCGAGAGCGAGAAAGTTCGAAAATCCGCACTTCAGGCGCTTGACGAGTATTTCTTCGCAAAGGAGTTGATCGGTAGGGCATCATCAGATGAACGGGCGCGGGCGGGACGCCTCCTCTTTGCACTATCTGCATCCATAGATAAACATGCCGTCGAGCCTTTAACCCGACTGGTAAATCGACTTTTTCTTCGGGAGATTTGGGAGAGGTTCGTTCGCTACAACATCTCGCTATTGCCAAACATAGGCCGACCTAAAACTCCGATGCAATTCATTGCGCAGTTGGAAGCTCAGAGTGTCCACTCAAGAATAGCCTCCCTTGGAAGCATCTTTTCACAATTCGTTATTACATCGCACCCCACAGCAAACGCATTGCGGACAGGGCTATTGCTCTGTGCGTCGATCGAGGAACGTACCGCTGAAGGCTCATTGTTTTTTAGTTGGTGTGGTAGAAAAATTGAGATCGTTCCCGAGCTGCAGTCAATAGGAATGTTCCATGGGGATGTTTTCGCCGACCCGCCGAAACTATTTTCGATACGTGCCAATGGAATGGGGAGCGCTCGAGGGGCGGAATTCATCACGTCCTGCCTTTCTATGATATTTCCGACGAAGTCCGATGATGATTGGCAGCTCTTTTTGGGAGCCAGCAATAGTTGGCTGGTAATCATGGCTTCCGCTGAGCACCGTGCAAAGCTTTTGGCAAACCGCGGCGTGTACTTGGCCCAAATTCGAGATTTACTGGGCCTTCGCCGCATTACAGTGGTGCTGAAATGCGAGGATGAGGGTGAAGCGATTAAGGAATTCTGCAATGCGTCGTGGCGCGGTTTAACGTCATCGTTTGGCAATGGGACCACAACTCTGAACTGCGTCGATCCTATTGTCGATCAGCGCAAGCTTCGATCATTCACTTCAATGTTTACAAAAGTGTTCCCGACGATGAACCTAATATTTAATTATCGTATAGGCAGCGAGGATGAGGTGTTCACCTACAAACGGCCTTTGCAAGCTTTGACTGAGGCCTATGTTTGAGCCGTCAAGCTGGACGGATGGCTCTCAAACGAGAAATTCGTGTGCGGGTCCTTACGCCTCGCTTTCGAAGCTCGCACGATGCCGCAGCTCGGTCCAATCGGCATGATGGGATGTTTGGGCCTTCATTGTGAAGCGCTCTTTTCCCAGAGAGGCCCCGTTTGCCTGCCTCGAACCAAACAAATGGCAGGCGGACGCTTCCAAAACCACAGCCGCCAACACTAAGGGACAACCTTGCCATGTTCTATCATTGAAAGCCTTTAGGCGGTGCTCTGTCCGTTTGATAGAGATCACTACACTTGGGAGAAAAGGTAAGCGATGCGCTGATCCCACCTTGGCTGGATAAAACCGAATTGGTGTATCAAGCTTCAATCACGGAAGAGGGCTACGGCCGGATGGCGCCACCAGGAGACATAGCTCTACGTTTCTAATGTGGTCATGTTTCGAGGTATTTCGGACGTTCAATGTGGCACCCAGGCCGCTTAAAATCTGCTATTTAATGGTCGTGATCAAAGGCCCCGGAACGGATGGCGCGTAGGGATTATATGGCGAAATATTGGAAGTACGCTGTTGTAATTGCTCTGATGGTTGGAGTGCCTTTGGTCGGGTACAAACTATACATAAGGAGCCACCACCTTAGTTTCGTTCCAGAGGCGTTGAGTGTCTCCAATGTTCTATATGTTTCGAAGCAATCGTGGGGCTTTGGCCCGGGCGGAAACGAGACCGGGCTACTGGCATTCCAATTGCCCACCTCAGTTGCGCAGCAGCTAAAGACACGCGGAACAGATTATCTGGAGAATATGCCGCAGAATGCTCGACAAGGGTGGCAGGGGAGATACACCGACTGGCACAAAACCCCACTTATGATGGATGACGGTTGAGGTTCGTCGTCTTAGGAAGGCCGGAAGTATTGGACCTCCCCGGGCATTGGCGACTACCTGAATAAGTACGGCTTTCCCGTCCCCCTAGAGAAAGAGTGGGAAGACATGGTGATCCGGGCGGCGGATGCCCCTTCCTCAAGGCGGATGATAACAGAACCGACGACAATCTCGGGGCGGTTAACCGTTTTAGGCGGGGGTTCCGAAACTGGCGGATCGACGAATACCGCTGCGAACTCTGCCGCATCCTCCGGTGCGGGCAGGACCAGCTTGCCCTGCCGAGCCATTGTCCGCCAGGTGGAAAGGTTGTTGGCTCGTAATCCATAGCGCTGCGCAACTTCATTGACCGTCATACCAGGCCGCAAGCTTTCCGAAACGATCTTCGCTTTGACCTCGTCCGGCCATTGACGACGAACCGTAACCCTCCGCCGAAGGCCGTCTGCCGTGATTTGCTGATTAGCTTTAAGTCTATACCTTATGTCATGCGCTACAGTCATTTCCCCCATTGAGGTTTT